>NZ_JACAKI010000023.1:0-44947 GCF_030326445.1 Myroides sp. DF42-4-2
AAAGCGATAGTTGTGATTGCGTTTCCTGCTGCATCTTTGAAGATGTATGAAGTATTTCCGTTTGCGTCAACTACTTTCTCTACGTTTACTGTGTTGATATCAAATTCAACTACATCTCCATCAACTGTAGTGTGTTGGAACTTACCGTTTCCTAAGTCTACTAAGCTGTCAGTTGAACCATCAAGCTGTGCTTTCAGTTCTTCTAATGCATTTTGAACATTTGTTGAAGTAAAACCATTCGTTGAATTATCAAAAGCGATAGAACCCGCATTTGCATCGATTTCTCCTACTTTAGCTCCAACTGAATTGGTAAATTCGTATTTATTTGTCGTTGTATTTAAGGATACGCTTACTTCTTTTGGATCAATGGTTACACCTGTTGCTCCTTGTTTAGGAGTTCCATCAGCATTGATTTCGTTTTCATTGTAGTACGTATACGAACCGTTAGCGTTTTTCACTAAAACAGTTACGGTTTCGTTTGCTTTCACTACGGTATCTTTAGACACCCAGCTTACATTTCCAGCAGCATCGGTTACTAAGATCGTTTCATTTGCTCCTTTTTGGATTTGGGTAATTTGCAGTGTTCCTCCAATTTGAGCTAAATCAAATTTATCTTGGTTGATCGTTAATTGAACATCTTTTAGAACAACACCTGCTCCTACAGACACAGCTAATAACTCATTGGCAGAAGAAAGTTCTTTTCCTTCTACATTCGCTGCAGCAATATTTTGGTATACTACAGTACCGTCAGCTTGAACTACAGGAACTTTTCCTTGATCAGCTGCCTCTGCTCCTAATTTTTCAGCTGTAACTGATCCATTTTGGAACATTTCCGTAGCTAATTTATCTACTAAACTTACAGTAGAAGAAACTCCATTAACAGTAGAAACTAAATCCGTTCCGTTCAATGCTAAAACATTGGTTGTTATAGCATCATTTGCAGACCATACTACGTTTCCATTTGTATCAACAATTAGTACATCACCTGCATTTCCTGCTTGAATCTGGCTTACATTTAATGCACCACCGATGTTTTGCAAGCTTAATTTAGACTCGTTGATATCTAAACTTGTTGTTTTTAAAACAGCACCTTTTCCATCTGTAACAACGATTTTCTCGTTTCCTGTTAAGTCTTTAGCGTTAACTGCTGTTTCAAGATTTACAGTTAAATTTCCGTCTGCATCAATGTCTAAACCACTTCCTGCTTTAACAACACCTGCTACGTCTCTTGTTGCCGTAGGAACATCTAACGTATAGGTAATGGTATTATTCGTTGTCGTTTTCGACACTTGAATATTCTTACCTGCTTGTAATTCAGTCACATATTGATTCTCTTTCACAAGAGCATCTACATCAACATTGTGAGCTGCATTGTTTTCATCTGTATAAACTAGCTGTCTATTTGTAGTATTGTACACTAATGAAGTTAACGATTGTTCAACTTTCACCAATTGTTTCAATACATTGTATAAATCAGTATCTGTTTGATTGTTGATTACTTCAATAATATCACCGATAACAGTGATGTCTACAGCAGTTCCAGCTTCATTCGTATACGTATACTTACCAGGTTGAACACGTACTAATGTAGTAACTGTTTCTTGTGCTGCCACTAAATCTTTTAATGCTAAAACTGTTGGATTACCAGCTTCATCCATAAAGGTGATTGTACCCGCTGTGTGGTCAATCGCGATAGAAGTAACTGTTTCAAACGTTTTTACTGCATTTTTGATATCAATAGTAACAGCATTCCCTGCTTCATTAGCATAAGTCATTACTCCTGTAGCTGGATCGTAACCTAAAATAGTTACGGTTTCGTTTTGTTTAACAATTTCTTCAAAGTTGATTTCAACTTTGTTCCCACTGTCATCGATATAATATAATTTATCCCCTTCATAAATTACATTACCTGCTGTAGTATTAATTATGTTTTTGATAAGGTTTTCAACCTTATCTCCTTCCATTTGTAATATATTTTCAAAGTTATTCACCACAATTGCAGGAATGTCACTTTCTGTTGTTAAACGTTGCCATTTATCAACAAACCAGTAGTAATACCCTGGAGTGATTGCAGTATTAGTAGTTGTATTGAATACTAATAAACTGTTTATATTTCCATTGGTGATTGTTTTAGTATCTTTTGTATCTTTTAAAGACACATTCGGAATTAACAATCCACGATTACTAGCTTCAACTGTTAACTCAGCTGATTTATTAGGAGTAGCCGTTCCAATTCCCACCTGTGCGTTTGCAGACATAGCCCCCATTAATAGAGCAACTGGTATTAGTCTTTTTTTCATAACTGAATATTTTGTGTCGTTTTAGTCTAAATTATATTATTGTACTTTGTGATAAATATGTGGATTAGTAATTAAAGGTCCACCGCCTTCTACTGGTGTAATCGTAGGATTACTATTGTTGATTTCCGTTCCAGAATTCGCTTCTACTGCTTTTTCTTTCGGAGACTTACCAACTACTTTCGCTTGATTCGTAACTTTTTCTGCATTGATATCTTCATCAGTTACATTATAGGTTGCTGTGATCGTCCAAGATTCTCCAATGGCTAGTGCTCCATTGGTGTCTGTATAGTTCACCTTGTAGTTAGCACCAAATAAAACATCGGTTAATTCAACTTCTTTCAGCGTTACGTTTCCAGTATTCTTCACTACGAAAGTGTAGTTAATTACACCATTGCCATGATCTCCATCTACTTCATCATTGAAGATTCCTGTTTTTACCAACACAATTTTTGGACTTTGAGGTAATATAGTCACTGTGCAAGTTGAACAATTTGTATGTTCAGGATCTGGTAGTGGATACTCAGGATCTGTAGGTGCAATTGGATTTGGATCTATAGAAACCGTATGAACAGGTACATTATTCGAATCCTTACCATCTGCATTTGCTAAATTGAATACCCCTCCTCTATCGATATCTTCTTGCGTTAGTACATATACTCCAGAAAATGCATCTGTACGTACTTCATTTTCTGCAAGAACAATTGGGTTTCCTACGATCGTAATTTTTGGATCTGTTACTTTAACATTAGTCAAGGAAATATTTCCTGTATTTTTTAATGAAAAAGTATAGTGTATCTCATCTCCAACATTAACAAGACCATTATTATCTTTATCAACATAAGTACCGACTTTTTCTAACGCTAAGCCTGGTTCAGGAATGATGACAATTTTACCACACATGTCAATAACATTCCCTGTTGTCTCACAATCGAAAGTATGAATCATATCTTCAGCTGCAATTCCATCCCCCATACTTCCGTAGACTTTATGTCCTACATAACAGTAGCGATCATCATCATTAACAATCATTCCTGTATGTCCTCCAACCTCAACATAAACAGCGCGGTTATTACCTAGTCCTTGTGGCTCAGTCGCCGCACGAACAAAACCTATTGCTTGAGGTTGACCTAGCATTTGATAGCCGTTCGATCCCCAAAAATAAACGCGTCCAAATTTATTAATTGCTGCAGCTGCTGCTTCGTAAGTTGAATTATCTTGTGCACTTATATATTTAATATCTAATAATTCCGCACCGTCTGTCCCTTTTACTGTTTGCCAGTTTACTTGCTCAGGTGTAGTATCACCTATACCTAATTGTCCACGACTGTTGTCTCCAATAGAATATACTTTTCCATCATTGGAAAGCGCGAAATAACTAACTTTATTATCTTCCCCAACTCCAGTGATACCAATCATTTTAGGTTCACCTGCAAAAGGTGCTTGTACTTCCACAGCCAAACTTTGTGTACTGTTTGTCACTGCAGCAGTTCCGTTGTATATTTTAGAACCCCATGCGTAGTATTTACCTGTTGACGTATAAGCAAAACCACCACTGTTGTGTAACTTCATCATTACAACATTAGATAAGGGTGTATTTTGTGCTGTACTTACTGTATGCCATTTCTTATCGGCATTCCAATAATTATCACCATACAAAGCTGACTTAGAACCCGTTACCATTATTTTTCCATTAGTAAGTAACAAGGCCAACCCTCCATAAGAAGCAGTCATATATTTAATATCCTCTGTTCTAACTCCTTCTGGTAATTCTAACTCTGTAAAAGCAGTATAATCCGTATCATTTTGTAAATCAGCATTTTTAAGCTTATAATCCGTGATTTTAGTACCCCATCCATATAGTCCGCCCGTAGTTAAAAGAAAGAACTGATTTTTAGCATAGTACTGAGAGCTCATCGTCGCCATTAAAGGACTTCCTTTATAGTGGAATCCATTAGCAAAGCTTATATCTGTAGGTACTAAGAAGTGTTCAAACGATTTTCCACTAGGCTTTGTTTGCTCTCCAAAAATTTGGAATCCAGTTGCCGTTTTAATAATAGTGGAGTGGTAACCAGAAATGAACTTATCACCATCATACTCACAAAAATCAGGACCTACAGGTTTAGTGAAGTCAATTAATCCTTCAGCTTGTTTACATTTTACTCCTGCCACTGCATCAGTTAATCCTGCTGGCCAAAAAGAACATGTACTTGCCTTAGCATTAGGTCCACAATAACTCGGTCCCATTTGTAAAGTAGTAACCGAATTCATCGCAATCACATTCACTTGATCCGAAGTTGTCAATTTACTACCTTGTCCGCCACTTGCTTGTGCTTTTACAATAAAATAAGACTTAGCTTCTCCTTTGCCTGCGTAGGTTACTACGGGGTAAGTTGTTGTATTCTGCTTGTACGTTTTACATACTTCTACAACAGAAGAATCGTACATTTCGATATTAACTTTTCCGTTTGTAGGCTCAAACTGCTCCAAAGACTCTGTAATAGTAAAATAACTATTCTCTTTCATAATAATCTTAACATCACCAGTTGCTCCTGCTCCTAACTTAGCAGATCCTGTCAATTCGATCCCTCCTCTCGGACAAATACTAACAACACCGCCACTTTGCGTGTAAGTACCGTTTATCTTTAATTTTGCGTTAGACTGAACGTACAAGGTTGCTCCTTGTTCTATTTTCAGGTCATTATTAATAGAAACTTCCCCTGTAACACAGTATACTTTACCTCTAGTTAATACTTGTGAAGTATTCGAATTTTCTAACTCAATCGCTCCTTCAGGACAACCACAAAAATTAGGATCAATAACTTGAGAAGATACAGTTGAAGTTAACTGATCATCAGATACAAGATCTTGTATTTTAGTAGGTAAGCTACTTTTTACAATCGTTGCAGTATTTTCTAATAAACCATTTTGTTGTGCTTTTTTCACTTTTCCTTTAATCGTAATGGTAGCTGTAGCTAAACGACTCAAGGTTACATCAACATTGTTCAATGTAGTACTGTTTCTAGGAATATTAATAGATGTTCCTGTATGACCATTGTTTGATGCTGTGATAGAAGTCACTTCAAAAAACTCGCTAATTGCAGCTAAGTCATCATTCAATTTGAATCGCAACGTTTCTACGTTTTGTCCTTTGATATCGATGGTATAAGTTAAATCCTCACCAACATTAGCCATGGTTTTATCTACAGTTTTCTGCACTACTACTCCACCTGGTGTAGTAGCAAATAAATTGCGGATCTCATGGTAGTTTGTATTTCCACCAGTTGAAGCACCAAAGCCCAGTTTAAATAATGCCGGTGGCACTTGATCGTAACTATAGGTAAATATATCTGTAAATTGTCCACCAACTGTAGTGGCCCAACGCACAGCAACATCATATTTCCCTGTCGTTGTATTTTTGTTCATTTCAATCTGCACTCGTCTATAGTACTGACTATCAGACGGACGTGTTCTCGTCGATGTTCCATAATCAATGCGTGTGCCTGATGAAACCGTTTTCAACATTTTATTTGTATTCGCACCAGATGTTGCGTTTTCTACAGTATGACCACGCAAGGTAAATTGATTCGGTGTGCGATTCTGATTTCCTTGTTTTCCTTCTGAAGTTGTAGCAAAGTTCCCATACTCATCAATACCTAATCCTAAGTACCCTCCTTTTAAACCTTTGATACCTCTATTATTTCCTAAATCACGAGGAGCATAACTTAAAGATCCACCATATCCTCCTACGCGAAAAGTAGTACGATCAATTGTTCCGTCAAAAAGAAATACACTAATACCATCTGCATTATTACCTCCCCATGTCTTGTATTCAAAATCAATGAACACCCCACGTCCAGAAGGAAAAGCTTCATCAATAAACGCATAACCGCTTCGGTCTCCTTCCGCTTCTGTTAAACGCAACCAGCCTTCATTATCGTTATCTATGAAATTGCCATTTTTCTTCGTAGCAGCAGTCAAATAGGCTTTATGATTATTATAACCTGTTCCTAAAACAATATTATTTCCAACCTCCTTGCTTCGGAAATTTTCACTCACCAAGAATTGCGCGTACGACTTACTCCCTATTCCTAAGAACAGTAAACCGATCATCAAAACTTGTAGTAGTACCTTTTTGTTCATGTTTCTTTTTTTCATAATTTTCTCGAACAAACAACTTTATTGTACACAAAATTGTTCTCCCTAATAGTTTTGCCAAAATTCAAGATTATATCCTCATTTTGTGTTTCAAATTATTAGTACGCACTACTTTCCAACAAATTGAATCCATACTAAATCACTCAATACCAACATTTTATAAAGAGGTAAAAAGAATCAATGTTTCAATTTCTATACGCACGAAAAAAACAATAAAAACCTGATAAAAATCATAGAAACAAAACTCCTCTGCTCCAATCAGCTGACAAAAAACTAATTTCACACCAACTTCATGGAGCAGAATCACAAAAAAATCAAAAAAAAACCACTTCTTTTGAGAATAATGCCAAGCTTCATCCTTGCCATTATTCTTCTATCTGATTTCCTGATTAAAAATTCAAAAAAAACGTTCTACCCAACTGGAAGCACCTACAGCCCAACGACAACTAAACAGAGAAAACGACCTTTATAAATTACCGCTAAGGCATTATTTTTCTTTTTTCGATACTATATACATTTCGCGTTAAAATAACGCAACAGAACGCTTGTATGGATGTTTGGGAAAATATTTTTGGCTTTTCGGACTTTTTTGTGATCCTTTTTATCATCCTAACTAGCCATAAAGACAACACAACAAGTGGAGTAGCGGAACAAAGCCAGTATACTTTTCTTTACCAAGAGAATAAAGCACAAACAAAAAGCAGCTACATTTTTACCAAATGCTAGAAATAAAAAAACCACGCCCGAGGGCGTGGTTCGTATTGTATGTTAGGTGTATTCGTTTACTTTGCAATCGTATGATACACGTTCAATGCTTCTTTTAAAATCGCTGCTGAGCGAATCAAATCTTCTTTTTTCAACACATAGGCCATACGTGCTTCATTTAATCCAACACCAGGCGTGGAATAGAATCCTGCTGCAGGAGCAATCATTACCGTAGCACCATCTAAGTTGTATTCTTCTAACAACCATTTAGCGAAGTGATCTGCATCTTCCACAGGAAATTTAGCGACACAATAAAAAGAACCATTTGGCACGGTTACTTCTACTCCGTCAATTTCTTGTAAAGCTTTAATAAATATATCACGACGCTCTTTGTATTCGGTGATTACTTCGTCAAAATACGATTGTGGCGTATCTAAAGCTGCCTCTGCTGCAATTTGCTCAAAAGTAGGCGGAGAAAGTCTCGCTTGTGCAAATTTCATAGCAGCATCCATTACTTCTTTGTTTTTTGACACAATACATCCAATACGCGCACCACACATGCTGTAACGCTTAGACACCGAGTCAATCATAATAGCGTGATTCGCCAATTCAGGAAAAGTCATCACAGAGATATGTTTAAATCCGTCATAGGCAAATTCGCGGTAAACCTCATCGGCAATTAAGAACAAATCGTGCTTGATCACCAAAGCAGCTAATTGCTCCATTTCTTCTTGAGAATATAAATAGCCTGTTGGGTTTCCTGGATTACAAATTAAGATGGCCTTTGTTTTAGGGGTAATTAACTTTTCAAACTCTGAAATAGCAGGTAAAGCAAATCCCGTGTCAATCGTTGACATGACTGGAACAATAGTTACACCATTTGAAGTGGAAAACCCATTGTAATTCGCATAGAACGGTTCTGGAATGATAATCTCATCACCTGGATCCATCGTACTGCCCAACGCAAACATCAACGCCTCTGATCCACCAGTTGTAATGATGATTTCTTGTGCGTTTACATCAATTTGATGGGCTTGGTAATACTTGGCTAATTTCACTCTATAGCTTTCAAAACCAGCAGAGTGGCTGTATTCTAAAACTTTAATATCTGCATCTTTTACCGCTTG
Source organism: Myroides sp. DF42-4-2 (assembly GCF_030326445.1). Classification (NCBI taxonomy): domain Bacteria; kingdom Pseudomonadati; phylum Bacteroidota; class Flavobacteriia; order Flavobacteriales; family Flavobacteriaceae; genus Myroides; species Myroides sp. DF42-4-2. The sequence goes on from NZ_JACAKI010000023.1 coordinate 8,288, forward strand.
CAAAGCGTCTACTGGAGTTTTAATGTCAGGTTGACCAATGTTTAAATGATAAACATGATGTCCTTTTTGTTTCGCTTTTTCAGCAAAAGGAACCAATTTTCTAATCGGAGACTCAGGCATTTGAATACCTTTTTGAGAGATTTTTGGCATGGTTAATTTTTTATTAATTCACTAAATAGCGACCAATCCTTGTTGATTTAATAATCATCGATCAAATGAGGTAAAGATCTTTGCAAATTTAGTTTTTTTTACGCATAAAAAAAGTAAATTTCATTCCTAAATAATAAGTTAAATATACGGGTTTACTGGGCATTTTGGTTATTTTTGTTCCATTATAAAAACAACGTATCAACAACTCATGGATAAAAAAATCATATCTTTTTTTTCCTCAACCCGACTAATGGCTGTTCTTTTCATTGTATTTGCAGTAGCCCTTGCCCTGGGAACTTTTATTGAGGATCGCTACAACACCACAACCGCTCGGATTCTTATTTATAATACCAAATGGTTTGAAGTTATCATGCTTATTTTCTTGATTAACTTTATCGGAAATATTAAACGTTACCGTTTACTAACCAAAGAAAAATGGTCCACCTTTATGTTGCACGCTGCCTTTATCTTAATTATGATTGGGGCTTTCATTACGCGATACATCAGTTTTGAAGGGATGATGCCTATTCGAGAAGGTGAAACAGCGGACAGTATTTTTTCAGACAAAACCTTCTTAACGGTAATGGCTGATGGGGAATACGAAGGAGAAACTAGAAGACGTACTTTCGAAATGGATCAGTACTTCTCTCAAGTGACCAACAACCATTTCAAAATGAAAAAAGACTTCAATGGCATTCCTTTTGAAGTGGAATACAAAGACTTTATCATGGCTGCTGAAGACGTAATTGAAGCAGACCCGAATGGAATAAACTACTTAAAATTAGTTGAATCTGGTGACGGTGAGCGTCATGAACACTACCTTGAAGAAGGAAAAGCGGCGAGTATTCACGGCATCCTATTCGGCTATAATGCACCTACAGAAGGGGCAATCAATATTACTTCAGAAAATGGAGAATTCTTTATCGACTCTCCCTTTGAAGGAAATTATATGGTCATGGCAGATCAGTCTACTGGACAAGTAACTGCCAATGAAAAAGCACCTTTAAACTTCCGCTCTCTTTATACCATGGCAGGTACGCAATTTGTACTACCTGAATTGCCAATGAAAGGAAAAACAACGGTGGTTTCCAACGGAGATTTCAAGGATCAAATGACTGCTGATGCATTAGTGGTAACTGTGCGCTCTCAAGGACTTGAAAAAGACGTAGTCTTAAAAGGGAAAGCAGGTAGAATGGGTGAACCTCAGGCTATTCAACTTGGCGATCTTGAATTTACGTTACTCTATGGTAGTAAGGTATATACGACGCCTTTCCAAGTGCGCCTAAACAAATTTATCGCTGATAAATACCCTGGAACGGAAAAAAGCTACTCTGCTTTTGAAAGCCAAGTAACAGTACTAGACGGAGATAACTCTTTTGACGCGCGTATTTATATGAACAATATTTTAGATTATCAAGGATACCGCTTCTTCCAAGCGCAATTTGACCCGGATGAAAAAGGAACCATCTTATCTGTTAATCACGATTTCTGGGGAACTTGGATTACTTATATCGGCTACTTCTTCCTTTACGTAGGTTTAATATGGATCTTATTTGACAAAAATTCGCGTTTTGCTGATTTAAAACGCAAATTGAACAAAGTAAGAGAGAAAAAAGCATCCATGCTAACACTGCTGTTGCTGTTGTTCTCAGTAGGAGCTTCTGCTCAACACATGCACGCACCTCAAAAACCAAGTGCTGCTGTAATTGACTCTATTATTCACGCCAATACCGTAAGCAAAGAACACGCTGCTAAATTCGGTTCTCTAGTTATTCAGGATTACGGTGGACGTATGAAACCGATTAATACGTTCTCTTCTGAATTATTGAGAAAAGTATACAAAAAAGAAAATTACCAAGGATTAACACCGGATCAAGTTTTCTTATCCATCACCCAATATACAATTGCACAACAAATGGAAGGTGCACCAAACTTCTGGTATTTTGCACCTATCATTGAGCTACAAAGAGGGAATGATAAAATTACCGAAGTTTTAGGTTTGCCAAAAGGAACTAGACATGCTTCTTTCGTTGACTTTTTTGATGAAAAAGGAAACTATAAATTAGTAAAATACGTAGACGAGGCAAACCACGCAAGTGTGAAGAATAAATTCCAAACAGATTTCTTGGATTTAGACGGTAAAGTAGCCTTGTTAAACGCTGCTTTTACTGGAAGAATGTTAGCAATCTTCCCTATTCCTAATCACGATAACAACAAGTGGATCTCTCCACTAGAGTTAAACGAATCAGGGATGACAGGAATGGATTCTACTTTTACTAAGAATATCTTATCTCGCATGTATGTGCCAGCTTTGTTTGACGCAAAACGCTCAAATGATTATACCAAAGCAGACGAATACCTAGAACACATCAATACGTTCCAGCATTCGTATGGTAAAAACATTATGCCTTCAGACAACAAGATTAAATTTGAAATTTTATACAACCAATACGATATTTTCAAAACGTTGTATAAATATTATATGGCGGTAGCTGTATTCTCGTTTATCTTTATTATTTGGGCGATCTTAAAACCAAATCGATTTGCAGCAAAAGCAATTAAAATAGGGGGTTGGTTAACACTTACCTTATTCATTATCCACACTTTAGGTTTAGCCGTACGTTGGTATGTATCTGGTCACGCACCTTGGAGTGATGCCTATGAATCAGTAATTTATGTAGCATGGGCTACTACCCTATTTGGTTTGTATTTCGGTAAAAAATCCGAATTGACTATTGCTTCTACCGCCTTCGTTACAGGAATGATCTTATGGGCTGCCCATCTAAACTACATGGACCCAGCTATTTCTAACTTACAACCTGTATTAGACTCGTATTGGTTAATTATCCACGTGGCTATTATTGTAGCTAGTTATGGTCCGTTTACATTGGGTATGATATTGGGAATTGTCGCATTAATCTTAATGATCTTAACTAATAGCAAGAACAAAAAGAAAATGGACCTCAATATCAAGGAATTAACCTATATCAATGAAATGGCACTTACCGTTGGTTTAGTACTATTGACTATTGGAAACTTCTTGGGAGGTCAATGGGCAAACGAAAGTTGGGGACGCTACTGGGGATGGGACCCTAAGGAAACTTGGGCACTAATCAGTATCATGGTATACGCTTTTGTTATCCATGCGCGCCTTGTTCCAGCCATGCGCGGTACTTGGTTATACAACTTGTTTAGCATCCTAGCCTTCTACTCTATCATGATGACCTATTTCGGTGTAAACTTCTATTTAAGCGGACTACACTCGTATGCATCAGGGGATAAAGTAATTACTCCTGCCATTATTTGGTGGTCTATCGGCTTCGTAACCCTACTGAGTATTCTATCGTTTATTCAGTACAGAAGACACTTAAAAAAATAAGTACAATTCATACTATGTAAAAAAAGCTACTCGACTTCGAGTAGCTTTTTTTTTGGCGTTTTCTTTATCCACTTTTGCCAATACTCCCTTAATAGTCTTCAGCCGATTAAAAAGTCTACCTCTACCTACCAAACACATCCTCTATCTTTCTGCCCTCAACTAAAAAACGTGCGTTACTATCTCCTTCATTCAACTCTTGGTGAAGGCGCATATTTTTGATTAATCAAAAAAAAAGAACAGTATTGTTATCTGCTTGCTTCTCCATATCGCTACAAATACATTAACAACAATACTTTATATTAAATAAACATAGTATTCAAATATTTATAGTTAATAAGATTAAATATTAAACATATATTTCAAAAATATACACTATTTTAATCTACTTAAAAAAAACAACCCAATTTTGGAATACAAAAATGCAAAACACTAGGAATCACAAGCCCTTAGATTGGTAATTCTAATCGAATTCTAATCTACTTTTAATTTCTTATTAATGCGACTCCAAAGCCCTTGTAATATGGGGGTAGTAATTTTGAACTATAAATTATGAGCAAAATGTTTAGACGTATACTAACCGCCTCAGTTTTTGTTTTTTCTACGTATATCGCCGTAGCTCAAAAGCAACAACAAGAGCAAAAATTGAGCAAACAAGAGATAGAGACCTTGTTTCTCGAACAAAATTTCGATTTACTAGCAAAGCGATTGGAAATATCCCAAGCAGAAGCCCAACTGATTCAAGCGCGATTGTGGCCAAATCCTACCTTTGAAATTTCAGAGGTAAACGCCTGGCGTACTACAGACATCGAAGAGCAACCAAACATAGTTGGAAACTGGGGATCTTCTCAACAAATCTCACTGCGTTTAGAACAAGAAATAGAAACTGCAGGAAAAAGACGCAAGCGCATTGACCTACAAAAACTAACCGTCGAAGAACGAAAAACAGATTTTGAAGTTATTTTACGCGAAACAAAACTCGCCTTGCGCCTAACGCTTACCAACATCCAAATGTTGCAACAACAACAATCGGTATATCAAAAACAAATCGACAATACTTCCTTGCTTATATCTGGTTATAAAAATCAGCTAACCCAAGGAAACATAAGTCACAGTGAATACATTCGATTAAAAGCCGCACAGCTGCAGTTTAAGAAAGAACTCGCCGATGCATCCAAAGACTTAGAAGAAGCGCGTAAAGATTTAAAGAACTTCATCAATATAGGCACTACATCCACAATCGTAATTACCGATGCACTTGATGTTCCAACAACAACGGTAAGTGAATTGCAAGTCGAAGATTGGATTCTCCATGCCCAAGAAAATCGTCCCGATGTTTTACTACAAGACAACTTAATTCTACAGGCAAAAAAACAGGTAGACATCGAAAAAGCGGAACGCATTCCCAACCTTACCTTAGGGGTAGATTACGATCGCGGTGGAAATATAATGCGTGATTTTGTCGGTTTTGGACTTGCTTTTGACCTTCCGATTTTTGATCGTAACAAAGGCGGTATAAAAGAAGCTAAAATAGGTGTTCAACTAGCGGAAATAGAAGCTAAAAGCAAGAAAAATGAAATTGCAAACGACATTATTGAAGCGCTGAGAAACTACGTGCAAGCCAAAGACTTATACGATCAAATCGACGTCGACTACGAAGAACAACTCGACAAGCTGCTCGATGCTTATGTAAAAAACTTCCAAAAGAAAAATGTTAGCCTGATCGAATACTTGGATTTTGTAGAAGCCTATCTCGACAATAAAAACATCTTATTGGAAACCAAAAAAGAATTACACGAACAACTAGAGAACTTACAATTTGCTGTTGGAAAAGATTTATAACCATGAAACGTATACAAATGACTTCAAAATATACTCTTAGCTGCGCTGTGTTAGCCTTAGTAACACTAGCCTCATGTAAACAACAAGAAAACGCGGCACAACAAACCGAAAACTACTGCATTCCTGAAGAAATTGGCAAAGGATTAAATTTTGCCAAAGTAACCCAACGTCCAATTCAACGCACCTTGAGTTTAAACGGTACCGTGGAATACAACCAAGATAAAACAATCCCCTTCTACAGTTTAGTTGAAGGAGTCGTATTAAATGCCAAATTCTCCTTAGGGGATTATGTCAAAAAAGGACAGCTGTTGGTCGAAATAAGAAGCACTGACATCAACGAATTTAAAACAGAACTACGCGCAACTGAAGCGGAATTAAAAGTAGCTAAACGAGAACTAGAGTCTGTTTCATCTATGTATCAAGACGGACTCTCTTCTCAGAAGGAGTTGATGGAGGCCGAAGAAGATGTTCAAGTACTCGAGAGTAAGCTGGGCAGTGCAAAGAGCAACCTAGCGCTATTTAACGGGCAAAACAAAGAAGGTATTTATCAAATTATCGCCCCACAGGATGGGTATATCGTAACAAAAAATGTGGTCACAGGTATGACGCTAACCGATACGGACGAACCGTTGTTTACCATCGCCAATCTAAATGACGTTTGGATTATGGCTAATGTATACGCTACTTCCATGCGCTATGTAAAACCACAGGCAGAAGTACAAGTGAGTACACTCGCCTATCCCGATGAAAAGTTTAAAGGACAAATTTCGACTATTTCACAAGTGTTTGACGCGGAAGAACGCGTGTTGAAAGCGCGTATTGTGATGAACAATCACGAAATGAAACTGCGTCCCGGCATGTCTGCTGAGATTCACTTACTCCTTGACGACAACCAAGGCGAAGCACTAGCCGTACCAAACAACGCCATTATTTTTGACAACAATCAAAACTATGTGGTAACCTATACCGATGCTTGTCATCAAGAAATTCGCCAAATTACACCTTTAACCAAAAACCAAGAATACACCTACATCAGTGCAGGCGTACAAGAAGGTGAAACTGTAATTACAACGAATGAGCTATTGATTTACAACCAGTTAAACAATCACCTTTAATCCATAAACAGCGTAAAAAATGCAAAAATTTGTCAAAAATATTGTAGCTTTTTCCCTAAAAAACACCTTCATCGTTCTTTTTGGCGTGTTGTTATTGGTATTTGGTGGAATCTACAGCTATATTCATACGCCTATTGAGGCTTTTCCCGATGTAACCAATACCCGTGCCCGCATCATTACGCAATGGCCAGGACGAAGTGCAGAGGAAATTGAAAAATTTATCACCCTCCCTATTTCAAAGGAGATGAATACGATTCCCAATAAAGCGGAAGTTCGCTCTATCTCCCTCTTTGGATTATCCGTTGTAACGGTAATCTTTAACGATGAGATTGACGATTTTTACGCCCAACAATACGCGTCAAACCGCATGGGAAACGTCAACCTACCCGATGGAGCTGATTTTGAAATTGAACCACCTTCTGGAGCAACAGGAGAGATTTTCCGCTATATCATTCAAAGTGATTTACCCATCAAGGAAGTTACATCAATCCAAGACTGGGTAATTGAAAGAGAATTATTAGCGGTACCTGGAGTAGCCGATGTGGTTAGTTTTGGTGGTGAAGAAAAAATATTTGAAATTCAAATTAACCCAACGGAGCTGGTGAACTACGGTTTATCGCCTTTGGATGTTTATGAAGCCGTAGAAAAGAGCAACATCAACGTAGGTGGTGACGTAATTCAACGTGGAGACCAAGCCTATGTTGTGCGCGGTGTAGGTCTATTAGACAATATCGAAGACATCGAGAATATCCTCATTGAGGTAAAAGGCAATACCCCTATTTTGGTGAAACACGTAGCCAAAGTAGAAGTAAATGCCAAACCGCGATTGGGCCAAGTGAGCTTTCAAGACGAGGACGATGTCGTACAAGGCATTGTCGTTATGCTGAGAGGAGAAAATCCAAGCGAGGTCATCAGCAAATTACGCACAAAAATAGACGACCTTAACGACCGTATTTTACCGAAAAATGTAAAAATAGTTCCGATTATTGATCGAACGGATTTAGTCAATACAACGGTACATACCGTAACTAAAAACCTTATTGAAGGGGTTTTACTTGTATCGGTAATCGTCTTTATTTTCTTGTATAACTGGCGTACTACCTTTATCGTAGCCACGGTAATCCCTCTTTCCTTCTTATTCGCAATCATTATGTTGAAGATACAGGGACTCCCTGCCAATCTGATCTCTATGGGAGCCTTAGATTTTGGGTTACTGCTCGAAGGTACCCTCGTTATTGTTGAACACGTCTTTGTGGGACTGGAGAAAAAAGCACAAATCGTCGGCATGAAGCGCTTTAATAAAATGTCCAAATTAGGAACCATTCGAAAAAGTGCTAGTGGAGTTGCTGGCTATATTTTCTTTGCCCTCCTCATTTTAATTGTTGCTCTAATGCCCATCTTCTCCTTTGAAAAAGTAGAAGGAAAAATGTTCTCCCCTCTAGCGTTTACTTTGGGTTATGCCTTGTTAGGTTCTCTAATCTTGAGTTTGACCTATGTACCAGCCATGTGTAAACTCTTGTTGACTAAAAACATTGAGGAAAGAGAAAACTTCATCTCGAGATTCTTTAAAACCTCGATTTACAAAATGTTCAATTGGAGCTTCTACCACAAAAAGCTTACATTCGCCTTATTTGGCTTAATCCTCGTTGTTTGTGGTGTGCGATTCCATTACTATGGATCCGAGTTTTTACCAAAGCTAAACGAAGGTGCCATCTATATTCGCGCCACCTTACCTAGCAGCATCAACCTAGATGAATCCGTGCGATTAGCTAAAGAAATGAAAGGGTTATTGCGTGATTTTGACGAGGTAGAATTCGTGTTAACTCAAACAGGACGACCAAATGATGGAACGGATCCCACGGGATTCTTCAACATTGAATTTCATACACAGCTCAAACCTGAAAACGACTGGAAACGCCATATTTCCAAGGATGAATTACTAGAGGAAATGCGCGTTTCCCTAGAAAAATACCCTGGAATCAATTTCGGGTTTAGCCAACCTATTCAAGACAACGTCGAAGAATACGTTGCAGGAGTTAAGAGTTCGTTGGTAATTAAAATCTTTGGAGACAATCTCTTCGACCTAGAAAAATACGCAACAGAAGTTGCTCAAAGCATCAAGGATGTCCCTGGAATTACAGACTTAAACATATTCAAAAATATCGGTCTACCCGAATTGCGCATTTCCTTGAGTGATTCGAAAATGGCCAAATACGCCGTTACCACAGCAGATGCACAAGCAGTAATTGCAATGACCATAGGCGGACAAGCAGCAACAACCTTTTACGAAAACGAGCGCATGTTTGACGTGGTGTTGCGTTTCGAAAAAGAGTACAGAGATTCGGCAGAAAAAATTGGCGATATTCTAATTCCGAGTTTAGACGGCAAGCAAGTGCCTTTAAAGGAGATTGCAACCATTGATTACCACACCGGGCCTGCATTCATCTATCGCGAGGGCAATAGCCGTTATATCGGCATTGGATTCAGTATTGAAGGACGCGATTTGGGCAGTACCATTGCAGAAGCTAGAGCAAAAGTAGAAAAAGAAGTACACCTACCTTCCATCAATAAAATGGAATGGGCAGGAGAATTTGAAAGCAAGGAAAGAGCCGCTAAACAGTTAATCCTAGTGGTTCCTGTATCCTTAGTCTTAATTCTAATTTTACTTTACTTCAACTTTGGCAATGTTAAAGATACCGCAATTGCTTCGTTGACCTTGCCCTTTGCCTTTATTGGTGGATTTATCTCCCTTTGGGTTACAGGTACAACATTCGGAATCTCTGCCGGAATTGGATTCATTATCTTATTTGGGGTATCCACCATAGACGGAATCGTCCTCATTGGTGTGATGAAAGAAAACCTCAAGAAGCGAATGTCATTAGAAGAAGCTATTCGAGATGGCGTAAAAAGTCGTATCAGACCCGTTATTATGATTGCCTTGATGGGGTCTATGGGCTTACTTCCAGCCGCCTTGTCGAACGGAATGGGCTCCGAAATACAGAAACCCTTAGCCATTATGATTGTAGGGGGACTCATCATCGGAATGATCTTAGCCTTTACAATTTTACCTCAGGTGTTTTACTGGGCGTATAAAAACAAAGAGGAAGGAAAATAATAAGAATTAGCACTATAAAAAAAAGCTTGAGTTTAAACTCAAGCTTTTTTTATTTATTTGATTGATGAACCACCATTTGGGGCTCCAATTTATTAATTTGTGAACAACAATTCGCGGTATTTCGTCAAAGTCCACAATTCGTTGTCGACCATCATTTCTAATTTATCACTGTGGTAACGGATAATATCGAAATAAGGTTTTACCACGTGACAGTACATTTTAGCCTGTTCTTCTACATCTTCAACGGCATTCGCCAATTTGCGTTGATCTACCATTTCCGCAACTTTTAAGTTTATTTGTGCGATGTGGTAGGATATTTTTTTCAAGATGTGCAATTGTTCAGCCGCGTATTCTTTGTATGCTTCGTCTCCAAAAATTTCTTTTAATCCTTTTACGTTCTCAATCACTGAATTTTGGTACTTAATTGCAGTAGGAATTACGTGATTCTTAGCGATATCTCCCAAAACGCGTCCTTCGATTTGAATGCGCTTTACGTATTCTTCTAGTTCAATTTCATAACGTGCTTCAACCTCAACTTTTGACATTACTTGCATTTCTTCAAACACAGCAATTGACGCTGGATATACTTTTGCTTTTAACGCTTCTGGCGTTGTTTTATGGTTACTCAAGCCGCGTTTTGCTGCTTCCTCTTCCCATTCTTTGCTATAGCCATCACCTTCAAATAAAATGCGTTCACTTTCTTTGATGTATTCGCGCAATACATTGAAAATAGCTTCGTCTTTTTTCAATCCCCCTTGCTCAACCAATCCATCCACTGCTATTTTAAACTCTTTGAGTTGTTTCGCTACAATTGTATTTAAAACAGTCATCGGACCCGCACAGTTTGCCGTTGATCCAACTGCTCTAAATTCCCATTTATTTCCTGTGAAAGCAAAAGGCGATGTACGGTTACGATCGGTATTATCCAACAATACGTCTGGAATTTTCCCTACAACATTCAACTTCAAGTCGGTCTTTTCTTCAGGGGATAATTTACCGTCCGTTACTTCTTTCAACTCCTCTAACACTTTGGTCAGTTGCTGTCCGATAAACACGGACATAATAGCTGGAGGCGCTTCGTTAGCTCCTAAACGGTGATCGTTACTCGCAGAGGCAATCGCAGAGCGCAAAAGCTCTTCGTTGTCGTTTACTGCTTTAATTGTATTGATAAAGAAGGTTAAAAACTGTAAATTGCTCTTTGGTGTTTTACTAGGGCTTAATAGGTTCACCCCGGTATCAGTAGCTAAAGACCAGTTGTTGTGTTTTCCTGATCCGTTCACTCCTTTAAATGGCTTTTCGTGAAACAACACTTTGAAATGGTGTTTTTCCGCTACTTTTTTCATTACATCCATCAATAAGGAGTTGTGATCTACAGCTAAATTGATTTCTTCGAAAATAGGCGCTAGTTCAAACTGGTTAGGCGCTACTTCGTTATGTCTTGTTTTTACAGGAATTCCCAATAAAATACAGTGATTTTCTAGATCGTGCATATAGTTCAATACGCGCGTAGGAATAGAGCCAAAATAGTGATCATCTAACTGTTGTCCTTTCGCAGCCGTATGCCCTAATAAAGTGCGCCCAGTAGTTAAGATATCAGGACGCGAAGCAGCTAAAGCCGCATCGACTAAGAAATATTCTTGCTCCCAACCCAATGTTGGGGTTACTTTTTTTACGTTTTTATCAAAATAACGCGCTACTTCTGTTGCAGCATCGTCAATAGCGTTGATCGCTTTTAAAAGCGGTGTTTTATTATCTAACGCTTCCCCTGTATAAGAAATAAATACCGTTGGGATACACAACGTAGAACCAAAGATGAACGCTGGAGATGTAGGATCCCAAGCCGTATAGCCTCTCGCTTCAAATGTATTTCGGATGCCTCCATTCGGAAAACTCGATGCATCCGGTTCTTGTTGTACCAATTGACCTCCATTAAATTGCTCTACTGGATCACCGTCAAATTGTGTCTCAAAAAACGCATCGTGTTTTTCTGCCGTTGTTCCCGTTAAAGGCTGAAACCAGTGTGTATAATGAGTTACTCCTTTTGAAAGCGCCCACTCTTTCATCCCCAATGCGATGTAATCAGCTAAGCGACGATCAATCTTAATGCCCAATTGCGCATTTTTAACCGCCTGATAAGCCTCAGGAGTCAAAAATTGGCGCATCGACTTGTCATTAAAGACATGATCTCCAAATATTAATGATTTTCTACCCAGTTCTTCTACCTTCACAGCGCTCCTTGAGGCTGCTTTTTCAATTGCTCGAAAACGAAATGTTGACATAATTACACTTTTTTAAGGGACACCCCCTGTTTTGACTATGCAAAAATAATAAAAAACACAAAAAACCAACACACACCCCCTAGTTTTTTGCTCATTTTTTTTTATTTCTACTTATTTTTTTTTACTACCCACCGTTTTTCCCACACCTAAGTCACCTAATTTAGATTTGTTTTGGTGTGTGATGTACTAATCCTTCGTTTCAGAATTCCATCTCCATTATATATCACCATAAAAAAAAGCGATAGTGAAATTCACTATCGCTTTATCTTTTATTTATTTTTAGTACATTTTCTTTACTGGAGACTTCGTTAAGTCATACTTTATAAGCACTTCTTCGTAGCTCATTGGTTTTTCTATTGGATTCGTATTTGCACCTTGTTTCACACTAGCGCTCTTTTGCACTGGATCTTTCCCGGCAATATACACGACTCTAAAAATCATATCCGTTACAAATCCTGGATCATCATCTTTCCCTGGAGTTCCATTAAACAAACCTAGAGGCGCAGTTGCACGAGCTTCGATAGTAAAGTCATCCAAGCCGTATCGGTAGATGTACTCTAACTCCTCATCTTTATTTGTTGCTGTATCCTCTACAAAATAGCGAATTGGCAAGGGTGACCATATAGGACTATTATTCTTCTTATCTATTCCTTCAAATACAAAAACCATAAGTGCGTCTCCAAAATAGACTTTGGTAGGATGTTTTACCGTTTGTCCTGCGATATTTGCATTTAGATTTTGATTGAAGCTCAAGTGATACTCAAATACGTTAGCTGGTTCATAGCCTCCATTTGGTCCTTGAGGCCCTTGTGGTCCACGTGGTCCTTCACAGCTTACTGTAAATAAACTCCCCAAAACCACAGCACATAATAACATCATTTTTTTCATAAAATTGCCTTTTTCCTTTTTTCAAATGTATCGTTTAATTTACAAGCAGAATCCTTTATTAAGACATTTTTAGCATTCCCCGTCTTTTTATGACGAAAAGATTCTCTTTCTATCATTAAAGCTAAGATTCTTTTATCAAATAAAAAAAACAAATCTACAAAAAACGTTTTTCTTCGCGTCAATCTCTTATTTTTATGGGATAATTATTTCAAATTCAGAATAAAGTTATGAAAAAATTCGCGTGTATTTGTCTGCTCTTTATAGGTTGTGTTTCCTTAGCACAGCATCTTCAACCAGTAGCGGATTTACGAGAAATCAAAAACAGCTTGTATTTAGCAGAAGACATTCACAAACCATATGCAAGTGATTCCCTCCACTTGCTGACGCAGTATAAGAATATTTATCGATCGCCAGAAATGGGCTTAACCAATAAATGGGGGCTTTATTACCAAGAAGAAACGAAAGTGGCAGAGGTAGTTATTCGCGGTTCGGTCAATAAAGGAATAAGTTGGCTCGCTAATTACTACGCTGCCATGCTGCCCGCTCAAGGAACAATTGCATTGACACCCGAACACTTGGTCAACTATCGCTTTTCGGAAGACGACAAAGCTAGTGTTCACGCAGGATGGACAATTGCTTCTCTTTACTTATTGCAAGACATAAAACCCAAAATAGACAGTTTATATCGCGCCAACACAAAGGAAATTATCATTTCAGGTCATAGTCAAGGGGGAGTAATAGCTTATTTAATAACGGCCCAACTCAAACAATGGCAAAAGGAAAACACCCTGCCACGAGACATCCAGTTCAAAACGTATACGCTTGCTGCGCCAAAGCCAGGGAATGCATATTTTGCCTATCAATATGAAAAAACCATGCATCAATGGAGCTATTCGCTTATCAACACCCAAGATTGGGTGCCCGAAGTTCCTCCAACAACCCAACGCCTGCAAGATTTTAACCCCATTAGCCCGTTTAGCAGAGAAAACATCGACAAAAGCATGAAAAAAATTAGCTGGCCCAAACGCTGGTTTGCCCGTGGTATATACAATCGCGTGAGTACACCGACCAAGAAAAGTGTAAGGCGCTATGCAAAACTACTAGGCCCATTTTTATTTAAGGAAATTCAAAAATCACTTCCTGAATTACAAGAGCCACAGTACCGACAGGAAAGCAACTACAGCAGATGTGGAACCCCTATTGTGCTCGATGGATTACAAGATCCAACCTATCAAAATCAATTCAATCAATCTGACAACATCATGTCCCATCATTTACCCAATGCCTATTTGTATTTAATAGCACAACAAATCGAAAAATAAGCCTTCGATTTGTTTGCTTTTGTACGAGTATTTTCTCTCTAGAAGGAGAAATAGCCCTATTAAACCAAGAAATAAAAGAGTTCAAATCGCATTGACTGAGCAAGTTCAAAAAAAATCACCTAACTTAATCTCTATTTTTGTTACCTATATTAAGCAAAAATTAAGTTTTTCACATTTTTACAAACAAATGCAAAAAAAAATTTAATTTAATAATTCTTTAAATTATAAAGTAATATCCAATTTTAAACGCTAAACAAAAACAACTTTTCTCTAATATAAAGATAAAACGCATAAGTAATACCATAATTTTAACACCTATAAACCAACATATTAACACTATTAGATTTGGATTCTTGCTAAATTCTAACTAAACTAGCATTGGAATTGCATTAATATTATTGATGTAATTCTCCAACAACTCAACAACACTAGCAAACCTTATGAAACTCGAATTATTTGAAGAAGTACAAAGTAAACTAACCCACTTTGTACGGCATTTTGTTAAGATTACTCCTTATGGCAACTTGAACTCCCTTGCTTTTCAACATTATCACTATAATAATTTTAAAGCAATGACATCGACTTTATTTGAAGCACTACTGCATATCAACTATGCACAACTTCAAAAAAGCGAAGATAAAATTACCTATAGCACTCCTTTTTCTCTTACCTTAAATGAAAGTCAAGAATTAATACGAGAAATTGATTTTTCGAAAATAAAATTGGACAAACAAAGGAAAATACGCTGCGCTGTTCAGCAAGAAATAAAGGAAAAATTCAGCAACCAACCCGCCAATAGCTACAGCAGTATTTCGTTCAATTGTTTAGACCGAAGCAAACAAATGTGTGCCTTAGTAGGAACCATACACATTTCGGAAAACAGAGAGTATACAGTGAATCTCTTTTATCTAAAAATAGACACTCAACTCGAAGATCTTCTGCTCGATTTTAATTATTACCTCAAAGATAAAAACAAACACCTTTGCATTTATAACACGCTACTAGAATCTGAAACAGCCCATGATATAAAACTACTTTCTCTTTTACAACAACAACAGTTATCTCCTGAAGATTTTGAAGAAAATTTCATTTACTTTTTTGGCGATACCTTACTGGATTACCAAAAGAAAGAGCGCTTCTTAAAATCATTGGAATTGCTCCTTTTCTCTCCAAACTCAATGGAAGAAATTGCGAAAACTTGTGAAAAAAAGCGCACACCTTATACCTTATCTCAGTTTTTTAATAGTGCGAGATCCTCTAGAAATAACGCCGTGATCCGATATAACGTTGGTTAAATGATTAAACGGTTAACTACAAACGGTTGACCGTTAATTTTTTTTTATATCTTTGTCTCTCAGGTGCAAAACTGTTACCTACAATAATAGATCATGAAAAAATATTTATCCATACTTGTACTGTCGTTATCCGTACTTGTTACAGCTAATCCAATCATCAGTTGGAACTGTAACGAGATGGTTATGTCGAGTTGTATGGAGATGGAGGAAGACACTCTACCGTGTTGTGCCACTGATGCCGAAAGTAGTCATCAGAGTATGGCTGACATGTTGTGCTGTTCTCCAATGGCCCGTATCAATACGGTTCACATAGATCTACAAGTAGAGCAAACAGAAGCAGCCCCTGAAGCTAAAGGAAAAAAAGCGGCTATACAGGCAAAGTGGTTTAATTCCAACTACCTGACCGATTTAAAATCAGTATCATTTACCGCCTACCCTACCCCTATTGCCGTTGATGGTTTCAAATTCGATGCCATAGACCGGCTTTCCTACATTTGTATTTATCGCATATGATCGCGTTTGCCTTGTAAGTCTTTTCCTCTTGTGTCTTTCTTATGACCTTTCGAGACTTACTTCGCCCATTACCCTTTATTTAGAAACACAGCCGGCTATCCTTAAAAGGAATAAAGCCATACAACTGTATTGAAATCAATCCGTTGTATTTATTTTTTCCTTACCTTTAATAGGATAGACGGTAGTGATCGCCTCCTTTATTGGGACTATATGCGACGCCGTCGGTGTTTCTTATCGCGTATCATTAACACTTTAAAAACATCCATATGCTTAATAAAATCATTAAGTATTTTCTACATAATCGATTAATTACGATCATGATCCTAATTATCGTTATTGTATGGGGACTAATTACAGCCCCATTTACTTGGCATCAAAATCTTTTGCCAAGCGATCCAGTTCCCGTAGATGCCATTCCTGACATTGGTGAGAATCAGCAGATTGTTGCCACAGAATGGATGGGACGATCCCCTAAAGACATTCAAGAACAAGTTACCTACCCTTTAACCACTTCGTTATTAGGCGTTCCAGGAGTAAAAACGATCCGCAGTAGTTCGATGTTTGGAATGTCGTTTATCTATGTCATCTTTGAAGAAGACGTCGAATTTTATTGGAGTAGATCTCGCATCTTAGAAAAATTAAATTCATTACCTGCGGGGACTTTACCCGAAGGAGTGATCCCAACATTAGGTCCTGATGCTACGGCTTTAGGGCAGGTTTATTGGTATACCTTAGAAGGGAGAAACCCTCAAACGGGCGAACCTACAGGGGGGTGGGATCCTGATGAATTGCGTACGATTCAAGATTTCTATGCCAAATACAGCTTAGCTTCTGCCGAAGGTGTCTCTGAAGTAGCTTCTATTGGAGGTTATGTCAAAGAATATCAGGTAGAAGTAAAACCCGACGCTATGCGTGCCTATAATGTTTCCATTATGGATATTATGGGGGCGATTCAGAAGAGCAACCTCGATATCGGGGCTGAAACCATAGAGATTAACCAAGCAGAATACCTTGTTCGCGGATTGGGATATATCAAGAGCATTCAAGATTTAGAAGATGCTGTCGTTACAGTGCGCAATAATACGCCTGTAAAAATAAAAGATGTCGCTTTCGTCAATTTAGGTCCTGCTACGCGCAGGGGTGGTTTAGACAAAGAGGGCATTGAAGCTGTTGGAGGAGTTGTTGTGGCCCGTTATGGCGCTAATCCTATGCAAGTTATTGACAATGTAAAAGATAAAATTGCCGCCATGGAAGCTGGTCTTCCACAAAAAACACTAGCAGATGGAACGATTTCCAAAGTAACAGTTGTTCCTTTTTACGATCGTTCGGGTTTAATTAAAGAAACCATTGGCACCCTAGAGACAGCCTTGGCACACGAAATACTCATTTGTATTATCGTTGTGATTGTATTGGTGATCAATTTACGTGCTTCCATTATTATTTCCAGTATTTTGCCTATTGGTGTACTGGCCACTTTTATCATCATGCGTTACATGGGGATTGAGGCCAATATTGTAGCCTTATCAGGTATTGCTATCGCCATTGGTGTTATGGTCGATGTGGGGGTCGTCTTTGTTGAAAGCATCATTCGCTACATGGAAGAGGAACGGGCCCGGGGGGTAGAAAGTAAAGGAAAAGCCTTTGCCAACCTGATCGTTAAGGCCGTTTCTGAGGTGTCTGGTGCCCTATCTACGGCAATGTTAACCACAATTATCAGTTTCTTGCCTGTGTTCGCCATGGAAGCTCAAGAAGGAAAATTGTTTAAGCCCTTAGCCTATACCAAAACATTTGCTTTGGTATCTGCTTTTCTACTAGGACTTATCATCTTGCCCACACTGGCCTACTATATTTACTCTATCAAAATAAATAAAGCAAAAGTGCGCAAAATTGCCAATTACATCCTGTGTGTATTGGGAATTGCCTTGTGGATCTATACAGGTATTTTTACCGCCATTGCTTTAACCTTTGTGGGAATCAACAACCTCTACACCCCTAAATGGAGAAATGAAAAAACAGCGAACTACATCAATGTGGGCATCACCTTGTTTGTAGCTGTTTACTACTTAGCCATCGAATGGCTTCCATTGGGTACACAAGCCCATACAGGTTTAAACTTTGTTTTTGTTATTCTCGCCATAGGCAGTATTCTAGCCATTTTGTGGACCCTCGTTATTTACTATGAACAGATCTTGCGCTGGGCATTAGCCAATCGTTGGAAGTTCATGTCCATCCCTATTCTCACTGTTATTTTAGGTCTGGTGGCTTGGCTGGGATTCAACACATCGTTTGGATTTGTTGCTAAAGGCTTCGAAAGCGTTGGTTGGAAATCATTTAGAGAAACGGCGTTTTGGGAAAAATCTTCCCAAACCTTTCCTGGTATAGGGGAAGAATTTATGCCGAGCTTAAACGAGGGTTCGTTTTTACTCATGCCTACGAGTATGCCTCACACGGGAATTGAGCAAAACTTAAACTTTATCCGAACATTAGACAAACGCATTCAACATATTCCGGAAGTAGAACTGACCATTGGTAAATGGGGACGTGTGAACTCTGCCCTTGACCCTGCTCCTACTCAAATGTTTGAAAACACCATCAACTATAAACCCGAATATTTCTTAAATGAAGAGGGACATCGCGAGCGATTTAAAGTTGCGAAAAACGGCGATTTTGAGTTGATCGACGGCTCTACCTATCACGTATCCAACGGCTATCGTCAGATTTCGAGAGACAGCTTGATTCCAGATAAGAATGGAAAGTTCTTCAGACAATGGCGTCCAGAAATTAAGAGTCCGGAGGATATATGGCAACAAATCGTCAACGTTTCCCATATTCCTGGCCTAACTTCAGCACCAAAATTACAACCTATTGAAGCGCGTTTGGTTATGCTGTCAACGGGTATGCGTGCGCCTATGGGATTAAAAGTTTCAGGTCCTGATCTAGAATCGATTGAAGAAGGAGGTAAAGCATTGGAAACGGCGCTCAAAGACATTCCTTCTATTATGCCGTCGACTGTTTTCTACGATAGAGCTGTAGGTGCTCCTTATGTAGAAATACACCTAAACAGAACCAATATGGCGCGTTATGGCATTACCGTTGCTGATCTACAAGAAGTCTTAGGCGCAGCAGTTGGTGGTATGCAATTAACAACTACGGTTGAAGGGCGTGAACGCTTCCCTGTTCGCTTGCGCTATCCACGTGAATTGAGAGACAATCCCGAAGCATTGGCCAAGCTTTTAATCCCAACAGGAACTGGTATTCAAATCCCACTTAGTGATGTTGCCGATATTGCCTATGCCAAAGGATCTCAGATGATTCAAAGTGAAAATACCTTCTTGTTAGGCTATGTAATTTTTGATAAAATTAGTGGAAAAGCTGAAGTTGACGTAGTACGCGAAGCAGATAAAATACTAAAATCGAAAATAGAATCGGGTGAATTGACCTTGCCAAAAGGAGTGACATATACTTTTGCGGGAAATTACCAACAACAAGAACGCGCGGCTCAACGCTTACTATACGTTGTTCCGATGAGTTTATTGGCAATTCTCTTGATTTTGTACTTCCAGTTCAAAACCATCACGGCCTCTTTGATTCATTTCTCAGGGGTATTTGTAGCCTTTGCAGGTGGTTTCATCTTGTTGTGGCTGTATGGACAACCTTGGTTTATGAACTTCTCAATTGGTGATATGAATATGCGGGATTTATTCCAAATGCACAGCATTAACCTCAGTATTGCCGTTTGGGTGGGATTCATTGCCCTCTTTGGTTTAGCAACCAATGACGGGGTACTGATGGGAACCTATATTCACGATACGTTTGAAGCTAGAGATCCCAAGACCAAAGACGAGATTCGCGAGGCTGTAGTTTACGCTGGACTAAAGAGAGTTCGACCAGCAGCAATGACTACGGCAACGGCTTTAATTGCCTTGCTACCCGTTATGACCTCCACCGGAAAAGGGGCTGAAATTATGATTCCGATGGCGATTCCAACCTTTGGTGGGATGCTCATCCAATCCATGACGATGTTTGTCGTTCCGGTATTCCAATGTTGGTGGCGTGAATGGGCCATCAAAAAAGAACAGAAGTCTAATAAAAAAATTGCTACAAATGAATAAGTTATATACAGTGCTCTTTGTTTTACTAGGGGTTTCCACCTCTATTTCACCGCTTTGGGCACAAGAAACGCCTGTGGATTCTCTGGGCTATTACACCCAGATAGCCCTTGAACGCAATCCAGGCGTGCAGGCCCAGCGTTTGGCATACGAAGCATTCCTAGAAAAAATTCCACAAGCAGGAGCCTTTGAAGACCCTGAATTGTCGATGGGATTTTATACCAAACCTATGGATATCGTAGGGGGAAGACAAATTGGCGATCTTACCTTAATGCAGATGTTGCCTTGGTTTGGAACAAAAAAATCAGCCAAAAAAGAAGCCAATCACATGGCTAGTATGCAAATGCAACAATACAGAGAGGTAAAAGAGTCCGTAATTTTACAAGTACACACCCAGTGGTACGTCTTACAAAAATTACAACAACAAGTCCACAATGCCCAACAAAATAAAAAACTGTTAGAGCAATTGGAACAATTGGCTATACAGAAATTTTCCTCTCCTTCTGGAGCAACTGCTTCTAACAGCATGGCTAGTACAGTATCCCCAACGAGTAGTACCGCTACTTCCACAGGATCGAGTATGGGGGGAATGGCGATGGGCGGTTCTTCTGCAGTGGCTACTACCCCTACCCCAGCAAACGCGAGCAGCAGTGCGATGTCCAATATGGGAGGCAGTAGTGGCGGATCCGGCATGTCTGATGTTTTGCGCATTCGCCTAGAAACCATCGAAGTTGAGAATACAATCGAGAGCTTACAGGCGCAAATCAAAGCGGAAAAAATCAAGTTCAATGCCTTACTTGACCAGGAAGCACAAGCTGTTGTTACGGTTCCTAAACAAATTGAAAAAGTGCCTTTTTTCATGACAGATGAAGAGGTTCAAACCGCAATAGAAACCAATAACCCGATGTTGGCTATGCTGACCGAAGAAGGATTGGCCTACCAAGCCAAAGCGGAAATGGATCGCAAAATGAGTTATCCAATGCTGGGACTCGGTGTGCAGTATATGATTATTGGAAAAACCAATGATCCCATGCTGGCAATGGGCAATATGAATGGAAAAGATATGATTATGCCCATGGTCACACTTTCACTCCCCGTATTTAGAAAAAAATACAAAGCCCAGCAAGAAGAAGGTAAAAAGTGGTGGCAATCGAGTGAAGCCAAGTACAAGGATACCTATAATACCCTACTCGCTTCGTACTACAGCTTTAAAAATCAGGTGGAAGACACAGAGCGTACGATCACCTTATTGGAAAAACAAACGACTTTGGCAGAAACGACATTCAACCTAATTGTCAAAGAATTTGTAACGGGAAAAAGCGATTTGACCAATGTGATTCAAGTACAACGTCAATTGCTCGACTACCAGCTGAAAAAAGCAGAAGCTATTGCGAACTACAATACACTTGTAGCCTCCATTGAGAATATCACTGCGACTACTAACGATTTATAAAACACAGACAATGAGTACATTTAAAGATATAATTAAAAATAACACAGTAAAATACGGAGCTATTTTATTGGTTGGACTTCTTTTAGGGTGGTTGGTTTTTGGTGGATCTGCCACACATGAGCACAATGGAGAAGCCGCGCCTACCGAAGAAGCTGCAGTTGTATGGACGTGTTCCATGCATCCACAAATTAAAATGGACAAACCAGGCAAATGTCCCTTATGTGCCATGGATTTAATTCCGCTAAAATCCTCAGGTGGTGGAGATGAGGCGATTGATGATGACGCTATTCAAATGTCTAAAGAGGCCATTGCTTTAGCCAATATACAAACTACTGTCGTGGGTCGACAGGAGGCCATAAAGGACATCCAATTATACGGAACCATTCAAGTAGATGAACGTTTACAACAATCCCAAACCTCACACGTCAATGGGCGTATTGAGAAGTTGTACATTAATTTTACAGGAGAATCCGTCAAACAAGGGCAATTAATTGCAACGATATATTCCCCTGATTTACTCAACGCTCAACAAGAGCTTTTAGAGGCGCAAAAACTCACCGACTTCCAACCGATGTTGTTGGATGCGGCAAAAGAGAAGTTGCGCTTATGGAAAATGTCGGAGGGGCAGATCAACAAAGTCCTTTCAACGGGAAAAGTATCGCCTTATGTGAGTATTACAGCTAATACAAGTGGAATCGTAACGGCTAAAAACGTCAATCAAGGAGATTATATCAACCAAGGATCTGTTTTATACAGCATTTCAAACATGACCAAGCTGTGGGCTATTTTTGAGGCTTATGAAGGCGATTTACCATTTTTAAAAGAAGGAGACCTATTAGAGTACACTTTGCAAAGTATTCCTGGAAAAGTGTATCAAGGAAAAATATCTTTTATTAATCCCATTATTGATGCGACCTCGCGCACGGCTAAAATACGCGTAGAAACGGACAACAAAGATCAGGCATTAAAGCCTGAGATGTATGCTACAGCAAGTATTAAATCGCCCATTCGCGCCAAGGAAAACCAACAGCTGACAATACCTAAATCAGCCGTTTTATGGACGGGGAAACGCTCCGTAATATACGTCAAACAACCCCATACAACTACGCCAGCTTTTAAGATGAGAGAAATTGTATTGGGACCTTCTTTAGGCGATCACTATATTGTTGCCTCAGGATTAGAAGATGGAGAAGAGATTGTAACAAGAGGGGTGTTTACCGTAGATTCTAGTGCTCAACTTGAGGGTAAACCCAGCATGATGAATAACGATACGCCAACCATAGCAAAAGCTGAACACGAGGCACATGCCATGTTTGTCGTTCACGGTAATTGTGATATGTGTAAAGCCCGTATAGAAAAAGCGGCCAAAGCCGTTCCTGGAGTAGTTGGTGCTACCTGGAATTCCAAAGATCAACTGTTGCATCTAAACTTCGATTCATCGAAAACAGATCAAAACAAAATCAGCAAAGCCGTTGCTCAAGCTGGACATGATACGGCATTAGATCAAGCACCAGATCAAGTGTATAAGGATTTACCTCCTTGTTGTTTATACGATCGTGCTCCAATGAAACCCAACACAACAGACCACACAAAACACGGAGATCATCAAGCAGCTGCAACAACTAAGGGTAAAGCAACACAGCAAGAACATCACAAGCAAGGCCACAAACAGGAGCAGCAAGGACATGCCATGTTAACGGTTAAAGGAAATTGCGCAATGTGTAAGGAACGCATTGAAACCGCTGCCAAAGCGGTAGCGGGGGTTTCAACAGCCACATGGGATGTCCATGGAAAAGTACTTCACCTCAACTTTGACCCTGCAAAAACCGATCAAAAGAAAGTCAGTAAAGCGATTGCTGCTGCAGGACATGACACTGCGTTAGACAAAGCCCAAGACAAAACCTACAACAGTTTACACAGTTGTTGTCAATATGACCGCTAAATAAAGCTGGAACCCAGAAAATAGCTACAAACTGAGCATAGACAAATTTCTAATTTTCAATTAGTTATTCTATTATTTTCATTTTTATGCGATTATCCTTGGTGTTTCTGTAAAAAATAGAATATATTTGCACCATCAAAATGAGAAAGTATCACTACTATTTCTTTTGATGGTGTTTAAATCATCCATGATTTAATGGTCCAATAGCTCAGCTGGATAGAGCAACTGCCTTCTAAGCAGTAGGTCTCAGGTTCGAATCCTGATTGGATCACAAAAAGCCTTCGAAAAATCGAAGGCTTTTTTTATCAAAATCAATACAAACTATTATTTCACACTAAAATTAGACTCAAAAAACTCTCTATAGTCATACTATTTCCCATTCTGGTCTTGGTATTTTCTTTCCTTTTTAAGTCGATAAGTAGCAGAAAAACAACAAAAAGCAAGAAGGACGAATAGTCCTCCAATTACATAGGTATAGTTTCCCATCCGATCGAGTACAATCGCAACTTTATCTACTTCCTTTTCCACTTCTATTTCGCCATTTTCTAATGCTACTTGTAAAAACATTTCCTTCGTCTTCTCTTTTTGCAATTGAAGATCAAGCAAGTTTTTATCATTTGAAAACTTAATGCTATCCGAATACACAAATACATTTCTCTTGTAAGGATCAACAAGATTTAAAACTTTTATATAGGTTCCGTATGGAACAGTTCCGAAAGTAAATACGAGTCCATTTTTTTTATCGTCTCGAGAAATAATCTCTTCTATTTTGCGCTTTGCTTCGAGTAAAAGTATTTGATCTAGTTTAGGATCTCCTGTAAACTCAACCGACTCAAATACAACACCTTCAAATGGACCTCCACCAAAACAATCGTAAAAACCCGCATCTTCCAAAAAAACATCCACTCCCCTATAGTCACGAGTCGCTATCGTTTGTTGGATGTAGAAATACCCCAATAAAGGCAAAAACAGCGGCGTAATCATACCTGGTACGTAGTACTTTCTCATTCGAAGTGCATTGAATAGTTTGGAATGAAAATACGCAATTATTTTGAATTAATTTACGGCTTACGATCATCTTAGCTATCATAAGAAAAACTATGCTCTCAAACCTTAAAAAAACAAGCACACAATACATATGTCATATATTAACAAATAATACATTAAAACTGTAAGTTTAATCAAAAAAAATATATTAAATTTAGGTTAAATCAATTTAAAATTCATGTATTATGAAAAAAATCTTATTCCCAGCGATAGGTTGTATGTTTTTTGCTATTAGCTGCAGTAACGATGCTGAAAACAAAGAGACCGTAAAAGATGATCTCTTAAAAACTGAACTGGATTATACCAGTATTAAACAAAGTGCTGAATATTTAGCATTCGAAAACAGGTATATGCAATATGTCAAACTAGAAATTAGTCAAAATGATTTTTTATCTACTCAAACAAGTTTAGACCTTGCTAAAGCATTTTTAATTAGAATAGGAGAACCTAACTACGGTGGATATTCTTCTATGGAAGACATTATATCGTATGCCTTAGCTAAATATTTAGAAATCCATAATTCTTAATAGCCATGAGAAAATTTTTAGTTTTATTGTTTATTTGTGTTTTTTCACAAACCAGTTTTGCTACTAGGATACTAGAAATTCGAAACAATTCAGATTGTCCTAAAACTTTTTACGCCATACAGTTAATGCATTATTCCCCTATCCCTGAAGATACAATAGTTTATCGTTTTTCATTAGATCCTATTACCTTAGAGCCCCATCAATTTGTAAGGTTTTCCCAATATACAATGGGAGACAATATTACCTTCCCTTACTGTATTGAATCTCAAACCCCTCATAACAAGTATGTGATTCACAATTATTGCGATTATTTAGAAGAATTATATTATAAAGAATTCAGATGGTGGCATGGAGATTCTTCACCTTTTACTCACTATTATCCTCAATTTTGTAATGAGGTACCTCCCTACGTATTTTTTAATGATATTAAATTTCAAGGATTTAAACTATGTCAATATAACCCATTAAAAAAGAATGGGACCAACTGTGATATAATTCCAGTAACTATAAATTCAACTATAGAATCTTTAGCGTTGTATGATAGAGATAATAGAAATCAACCTGGATATCTTAACCAAATTCAATATCAAGTTATTAGAAACAACGCCATTTATCATGAATTAGTTACTTTAAATAATCCTTGCCCATACTAGTATTAACAAATAAGTTTAATAATAAAAACACCTCAGTAATTCAATGATTGAGGTGTTTTTATTATTGCAATTTAAGCATTCTAGTCTAGGTAAAGCATTTCTCTTTAACTTCTGATAAATAGTAGAAAAACAACTGCATACAAGGACTACAAACAACACCCCAATCACATAGGTATAGTTTCCGAGACCGCATTATCCTTAATTTATCTACCTCTAGTTCCTCTTTTTCTCCTACATTGAGAATAATCAATAGAAGCCTCTTTCATCAATATTATTGCTCTACCTATGTACAATAGCTCTTTTGTGTTTATCCTATTATCCATTCGTCTTTTCCTCCTTAATTATATAACAAGCCAGGTACAACACATGGCAAACAAATAGCGCCAATCCTGTTAGAAGTAATAAATCTACGGGAATCAAATTTGTTACTGCAGAGAGGACAAAAGTCAACAATAACTGTAAAGAACCCAACAAAGCGGAAGCCGAACCGCTCGTTTCCACAAAGGGTTCTAGGGCTAATTTAGTTGTTGCGGGGAATAAAACTCCCAAGGTTAATACCATAAAAAATAGCGGAATCAACAGCCATTCAATGGGTTGTTGTAGGATACAAAACACTAAGAAAACGAGGCTTACTCCTAGTCCAAAGATCGTCGTATACAAGATAATCTGACGAATTGACCACCAACGAGTAAAAGCACTTGACACCCAAGCGCCAAGCATTAATCCCACAGCATTAAAGGCGAAGATATAGCTAAAAGTGGCGGAAGACAATTGGCCGTACTCCATAATCAAATAGGGCGCATTGGCCAAGTAAATCATTAAAATACTATACGTTACACTGCCGATCAGTGTGTATTTTAAAAAGGTTTTGACCTGCAATATCTCCTTAAAATCTTGTATAAGATTGCGTTTTTGAACCACAGTCGTTTTCTTTTTGGTTTCAGGTAAAAACAAGACGACGAGGAGTAGAGAAATAACACCTAAGACAAAGAGGGTGACAAAGGTGGATTGCCAGTTGAAATGAGAAACTAAGAAATTTCCAGCTACAGGTCCGATAATGGGAGCCACTCCAGCAATAATCGCTAAAAGGGAGAATATACGCATCGTATCATCCTGTTCAAAGTATTCATTGACAATAGCTCTTGCAATAACAACACCTGCACATCCCGCAAAGGCTTGAAAGAAGCGTGCCACCCAAAATTGCTCAATTGTTTGGGCATAAATACAGGCGACTGTCGCCGCTATAAATAACAACAAAGAGAGTATTGTCGGCCATTTACGACCATACTTATCGGAAATAATTCCCCAAAACAATTGACCTATAGCGAAGCCCGCTAAAAAGGTGGAAATGGAAAACTGAATGGATTTCAAATCGGTTTGATAGTATTGGGCCATTTTTAAAAATCCTGGCAAATACAAATCAATACTAAAAGGCTCTAACGCAGACAAAAGGGCTAATATTAGCACTACGATAAACTGCTGTTTCTTTAACTTACTCATCATTTTTTCTTAAAGAGGCAAAAATACGCTGCCTTCAAAAAGCAAACCTTATCTAAAAGAGACTTTATCTTGGACTTTTTGCACCTGTTCTCGAAAATCTTTGGGCGTTTGATGGGTGTGTTTTTTAAAAAAGCGGTTAAAATAGGTGACATCAGAGAAGTGCAACGCATGGGCGATACGCTGGATGGTATCTTCACTATACCCCACTAATCGCTTGGCTTCTAATAAAAGTCTCTCCTGTAATTGTTGTTTTAATGTCTTGCCTATCGCTCGAAAAAGAATCTCATTCATGCGCTTGACCGAAAGAAATACTTGCTCGGCGTAAAACTCATTTTTTTGCTGGGTGCTATAGTGTTCTTCGATGAGTTGCAAAATTTTATAGACGCGATCATCCATGGTCATATGGGGTTGTGAAAGCAAAGGAAGATCTTGTAAATGTATAAAATACAGCTGCAGATATTGCTCTAAAACGGTAGGTCGTTTAAAGGAATTAAATTCTATCTCCATCAATACATGCAAATACTCTAACCGTTGTCCATCGTGAAAGGGAACAGCAAACTTCAGTTGGCCATGCCCTATAAAGGATCGCAGTTTTGCCTCTTTAAACAACACGCTGTGAAAGTAGTTCTTGTCGATAGCAAGGCAATACCCCCTACTATAACGCGGATCGAAATGATGTACTTGACCGGGATAAATAATCCAAATTTCACCCGCTATTACAGGATAGCTAACAAAGTCTATTTCCTGCTTATGCGGAATCAAAACTTCAGTAAACCAATAGATTTGATAAAAATCATATTGATAGTGTCCTTCGTACTCAAAAAGATCTACACTCTTTTCAATGCGATATAATTCGATGGGGATATCTTTATCGAGTTGTTGAACGCGAACTACCTTTTTCTTTGTCTTCATCTGTACATTAAATTAGTCCCGGATCAGAAGTGGCTTTTTGGGCTAAATCATAAGTTGTTAACTATCTCGACAAAGGTAAAGTATAAAAAACAAAAAAGATCCGCTAACGGATCTTCTTTCACTTTATAATTGAGTCATTGTGACTAAATTCGCACAGGGAATTTTAACGTGCTCTACGCCGTTGCTAAAAATGTAATGGTTCACTTGCTGTTTTTCCGAGTAGTCTAGCGCAATAAGTTTTTTATCGAGGCTCACGGCTTCTACTTTTCCATTGCGTTCTTCTTTGTAAGAAACCATAAACCTTTTCCCTACTAATTCGCAAAGACTAGTATGATCTAGCTCAAAAATCTCAGTTGAAGTCATATTTTAAAATTTAAATTACAAAACAGACAAGATACGAAAAATAAAATCTAAAACCTATTTAATATAAAATAAATACCTAAAAACAAAGTAGTTACAAAAATAGCAGCAGTAATAGGCTGTTGTTTCCCTACAAAAAAAATTGGTTGATTCTTTTTTTTCTATCGTTTTTCCAAAATAAACTACCTTTATCTACCCATTTATTATTGCAGTTATGACTACATCCGCTCTAAATTTAACAACGTTTGAAGTCAAGAATTTTATTCCTTGTAAGGACTTTAAAATTTCAGTTGATTTTTATACGCAATTAGGGTTTGACATCCTTTGGCAAGACGGCCAATTGTGTTTATTGGCACTTGGGCAAACCAAGATTTTCTTGCAGAATTTCTATGAAAAAGACCTAGCCGATAATTATATGCTACATTTACACGTAGCCAATGCTGACGATTGGTATCAGCACCTCAACCAATTGGATTTACAAAGCCAATTTGACATAACCCTAACTAGCCCTGAGGATTGCCAATGGAATATGCGCGAATTTGTGCTGATTGATCCGTCTGGTGTGCTTTGGCGAATTGGCCATAGCCTTTAAGCATCTACCTACTGCTTCACTTGGTTGTTAGACGATGGTAAAACTCGGAGTCAAGGCAAGTGGTATTCGCCTAGTACTTACAAAAAAAGTCTTTGGAAAACCAAAGACTCATTATATTATTTTGCTTGAATCAATTCATCTAAAGACACTCTAAACTTGGAGCTATTCCAATCTGCCGCTCTAAATTTCTTTACGACAATATTTCCTTTTTTGTCGATGACATAAGAAGCAGGCAAGGAGGTTGAATACAGTGCTGCTGGTGGGCCGTCTTGTTGAAAATAGGACGGCAGGTTATAGCCGTGTTTTTCTTTGAACGCTTTTACTTTATTGGGATCATCCGATGTGACAAATAAAAAGACAACACTGTCTTTATAATCATTATATAACGCTTGAAAACTAGGTTTTTCGGCTATACACGGCGGGCACCAGGTCGCCCAAAAGTTGAGAATAACCACTTTTCCCTTTGTACTAGCAATATCAAATACCCGTCCTTCTTCGTCTAATAAAGTCCATCCCTCTAAACTTACTTGCTCAACATCTTCTTGTTTCTCCAAACTAGGACTCATCGCCAATAGTTGGTTTATCCATACCTTAAACGTAGTACCCAAGGGAGTAAATAGCACCACAAAAAGAATTAGGAGGAAAACTGCGTTTCCAATCCAACCTTTCTTCTTTTTTTCTCCTTTATTAAACATACCTAATTTTATTTAGCATAAATATATACCCATATTGCCAAATAAAACTAATTAAATTTAATTTTAATACACTTTAACTTTTTTTATCCAATATATTCACAAAATTATTCCTTAAACATATCATCAAAGGTAATTTCCTTTCTTCCTGGCAATACTATATTTAAAATAATACCAATAATAGAAGCCAAAGCCATCCCCTCAATCGACATTAAATCACCAATATGGATCGCTGCTCCACCAATTCCGATAATTAAAATTACAGAAGAGATAATTAGATTGCGTTTTACTTTAAAATCGACTTTATTTTCCACTAACATACGCAATCCACTAGAAGCAATAATCCCAAATAATAAAATGGAGACACCGCCCATAACAGGAGCAGGAATGGTTGAGAGTAAAGCAGTAATTTTTCCGCAGAATCCAAACAGAATAGCGAAACAAGCAGCACCGATAAAAACATAAATACTAAAGGCTCGGGTAATCGCTAAAACACCAATATTTTCTCCATAGGTTGTATTGGGTGGTCCACCGATTAGAGCGGCAAGCATAGTTGCTACACCATCACCTAACATGGAGCGATCCAAACCGGGTTCCTTGATTAAATCTTTGTTGATTACTTTGCTCAACACCAATTGATGTCCAATGTGTTCTGCAATAGGTACAATGGCAACAGGTAACATGACAAAGACTACATATAGGGTAACAGAAGGGGTATAATCGACAAATGGAATTGTAAAATTAGGTAGTTGAAACCAAGCGGCTTCCATCACAGGTGAGAAGTTAACAACGCCCATCGAAGCTGAAAATAAATATCCTCCTATGATGCCAACCAAAATGGGGATAACGCTTAAAAATCCTTTGGTAAAAATAGCGGCGATAATCGTAATGGTCAAGGTTACCAATCCAATTATCACATAGGTAATGTCATATTCACCTGTGGGATTATTTGTCACCATTCCAACTGCTGTACTAGCTAATCCCAATCCGATCACCATAATCACAGGACCTACAACAATAGGTGGCAACAATTTCATCAGCCAATTGGTTCCCGCTTTAGCAATCAGGAGCGCTACTAAAGAATACACTACCCCAACCAAAAAGCTACCCACTAAAAAACTACCTACAGGTACGTCGTTTGTCGTAACTTGTTCCATGGCTTTGATAGCGATAATCGGGTTGATAAACGCAAAAGAGGATCCCAAATAGGAAGGAACTTTACCTTTGGTAATTGCCAAAAAAACAAGCGTTCCTATTCCACTCGATATCAAAGCAATAGCAGGATCCATCCCCGTTAGGGTAGGAACTAAAACCGTTGCGCCAAACATGGCAAATAGGTGTTGTATACTCAGTAAAAACCACTGCCCTGCTTTGGGCTTTTCATCAATGGCTAAAACAACTTTTTGATCCTGACTATCCTTCATGGTGTTATCTATTTAATACAAATGCGAAAATAGGTCATTTTGGAGCAAAAATAAAATAACAGTAGAGATGAGTATTATTTTGTAGTTTTATTTTTTGTCGCGACATAGGTCGCAAGCAAGGCTATTCCCCCCAATAGCATCAAGGTAGTAAAGAAGCCTCCCCAATTGTCATTGTTGATAAAAAAACCAGTGGAACTACCAATTAAGGTCGATCCCATATAGTAGAAAAACCAATACAAAGCTGTAGCTGAACTTTTAGCTTTGCCTCCCAATTGGGTAACAACGCGACTGGCGATGGTATGTCCGCTAAAAAAGGCGATGGTAAACAGCGTTAACCCCACTAAAATCACGAGCAAATGATCAACATACATCAAGGCAAGTCCTACTAAAAGTAACCCTAAAGCGACCAATAATAACTTTTTAGCAGCATAGCGATCGGACAAACGACCCGCTGCTAAATTGCCTACAATCCCAAAGGCATACATGAGAAATATCAATGCAATCAAATAATGAGGTAAGTGATAAGGAGGCGCTTCTAGTTTGAATCCTAAATAGTTGTAGATACTGACAAAGGTTCCCATCAAACAAATTGCAACGACGTACATCGCCAAGATTTTCTTATTGCGAAAAATGCGTTGCATTTGACGGACTTTCTTATCGAATTTTACTTTTTCAGGTTCAAAGAAGTGTGATTCAGGGAACAAGAAATAGAAGAAAACGGCAATTCCCAAAGCCAACAAACCAATAGTCAGCACGGCTATTTGCCAATTGTACCATCCACTGACCAAGGCGGCAATTATACGTCCAAACATGCCGCCAAACGTATTTCCTGCTAGGTAAAAACTAATGGCAGTACCAATGGATTTACTATCAATCTCCTCTGCTAAATAAGCCAAGGTCACTGCAGAAACCCCTGAAATACAAATCCCCTTAACGAGATTAATATTAATCAAAAGTGAGAAATCATAAACAAATACGGAAGTCAAAGTTAGTACGGTAGAAGAGACCAACGAAAAAAGCATGACCTCTTTTCGAGGGTAACGGTCGGCAATAAAGGCAAACAACAACAAACCTATAGCCATTCCCAAGGTCGAAGCCGACACCAAATAGCTACTCTCAGCAGGCGTAACCCTGAAGTAATGCGTGATTTCTGACAACAGAGGTTGATAATTGTAGAGCTGTGCAAAAACAGAAACACCAATTAAAAAAATCCCCCATTTAATTCGCTTGTAACGCACGCTACCTTTCACAGCTTTCTCAGAAGCTCTCAGCTCAATATAGGTCGTTGTTGCCATTTTTATCTAAAATTTTACAGTAAAGGTAAACTTATGTTCTAAATTTGTAAAATGGTATTTTTCTATAACATCAATCGATAAAACCGATTATAAAATGGAACTCAGACAGCTCAAATATTTTTTAAAAGCAAAAGAATTGCTCAATTTTACGGAAGCAGCAAAGGAACTTTATATCACACAAAGCACTTTATCTCAACAAATTAAGCAACTCGAAGATGAATTAGGGATTCCCCTCTTTGATCGCATTGGCAAACGCGTGTCTATAACCGAAGCAGGTGAACTTTTTGCCACATATGCAGCAAAGAGTATTCAAGCTTCTAACGATGGTAAATTAATGTTAGAAGATTTAAAGCAAATTAATACAGGAACGTTGAGTATTGGTTTAACTTGGGGGTTGAAGTCGATCGTTATTACTGCTTTTAAAAACTTCATTGAGCAATTTCCCATGATAAAGTTACAGGTTACTTTTGGCACGACAACGGAGCTCATTGATGCTTTACTGAAGCAAGAGATTGACTTTGCCTTGACCTTTTACGAGGATAAACACAGCGATGAACTCCTACATGAACCCATTATGAGTTCAGATATGGCTGTCATTGTATCTGCTCATAGTCCTTTAGCTACAAAAAAGAGTATGAACTTCAACGAGGTAGAAAAACTAACCTTAGCCCTTCCTGTCAAAGGTTTTAACACGCGCGACTTCTTAGATCGTCAATTTGAGAAACACAAGGTAAAACCCAATATTGCGGTAGAAGTGAACTATACAGCTACCATTGTCGATTTAGTTCGCACGGGTGCTTTTCAAACCATCTTGACTTTGGCTACAGTACATGGCGAAAAAGATTTATGTGCTATTCCCATCCGAGGTACAAATATGAAAAGAGAAGCGGTTACTTTGCGTTTAAAGGATAGCTACCAAAAGAAAGCTGCAGCGTATTTTATTGATTTATTAAAAGCAGAAGACAAAGAGGAGTATAATCAGTTGTGAATAATAGATACAAATAAGGGTTGAATTGTTTTACAATTCAACCCTTATTTGTATATCTAAACTGTCAACCGTAACCTATTTTCCTGCTGCGATTAAATTCAAAGCTGATCCTGCTTTAAACCAATTCACTTGACTAGCGTTATAGGTATGATTTGCAGCAATTACATCTTTAGATCCATCCGCGTGAACGAATTCTAAGTGTAGTTGTTTACCTGGTGCAAATTCAGTTAAATCTAAGAAATTGATGGTATCATCTTCTTGTACTTTATCGTAATCCGCTTCGTTGGCGAAGGTAAGCGCAAGCATTCCTTGTTTTTTCAAGTTTGTTTCGTGAATACGTGCAAATGATTTAACCAATACGGCTACTACGCCTAAATGACGCGGTTCCATAGCTGCGTGCTCACGAGAAGAACCTTCACCATAGTTATGGTCTCCCACTACGATAGAAGGAATCCCTGCTGCTTTATACGCTCGTTGTACGGCAGGTACAGCATCATACGCACCTGTTAGCTGATTTTTCACTTTGTTTGTTAAGTGGTTGAACGCATTTTCAGCACCAATCAGCATATTATCGGAGATATTGTCTAAGTGTCCGCGGAAACGCAACCAAGGTCCAGCCATGGAGATATGGTCTGTCGTACATTTTCCAAAAGCTTTAATCAGCAATTTAGCTCCTGTAATATTTTGTCCATTCCAAGGCGAAAAAGGTTCTAACAGCTGAAGGCGATTAGAGGTTGGTGAAACGATTACTTCCACATTGGAACCGTCAGCAGCTGGGGCTTGATAGCCAGGATCTTCCACGTCAAATCCTTTTTTAGGCAACTCATCTCCTGTTGGAGGTAATAATTTCACTTCTTGCCCTTCGTCATTGATTAGGGTATCCGTTATTGGGTTGAACCCTAAATCACCAGCAATCGCTAAAGCGGCTACCATTTCTGGAGAGGTAACAAAAGCATGGGTATTGGGATTTCCATCGGCGCGTTTAGAGAAGTTTCGGTTAAACGAGTGAACAATAGTGTTCTTTTCTCCTTTGTCTGCACCTTCGCGATCCCATTGTCCAATACAAGGTCCACAAGCATTGGTAAATACTTTAGTTCCCATTTTTTCAAAAGTCTCGATGATTCCATCTCTTTCGATGGTATAACGGATTTGTTCTGATCCTGGATTGATTCCAAACTCAGCTTTTGGTGTAATTCCGTTTTTAACTGCTTGCTCAACGATAGAAGCAGCTCTTGACATATCCTCATAAGATGAGTTTGTACACGAACCGATTAACCCCCACTCTACTTTCAACGGCCAGCCATTTTTTTCTGCATCGGCTCTCATTTTAGAAACAGGTGTTCCCCTGTCTGGTGTAAAAGGTCCATTGATATGGGGTTCTAATTCTGACAAATTAATTTCGATTACTTGATCGAAGTATTGTGCTGGATTTGCATACACATCTGGATCAGCTGTTAAGTGTTCTGCTACTTGATCTGCCGCATCAACAACGTCTTGACGTCCTGTTGCTGCTAAATATCGACGCATAGAATCATCATAACCAAAGGTAGACGTTGTCGCTCCAATTTCAGCACCCATATTACAAATAGTTCCTTTTCCAGTACAAGACATAGATAGGGCCCCTTCTCCGAAGTACTCCACAATAGCACCAGTTCCCCCTTTTACGGTAAGAATATCTGCTACTTTTAAAATCACATCTTTTGGCGCCGTCCAACCGTTTAATTTACCTGTTAGCTTCACACCGATTAACTTTGGAAATTTAAGTTCCCAAGCCATTCCAGACATTACATCTACGGCATCAGCACCACCTACTCCAATGGCTAACATTCCCAATCCTCCAGCATTTACGGTATGGGAGTCTGTTCCAATCATCAATCCTCCTGGAAAGGCATAGTTTTCCAACACAATTTGGTGGATAATTCCTGCTCCTGGCTTCCAGAATCCGATTCCATATTTATTTGATACGGATGATAAAAAATTAAATACTTCTGACGATTGTGTTTCTGCCACTTTTAAATCAGTAGCGGCGCCAACTTTTGCTTGAATCAAGTGGTCACAGTGCACCGTTGTCGGTACAGCTACCTTCTCTTTTCCCGCATGCATAAACTGCAACAACGCCATCTGTGCCGTAGCATCTTGACAAGCTACGCGATCTGGAGCAAAATCAACATAATCTTTTCCGCGTTCAAAGGTTTGAGCTGGCATACCTTCCCATAAGTGCGTGTATAAAATTTTCTCTGTAAGTGTTAAAGGACGTCCTACTAATTCACGTGCTTTCGCTACGCGATCAGGCATCTTTTCATACACTTTTTTAATCATTTCGATATCAAAAGCCATAATAACAGTTCTTTTTTAAATGTTTGATTTATAACACAATTTACCGCTTTTACTACAGATAAAAATGATGAAAATGTTAAAGAAAGATATTTAAAATGATTCTATTTTGTTCTTTGCTCTTTGCGCGGTTTGTTCTTTGTATGGTTTGTTCTTTGTATGGTTTGTTCTTTGTATGGTTTGTTCTTTGTATGGTTTGTTCTTTGTGTGGTTTGTTCTTTGTGTGGTTTGTTCTTTGCGCGGTTTGTTCTTTGTGTGGTTTGTTCTTTGTGTGGTTTGTTCTTTGTGTGGTTTGTTCTTTGCTCGGTTTGTTCTTTGCTCGGTTTGTCTTACATGCTTGAGTTAATAGTTATTCTTTCAATTTTTTACGTAAACTTACTAGTTGATTTGTAATATGTTCTAATTTTTCTCGAAGATTAGAATATTCTTCAGCAGATATTAACTCTAAGTCTAAACTTAAAACAAGAAAATTAATGACTTCAATAGCAGAAGAGTATGAAATATTTATCATATGCGCTTTGTCTTTATTTGTCGTTCTGGCCATTCCTTCTGCTATATTAGCCATTACACTGGACATCGCTCGTCTTAGTTGAGAGACCAAACCATACTTTTCTTGGACAGGAAATTTATTAGTGAGTAAGTAAATATCTTTGGTTGTATTTCTGGCATTCTGCCATACGGTAAGCTTTTCAAAAAAATAATAGTGCATAATGTGGAAAATTTTAGCGTTATAAATTTATAATGCATTCAAAATTTATTCCGTATTTCATAATGGGTCATAATATTTTTTGTACTAATTAAAATCACACCCTGTTCACAAAAAAACAAAGAGCAAACAGCGCAAAAAAAGAACAAAGAGCAAAGAACAAAGAGCAAAGAACAAAGAGCAAAGAACAAAGAGCAAAGAACAAAGAGCAAAGAACAAAGAGCAAAGAAC
>NZ_JACAKI010000023.1:45047-45186 GCF_030326445.1 Myroides sp. DF42-4-2
AAAGAGCAAAGAGCAAACCGCGCATAAAAAAAAGACCCTCTTTAAAAAGAAGGTCTAGTTTTTATTGGCACTGTCTCTTAAAGTGTGTAAGTTCAAAAATAAAGCTTGGGTTAGGTTTTACATTAAAGTCTAACCCTTT
>NZ_JACAKI010000024.1:0-44436 GCF_030326445.1 Myroides sp. DF42-4-2
ACTGCCACATGGTGGGAGAGTATGTCGTCGCCCTTCTTTTGAAAGCCTGATTACGCAAGTAGTCAGGCTTTTTTTTTTGGTTTATGGTGAGTAGTGAATAGTGAGTAGTGAATAGTGAATAGTGAGTAGTGAGTAGTGAATAGTGAGTAGTGAATAGTGAGTAGTGAATAGTGAGTAGTGAATAGTGAGTAGTGAATAGTGAATAGTGAATAGTACAACTCACCACTTACCTCTTACCATTCACCACTTACCACTTACCACTCACCACTTACCACTTACCACTTACCACTCACCCTTACTACACAACAAATAAAAAAAGCCGTTTAAATCGATTTAAACGGCTTTTTTTTATATTTTAAGTCTATGGTAGTATAACTGTAGTTATTACTTCAACAGGGTCGCCAGGGTGTAGTTTGGGCACAATAGCGTGATAGGTAACAAATTTTGGTCGCCCACCCCAGTTTTGTAGAAAGTCTACGTGGAGTGTATATCTATTATAGCGATTTCTGGTGTATATATATTTGATGTCCGCTGTGTTTGATTCTACCCAAAACTGGCCAATGATTAAGTCAAAGTTTCTAAAATCAATTTCAGCATTACAACCTTGAACTAGCTTTCTGTAGTCATAAGGGTTATTGATAATTAGAAATTCGTTGTCGCGTAGGCTTGGAACATATAAATTGTCTTTGGTGTTAAAACATCCGTATTGCTCTAAGTTTTCTGTGCGGATGAATACGTCTCGGTCGTAATCATCGGTTAAGGAACAAGCTGCAAAGAGCAGGGAAGATCCTAGGAGTAAACAGTATTTTTTGATCATAGTTTTTTATTTTAATTGTTGGGGAATAATACAAACTGGGATGGGGTTTATTTTGTGCTGGTTGATTCGATTTAATCGTGTATAGATAGCAAATACTTCTCGTGCTCTACCTTGGAAATCTGCTATGGTTTTGCCTTCTTCTGCGGCAAGCATGGCTACTTCTAATTCATCATAGGAAGCTCCTAATTGATCTTCATCCGTGCGATCATCTCCGAATAAACCGTCTGTAGGTTTGGCTTGGATGATGCTGTTGGGTACGTTTAGATATTCGCCGATTAAGCGAACTTGTGATTTTAATAAATCTGCGATGGGACTAATATCAACACCGCCATCGCCGTATTTAGTAAAGAATCCCACACCAAAGTCTTCTATTTTGTTACCTGTCCCCACCA
Source organism: Myroides sp. DF42-4-2 (assembly GCF_030326445.1). Taxonomy (NCBI): domain Bacteria; kingdom Pseudomonadati; phylum Bacteroidota; class Flavobacteriia; order Flavobacteriales; family Flavobacteriaceae; genus Myroides; species Myroides sp. DF42-4-2. The sequence goes on from NZ_JACAKI010000024.1 coordinate 1,210, forward strand.
CCAAGTATCGATGAATACCTGCATAGTAGTATAGCGTAGTCATGCGCAATCTAGCTCTTGTATTGGCTAAAGTTAGCGCAAGCAGTTGTTGGTCCTCTATAGTTGGCACTTGTTGTTTAAATAGTTCAAATGTCGAGGTTAAATCCGCTGTTGTAGAGGAAACATTCGCATAGTTAGCCTTCAAAAAAGCAAGGTGTTCTTGTGCGCGATCTACCTGTGATGCGGCTTGGTGAATGGGCATCTCTACACAGAGTAAAGGCAATCCTGTTCGCGCGCACAGCGTAGAGGTTACTGCTGAATCTATGCCTCCCGATATTCCGATGGTAAATCCTTCGATGCCACTCGCTAAGGCGTAATTCTTTAGCCATTCAACAATGTGACGGGTTACTGCTTCGGTTTGAAAGTTTTGATTCATCATAGAAAAATTGTGATTGAGTTGTGGTTCTTCTTTTTATATTTGTAAGGATCAGAAAAATATCAAGTATACTATGTTCAAAATTAGTAAAATATCTTTATCCTGCTTAGCGGTTTCCAGTTTTTTTGTACTGGGTTGTGGCGACTCTAAAAGCAAAGTAAACAAAGAAGTAGCACAAATCCCTATGGAAGTAACTGTAGCGCGCTTTGATCAGGATTTTTATACAGGAAAAGACGAAGACTTTCAGCTGTTAAAGGCTAAATATCCTTATATGTTTCCCGCTGGCGTTCCGGATGCTGCTTGGCTTGAGAAAAAGCATGACACTATTTTTAAGGAGCTCTATCAAGAAGTCAACAAAAAATATGCCGATCTGAAATCGCTACCAGAAGATTTAAAGAACTTATTTCAGTACATCAAATACTATTATCCGGAGGAATCCGATCACAAAAAGATTATAACGGTCCTATCGGAAGTTGATGTAGCGGCCAAAGCGATTTATGCCGATACGTTGGCGTTGGTTAGTTTGGATACCTACCTGGGTAAGGACCATCATTTTTATAAAAGTTTTGCAGCTTATACGCGAACAACATTCGAACCTGTGCAGATTTTGCCCGATATGGCGGAGAGCTTTATCATTCAAAAGTTGCCCAAAACAACTGATCGTACGTTTTTAGGGGCAATGGTTCAGCAAGGGAAATTGGTATATGCAAAAGAGATGTTGCTGCCAAATGCACCTAAAGAGACCCTGATGACTTACAGCAAAGAACAGTTGGATTGGTGCCTAGCGAATGAATCACAAGTTTGGCGCTATATCATCGACAACCAATTGTTGTTTGATACAGATGTCAAATTAAGTGCACGCTTTATTGAACCTGCACCTTTTAGCAAATTTTATCTCGATATTGACGGCGAATCACCTGGACGTGTTGGGGTTTGGATAGGATGGCAAATTGTTCGTTCATTTATGGAAAATAATAACGTAACTTTGCAGGAACTTTTTGCAATGGATGCGAAAGATATTTTCGAAAAATCAAAATATAAACCGAAGAAGTAATGAGTAAAAAGCACATTTCTGATATCAATATTAGAGTAGAGTTAGATGAGAATCGCGTTCCGGATAAATTGACGTGGACAGCAAAAGACGGCGGAGTAGATCGCGCTAAGTCTAAAGCGATGTTGCTCTCTATTTGGGATCATGCGGCACAAGAGACGTTGCGTATTGATTTGTGGACTAAAGATATGCCTGTAGACGAGATGAAGAAATTCTTTCATCAAACTTTAGTCGCTATGGCTGATACCTATGAACGCGCGACAGAAGATGAAAAAATGGCAGCAACTATGCGCGACTTCTGCGATTATTTTGCAGAGAAAACAGAATTGTTAGACAACGAATAGAAAAGGGCGATTTACTCAAATCGCCCTTTTTATATTTATACGACCATGAGGTTACAACCTCGAATGTCCGCCTGATCAAATCGCCCTAAAATTTCAAAGCTTCCATCTTCGTATTTCTTGCCTAAATCTTGCGTAGCAATGAAGGAACACGAGTTGATATTCGCTAAATCTATTACATTGACTCCCCCTGCTTTTCCAAAGGTTTCGATGCGTGTAAAAGGATCTTCTGGGTCTCGGATGACAATATCCATCCAGGTTGGGCATTGGAAAATGCCATCTCCTAGAGAATAGGCTTGTGAAAGAAGCTCTGTCATGCCGTATTCTGAGTGAATTTTAGTTACGCCAAATCCTTGGCATAACAACTGGTGTAACTCTTCGCGAATCATTTCTTTTCGTTTGCCTTTCATCCCTCCAGTTTCCATAATTATGGTGTTGTTTAACTCGAATTGGTGTTGCTCAACGATGTCTAATAAAGCATAAGTTACCCCTAGGAGTAGAATGTTTTTTCCTTGTTTGTCTAACGTTTCTAAGTGAGTGATTAGTTCTTGGTAATTGTGTAAATAGAAGCCACTCTCTGGGTGATTTGACTGCTTGATAAAGTCATCAGCCATGTAGATCAGCGAAGATCCTTCTCGTTCTAAATAAGAGGGCAATAACGCTAGAACAACGTAATCTTCAATAGGGCCATAGAAGGAAGAAAAACCTTTTCTAAAGCTTGCTTCATAGTATTGCAAATCCGTTACATGATGTTTACTCGTAATTGCACCTGTTGTTCCACTACTGGTAAACGTAGTTTGAATCGGCAGATCACTGCTGAGAACTGTTTTGTTTTTAAAGAATTCAATAGGAAGAAAGGGGACTTGATCAAGGCTGCGAACTTCCGTTGGCGTTTTTCGAATCAAGTCACAAAATTGGCGATACACCGCATTGTGCTCATATTGATAGCGATATACTTTCATCGCTATTTTATGAAATTCTTTTCGGGTCTGTATGCTAATGATATCTTCAGGTGTAAACACAATTCACTTATTTGCTACAAAAATACAATAAAAAAAGCATCATTGTTGAAATGATGCTTTAGATTTATCGGGTACTGATTTGTTACTTCACGATTAATTTACGCGTGGCAGAGGCATTGTTTTCTTTAATTTTAATGATGTAAATTCCTGCTGTTACGCTATTCGGTAAAATTAATTCTTTCGTATTGAGGTTTGTGGAGAATATTTTTTTTCCTACCACATTGTAAATCTCAATTTCTTTGGCTTCATTTGTTTTGGTTTCTATTGTGATCTTCCCATTAATAGTAGCGGGGTTTGGATAAATAGAAAGACCTTCAATTGTTTTAACAACTGTTGCTTTAGTTTGGAATTCGCCCGTTGCAGGAACTTGAGCATAACTCAAGCTAGTAAGCAAGAAGAAAGTTCCAATAAAGAAGAGTGTATAAAAGTAGTTTTTAGTCATCCAAATGAAATTAATACTATAAAAGTAAGGAATATATCTTATAAGATAAAAAAAATATTTGCTTTTTTAGGGCAAATATTTTTTCTTAACATAAATTAATGACTTATTATTATATTTAATTCAAAATAATTAAATTCTTATAGTCCTAGAGTCCAACCTTTTGTCCATTCTGGTGCATTCGCATTATTTCCAGCTCCTTGGTTCTCTCCTTCAACAAATACTGCATTTACATCTGCTGCTTCACCTGCTGTGTTTTTACCTTTTGCTTTTTCAGTAACATCAATTAATTTTACATTACTTACTAATAATGAACCATTGGCCACATTGGCAATTGTTTCGTCATGTTCTACATCAAAGGCTAATTTCCAACCGCTTAACACTACGTTTTTCAGTTGTCCTTTAGTTCCTTCACGTAGTTTCATTGCTGTACCTTCCCCTTTTTTGGCTGCGATTAACGTAATTCCATCAATTGTAGGGTTTGAATACGGTTCTGCTGTTCTAGTTTTTGAATTGTTGTCGGCTTCGAATCCTTTATCCGCAGTACCTGATTGTTTAGCATACCAGAATTTGTTCTCTTGTCCATTCCATCCTTCTGTCCAGTCGAATTGATCATCGTCATTGTGAGAAGAAACTAAGTATTGTGCACTTACTGTTCCACCAAACCACTCAAATCCGTCATCTGAACCTTCGTGAGCTTGTACATATTCAATTTTTGTTCCGCTTCCTACTCCGAATAAAGACAATCCGTTGAATTCTTTTTCGCTGTTAAAGTTAGCTCCTGCATACTCAATTCTCAAGTAACGGATCGATCCTGAGTTGTCATTTGCAACATCTCCACCATAGGTTAAGTCTGATACTTCAGCTGTTGCTGTTTTTGCTTTGTTGATTGGTGCTTTACCACATACAACTAAACCTCCCCAGCTACCTCTTTTCTTTTCCAAAGCAGTCATTACTACTGGATTGGTGTTAGTTCCTTTTACGAATATTTGTCCTCCTTGTGCAACTGCAATATAAGAAGATGTTCCTCCCGTACCAACGATTTCAACTCCTTCTTCAATATTTAAAGTTGCTCCATCTTCTACAACTAGTTTTGTTGATAAGTTGTATTTTTTATTTTTCTCTAACGTTAATGTCTGTCCTTTTTTCAGTGTTTGACCAATGTTTTCTGTTGGGTTTGGACCTCCTCCGTTGTTGTTCGAATTGTCGTCAGATGAACAACTAACGAATAAAACTGATGCTAAAGCAATTGATAACCCTGATTTGAATAATCTTTTCATAAAGTAATTGTGTTATTTTATTTTATCTGTTACAAAGATTGTGTACTAAAATGAACTGATGGTTAGCGCTTTATCATTGAATTGTTATGATAGTTAGGTTGTATATTAATGAATTGTTATGAAAAAGTAGAGATTGAATTGTACACTTCCTTCCTATTTGTTTATGCTGACATCGATCTATTGAGAATTACGTATACAAAATAAATTAAAGTTCTTTATTGCTTAGTATATTCACCTGTTTTGCTTGTTACTCCTCTATTTTAGCTTTTTTTTCGTCTATTTTTATAAAAAATAAGCGAAAGAAGAGCGATGTGTTATGGAGAGAGAAGTCGTGTTTTTTGAGTTAAATAATTAAAAAAGCCTTTACGGATGCGATGGTGTTCTATGGAATGCAATAGACATATAAGGTACTCTAGCGAGTTTTTAGTTTGAAATAGAAAGTAAAAATAGGAATAGCTTACTACAAACGCACTGGAGGAGCTCTTAGTGCACATGACAGTTGGTTTGGATATTTTAGACCAAAGGGCTATAAAAAAATTATAATGATAAAAAAAATAATGTTGACAGTCCTCATCTTACTGATTTATGGATGCAAGGGACAAGAAAAAGAGATATCAGCTGAAAGGGAACAGGATTTAGTTAATCAAGAAAAGGAAAAGGTACATTGGCAAGATTTGCCACAACAGGTATTTTATGCTGAGCGAACAGAAGTTATGGAAATGAGAACAAAAGAAAATCAACAAAAATTAGCAAAAATATGGGATGGATTCTGGAGAATAGAAACAATAGACTGCACCAAAGAATTTCTTACCATGGAAGAAATTAACTTAACTAATGATCTCTATTATCAAGGTTTAAAGTCTCTGGGATTTCGATTTCCAAGTGAAGCGGTATTTGCAAGTCGAATTAAAGAAATTTTCGATGTTGATATTTATGCAGATTACACGGATAATCCTCGAATTATTAAGATGGAAGATTATTTAATTCTTAGAGTAAAAACTTATCCGCTAAAATTTCACAAATTGGTTCCAACCTTAGATTTTGCTTATGATAATTATGTTTTTGACCTCAAAAGACATTTTTTAACGTCCATAGAACCAGCAAATGCATTTAGTAAATTAGAACGAGATGACTTTGATGAACTTTATTATATCTATTTTGGTAGCCCTTATGAATTAGCATTAAATAATTTTATTTTCCATGATAATAAAGCAGCATTTGTGTATTTGAACAAATCGATAATAGAGCGTTTTGACGATGATTTTGGCTATGAGAATTTTTCAATGGAATACGATCATTTTTATCAAGAGATTTTAAGAAATCGTTTGCTCTGGTATAAGTCTACAGTGGAGAATACCCGAGAGGGCTGGGATTACCGCATGTATGATCGCCTGTTTTTTTGTCGCGGATTTGATGGGAAGTTGATTGTCAAGAAAAAGATGCTCGCTGCAGCCGTTGAGTTAGCCAAAGAAGATGAGGCTTATATCCGCGTTCCGTTAGACTACTATTTTACTCAGATGACAACGGAGTATATTCCCAATGAATACGCAGCAGATCAAAGTGAGGTAAGCAATTACTTTAAGGAACGCGAACCCTACTATACCCCCGAAGAACGAGCGATGATCTGGGTGTATACCTCACTTTTAGAGTTGAATCTCCCTCCTAGTGAAACACGACCAGCTCCCTATATGTTTATTGGATTAACGCTGAATTATCCCGAATTAGCTCAAGTGGCAGAACAGCACAACTACTTTGGTGAAGATATGTCAGAAGTATTAAATATACTCGATAGAAACAACGGTTGGTGGTAGGTTGTATTTTGTTTGTTGGGAGCACTCACATGAAATAACACTAAGGATGACATAAAAAAAAGCCTGCACTTGAGGCAGGCTTTTGTGAACAGGAATATTCTTTTTTTTAGAAAGTATATTTGAATCCTAAGCTAAAGTTTTGTCCTAATTTGTACGATTGTACTAAAACATCTTGTGTTAGGTTTTCTTGTTTTCTCTCAATTGCGGGATCCAATAAGTTCTTTGCGTTAAAGCTCATACCAAATCGCTTAGAAAAGTCGTACTTGAAAGCAAAATCCAAGAATCCAAAGGCTTTATCCACTAAGTTTCCACTTTGCTCTGTTCCCAAAGAATACAGCTTGTCAGAAAAGTGTGCATATGAAAGTGTTGCCATTAATTTTTGATCATTTGCCCATTCTTTGATGTAGGAGATGTCCGCGTTTAACAATAAATCAGAGGCTCCAGTGAAACTAGCATTGTCGTGGGTAAACGAAGTGCTTAAATACTTGTTTTCGCTATTTACCTTTTCATTGTCTAATTTCTGGTATGTTTTCATGATTGATGCGTTGATACCACCGGTAATTTTGTTCGTTAGGGCATCGTCAAAGCTGAATAAATTTTTGCGCACTTCGATTTCCAATCCTGTTGCATAACCATAATCGCCCGTATTGGCATAGGTAATATCATTCGAAGAAGAAGCGGATACAATTTCGTTGATTGGGTTTTTGATGTATTTTCCAAAAACAGTAGCAGAGATCACTTCGTCTGTTTGTGGGAAGTACTCCCATTTTAAATCCACGTTGTAATCATCTGAAGCGTATAAATCGGGGTTACCTACTTTAATTTCCGTTACATCTTCATAAATAAAACGTGCTCTTTCTTTGAATTGAGGTAGAGTATAGGTTTTCGACAAAGCAAAACGCAAGTTGTTGTTGTCGTTTACTTCATACTTTAACGATAAGCTTGGTAAGAATGCGTTTTTAGTAAATTTATTACTTGTTTTATCTGAATCTAATTGCGTTTGCCAAGAGACATCTTGTGAAATTGTCTCAAAACGCGCTCCGATGGAACCGGAAAGTTTAGGTGTCAATCGATATTCTACGTTTACAAAACCAGCGTGAATCAAAAGATCTCCATCATAGGTTTGCGGCAACATTGCGTTTGGTGTTCCCGATCCACCACGGAAGGTGTAAATGTCGAAATATCCTTGTGCAAAATTCGATTGATTAAAGAAGCTATCTAGTGCATTAGGGTTTATATCGTTGTTGTAATCGCTGTTGATTTGAAATACAAACTGCGTAGCTTTAAAGTTTCTTTCTTTTTTTCTGAAGTTATATCCAACGGTTAATTTACCGTCGTATAGATTTTCCTCATTCTGAGCAAATTTATAATCAGCAGCAATATTTGCAGCGAATTCATTTTCTTTTAAATCCTCAAAATAGCGGTTGTTGTCTGATCTAGAGTTAATAGAGAAGGCATAGCTGTCGCTGTTTTTTAATTTGTTCAGCGTATATTGTTGTCTATCTGGCGTTTGAGCAGAGATGTTGTTGAATGCTGCACCCCAGTTTAAATCAATTTGATCAGTCATTTTGTGGTTACCTAATAGTTGGTTCACCATTAAGCGGTCTTGACGATAGGTTTGTCTATTTACATAAGTATAATCAGAATTGTCAAGTGTAATGTCGCGCATATACCCTGTATAATCTTCATTTTTCTCTTTTGAATCGTTGACAAATAAGAAATTGTATTTGATCGCGTTTGATGCATTGATATCAAAATGAGCATTTACCATTCCCGTAGTATTAGTGCTATATTCGAATGCCTCTAGATTAAGGTCTTTGGTAAAAGAGTTCTGTGCTTGAGCTGTTCTAGTGATTCCTTCTTTGTGTTTGAAGTTATTGCCAAAAGAAGCAGTTGCAAATAAATGTAAGGCTGATTCAGAGCCGAAGAAGAATGATTTTCCTGTATTGATGTTCAATCCAGCTCCCCAAGGACTGCGCGTATCGGTTTGGGTAGAGTTTTTGAAGTTGTACCCATTTAATGCATTTCCTGGTATTTTCTTATCCGAAAAACCGAAGAAGCTGCGATCCGAAAGTGTTTTAAAGTTATCTTGTTTTAATGCGTTTGTATTGACATTAGAACTTAAACCGACTTCTACATAACCTGCTCCTGTGTGATTTTTAGACCTAATATCGATATTTCCTCCTGCAAAATCTCCATAATTACGTGCAAAATACGTTTTGTCAATGGCAATGTATTCTACGATATCTGTAGAGAAAATGTTTAGATCAATATTTTTCTTTTCAGGGTCATTCGAGGCAAGAGGTAATCCGTTTAACAACGTACTGTTGTATCGATCTCCTAGTCCGCGAACAAAGATAGTACCTGATCCTTCTTGTTTGGCTACACCTGTTGTTTTGGCAACGGCACTAGCAACATCACTTACTCCTTTTCTTGAAAGTTCTTGTGAACCGATGTGTTGCTTCATTTCTACCGAACGTTGTTGTTCGATTAATAAGGTTGCTTCTCGCGATTTTGATCGCGTAGCTTGTACTACAACCCCTTCTAATTGTACACTTTCTGAAATTAAGTCAATGGTTACTTCTACAGTTTCATTTGGTTTAACCACGATGGTTTGATCTGCAGAAGTATACCCCACGTAATTAAAGGTCAAGGTTTGTGTTCCTTCTGGTACTTCTATGGTAAAAAAACCATCTAAATCTGTATTTACCCCTTGTGTTGTTCCTTTGATACTAACTGAGGCAAAGGCTAGTGGTTCTTTGGTTGCGGAATCTTGTAAAAGTCCCTTAATAGTTCCATTGGCTGCTCCAACTATCTGGCTAATAAATAATAGAGCGAATAGTAACTTTGATTTCATAATTCTTATTTTATTTAAGCTAGTGCAAAGAACTAGCGCAAATATGTCTTATGTGTTACCGCTACTTTAACACATTTTACAGTAAACGTTATTAAATAGTTACCACATTAAATAATTGTAAACTTTACTTAACATAATGTATTATCTTTATCTTTGAACTGATTTAAAACACACACATACAAAGGATGAAAAATTCTGACATTAAAGTCTTATTAGTTGATGACGAGCAAGATATCATTGAAATCATCAGTTATAATTTGGAGAAAGAAGGGTATCAAGTGAGTACAGCAAGAAATGGGAAAGAGGCCATAGAAAAAGCGAAAAAAGAGCTTCCTCATCTTATTATTTTGGATGTTATGATGCCTGAAATGGATGGGATGGAAGCTTGTGAAAACATTCGTAAGATAGACAGTTTACAAAACGTTATTGTTGCGTTTTTAACAGCGAGAGGCGAGGATTATTCACAAGTAGCGGGATTTGACGCGGGTGCGGATGATTATATCACTAAGCCTGTGAAACCAAAAGTTTTAATGAGTAAGATTAAAGCGTTATTACGTCGATTAAAAACAGTAGAAGAAACGGAAAGTGGCGATGTGATTCAAATTGGAAATATTGAGATTAATCGCGATGAATACAAGATTTTAATCGATGGAGCGGAATTGTCTCTACCGAGAAAGGAATTTGAATTATTGTATTTATTAGCATCCAAACCAGGCAAAGTATTTACAAGAGAGGAAATTCTAGATCGCGTTTGGGGCAATGAAGTGGTTGTTGGTGGGCGAACGATTGATGTACACATCCGCAAGTTAAGAGAAAAAGTTGGAGACGATTGTTTTAAAACAATTAAAGGAGTAGGATATAAATTAGATATGTAGTTCAATGTCCATACGCTTTAAAAAATCGTACAAATTTGCTGTTAAATCAGCGCTATTAATAACTATATGTTCCCTTGTTATTACACTGCCCTTTGTTTTTTTAGTCAAAGAAGGCTTAGGGATACTTTTAGTGATTCACACTATTTTAGTGTATTTCGCTTCTTTTTTTGTGATTCAGTATCGCGTGGAGCATTTTATTTACCGTCGAATCAAAAAAATCTACGACAAAGTATCTCTACTTGAGCATACAGATCTTCGCTCCAGTGCTGTGACCACAGACATGAAAACGCTAACAGAAGAAATTGAGAGATTTGCGACCAATAAAAAGATTGAGATTGAATCCTTACAAGTTAGAGAAGAATACAGACGTGAATTTTTAGGTAATATCTCCCATGAATTAAAAACGCCTTTGTTTATGATTCAGAGCTATTTGGAAACTTTGAGCGATGGTGCAATTGACGATTTAGAGGTACGTGATCGTTATTTGGAGCGCGCAGAACAAGGCGTAGACCGCTTGATCTATATTGTACAAGATTTGGATATGATTGCCAAATTAGAATCAGGTGATCTTCATCTGAATGTTGTGGAATTTGATTTAATTGAGACAATTCAAAATGCCTTTGATTTCTTGGAATACAAAGCCAAAAAGAAGAATATTTCTCTGCTTTTTGACATGGGATATAAAAAGCCAATTTATGTAGTAGGCGACAAAGAGCGCATCGGACAAGTGATCACTAATTTGATTGAAAATTCCATTAAATACGGCAACGAAAGAGGAACAACTGAAGTGAGTATTGAAAACCTAGTGAAAAACAAATTGATTGTGCGCATTACAGACAACGGTTTGGGCATTCGCAAGGAGCATATTCCGCGCTTGTTTGAGCGTTTTTACCGCATAGACAAGAGTGGAGCACGCAGTGTTGGTGGATCGGGATTGGGATTGTCTATTGTGAAACACATTGTCGAAGCGCATGACGAACATATATATGTAGAAAGTAGCTACGGCTATGGTTCGGAATTTTCATTTACCTTAGAGAAAGCCGTTGACATACCTACAGAAAATGCAAGTTAATTTGTGATCCCTATAAAAAGGTTTTACTTTCGTTATATTTATTTAATTTTGCGTCGAATTTAAACAAATAACCCTGTGGGAAGTAAAAACAAATTAAAGCGATTTAGAGAAAACGAAACGTTCGGTAATGTTTTCCAACCAACAAGAGAAGAAATGATTGCCAACTTGCCTCAAAAAGGCAAATGGGCATCGGAAGTATTTAAAAACAATAACCCTATTGTTTTGGAATTAGGCTGTGGAAAAGGAGAATATACGGTAGAGTTAGCTCGTCGTTATCCCAATACAAACTTCATTGGTATCGATATCAAAGGTGCCCGTTTTTGGCGAGGTGCTAAAACAGCGGTTGAAGAAGGATTGACCAATGTTGCCTTTTTGCGCACCCAGATTGAATTGATCGAATTTGCCTTTGAACAAGGAGAAGTGAGTGAAATCTGGATTACTTTCCCTGATCCACAAATAAAATATAAACGCACTAAACACCGCTTGACTAATACGGAGTTTTTACAGCGTTATAAAAATATCTTGACTGCAGATGGCGTAGTGAATTTAAAAACAGATAGTGAATTCATGCATGGCTACACTTTAGGTTTATTACACGGTGAAGGACATGAGGTGATTTATGCGAATCACCATGTGTACAAAAATGAAGGTGCCCCATCGGTAGTAACTGAAATTCAAACGTTTTATGAATCCCAGTATTTAGAACAGAATAAGGCCATTACTTATATTCAATTCAGAGTTAAATAAAGAATGGATCATTATTTTATCTTATTAATTATCGGCTTTTTAGCAGCAGTGATTGGTGTTTCCCTTCCGGGATTACTGAATATGACTGCTGTTAAAGTAGCTCAAGAAAGAGGGCGACAGGCCTCCATCATGTATATAGCGGGTGCGTCCTCTATTATATTTGTTCAAACCTATATCGCTATCTTTTTTGCTAAATTAATTGATTCTAGCCCGTTTATTACAGAAATTTTACACGAAATTGGTTTAGTGATCTTTGGATCCTTGACCTTGTATTTTTTAGTGTTTGCTAAGCGAAAAAAGAAGGAGGAAAACCAGGCGGTTAAGCGTTTAAAGCATCCTTATATTTACGGGGCACTCTTGGCGTTAATCAATGTGTTTTCTATTCCGTACTACGTATTTCTTAGTGTGACCTTAGCTTCCTATCACTACCCTATCTTTGATTGGGCGTACACCGTTGTTTTTTCTATCGGTGTTGTTCTAGGCTCTGGGTTGATGTTTTATGCCTATATTTCTGTGTTTAAGAAAGTGGCAAATGAAAATGCCTTTCTCTTGAGAAACATCAATTATGTCATTGGTACAATAACAGGAATCATCTGCTTGATTACGCTTTATAAATTATTGCGATAGTGACGGATTCAGCCAATTTTTTTGAACGAGTGTATGCGGTGGTACGCGAAATCCCTGAAGGGAGAGTAACTACTTATGGGGCCATTGCCAAAGCAATTGGTGCACCTCGATCTGCAAGAATGGTAGGCTATGCCATGAACGCCTCTCATTTTGACGATTCTGTTCCCGCCCATCGCGTTGTCAATCGACTCGGAATGCTTAGTGGAAAGCATCACTTCGATGGTACGAATCTAATGCAACAACTGCTAGAAAGTGAAGGGGTTGTCGTATTGGATAATCAAGTGCAAGACTTTAAAACAATCCTTTGGATTCCCGCTGTCCAATTCTAGTTTACGCAATCGGAAAGTTGATACTAAAATAGGTGGACTCGTCTTTTCGGTTAAAGGTCAAATATCCGTTGTGCATTTCAACGATGTTTTTCGATAAGGGTAAACCAATACCAGCCCCATCTTCACGTGTAGTGTAAAAAGGAATAAAAATCTTCGCTTTAATTTCTTCTGGAATCCCTTTTCCGTTGTCTATTATATCGATCCACAAGCGATTGTTTCGTTCAAACAAATGAATTTCAATCCTTTTTTCCTCCAAATTTTTTACTGCATAAATGGCATTGGTCAAAATGTTGATGAAAACTTGTTCCATTTGCTTCGCATCCCAAAAGAGGGACATTTGTGTGTCAATGCTCGTCTGTAGGGCAATGTTATACTGTTGAAAGAGAGGTTTGAGAATCGCTGCGCTATTGGTTAGGATTTCTGCACTATTAACCCATGCCTTTTGCGGGCTTGGGAGCATGGTTAATCTGCGGTAGTTATCGATAAATTGACGCAAGTGATCTGTGCGATTGGCAATAGTTTGAATGCTCAACTTTAAATCGTCCATATCATCTGCTGTTAATGATTCCTCTTCTTCCAATATTTCCAACGTGTTATGCGCTAGGGAGTGTATTGGCGTCAGCGAATTCATTATTTCATGAGAAATGACCTTCATCAAATTTTCCCAAGTGTCTTTTTCTTTTTTATCCAATACTTTTTGAATAGAATCCAACAAAACAATATAGAACTCTTGATTCTGACTCGTCGTGATAGATGTTTGCAGGATAAAGGTTTGTTTTTCCTCTCCTTCGATACGCATATCCAGAGAATTCTTCGACTCTTTAAACTCTAGTTGCTCTAAGTGTTGTGTTAAATTAGGTAGTAAACGCGAAAGGTTGTTCCACGACTTTACTTTGGGAATATCAAATAGTTTAGCAAAGTAATCGTTAATTAAGAAGATATTCCACGTTTCTTTATCGCGTTCAAAGATAACAATTCCCGTTTCTAAGTTGTTCAAAATGTTGAGGTAGACCAATTCCTTGACTTCATTTTGTTCCTGTTCATTTTGTAGCTTTTGGTAGAGGGTTTGCAAGTTGTGAAAGGTTTCATTGGCTTGTTTTTTATTGGATTTAAGAGAAAAATCGTCGTAAATCATCGCCAGAACTAACCGATCGATAATGCTGTAGTATTTGCGTTGATAATTGTAGAGTTCAATTAGACAGCCTATTATAACGAGAATGGAAATAAAAAATGTGTAGCTGTACTGTTGTACAAACAACCAAGTAGCACCCAAAGACAAGCCGAGGATGAGCAAGATGCGCATAAAAACTTTGAAGTGAAACGACTGCATAGGGTTTGTTTTAGTTTTTAATATTATATTTTTCGAGCCTGCGATATAAAGCAGCGCGCGATAATCCCAATTCTTCAGCAGCTTGACTGATATTGCCATTGGATTTCTCCAGTGTTTTGATGATCGTTGTTCTTTCGATATCTTGCAGGGTTGAGTCATCTAGTGGCCCTTCTTTAATAGCCGATGCTGAGATACCAAAATCGTGTAAATGGAGTTCGTTTGCTTCTGTTAGAATTAAGGCGCGTTCTACGCGATTTTGCATTTCTCTAATATTTCCGCGCCATTCATAGTTGCACAGAGACTCCAAGGTATAGGCGTTAATTTTCGGTTTTTCAATTTGATATTTGGCTGCATATTGTTCCATGAAGAAATCCAATAAAGCAGGAATATCTTCTTTGCGTTCTCTTAGTGCAGGTAATGGTAATACGACCGTATTGATTCTATAGTATAAATCCTCGCGGAATTCTTTTTGAGCGACTTCTGTTTCAATATCCGCATTGGTAGCCGTAATTATGCGTACATCAACAGGACGTGGTTGAGATTCGCCCAATCGAATAACAGACTTGGATTGGATCACTTGGAGAAGTTTTGCTTGTAAGTGTAGAGGTACGTTGCCAATTTCATCCAGGAAAATGGTTCCGCCATCTGCAGCTTCGAAACGACCGGCTGTATCTTGTTTGGCATCGGTAAAGGCCCCTTTGGCATAGCCAAACAACTCACTCTCGAATAGATTAGCATTGAGCGATCCCAAATCGACATGGACAAAAGGTTGATTCTTACGCGTCGAATTTTGGTGGATGTAGGAGGCAAGCACGTATTTACCTGTTCCATTTTCGCCCAAAATCAACGTGTTGACCTCCGTTTGTGCTACGCGTTGTGCCATGCGATATGTTTTTTGAATCGCTGGAGCACTGCCCTCGAAATAAGGAGGCTCCTTCTGAAGAGTTGCCGTTGATTCTAGTTCTTTCTTGCGCCTCTGTTGAACTGCTCTCTTTACAATGTCAATCAAATGGTCGTTGTCCCACGGTTTTAAAATATAGTCAATCGCCCCAAGTTTTATGCCCTCGACAGCACTCTCCACATGGCCATACGAAGTCATCAAAATGATCTGTGCCTGTGGATAGCTAGATTTGATTTCCTTAAACCAATAAATCCCCTCTTTTCCATCTTCAAAACCCACGCGGTAATTCATGTCTAAAATGATAACATCAACAGGTGTTTCCTGTAGTATTTCGAAGATCTTTTTGGGGTTGTTGTTGGTCAAAACCGATTCGAAATGACGCTTTAAAAGCAGTTTAGCAGCAATTAAAACCTCTGTATTGTCATCTAAAACTAGAATGGTTGCATTTGTTTTTCTCATGGTGATGGGCTGTATTGTTTGAAATCGTACATTTTAGTGTTCAATACCGAACACATTAAAAATAAAACATTTATTAATTTGTTGATTTTCAGCTTAATGATTGTGTTTTCTTTCGTGGCATACTTTTGTTATTCTACTTGTAAAAGAAAGCATTATGGACAAGATTCTGCCTCGTAAAAATAAAAAAAAACAAAAGATTTTACTAATTATCGGTGGAGTCCTCCTCTTGGGGCTGACATCCTATATAACTTTTTTTCAAGATATTGTACTTAATGTGTCTAAAAAGGGAATTCGTATTACGGAGGTGAAAGAAGGGGTTTTTGAAGAGTACATCTCTTTTCAGGGTAAAGTAGAACCGTTGCAGTCTTTGTTAATTAATATTGCTGAAGGTGGGGCAGTTAGTGAGATATTTGTAGAAAATGGGGCGGTTATTCAAAAAGGCGATCCTTTGGTACTGTTGCACAATCCCAGTTCTGAACTGGCGTATATGTCACAAGAATCGTCTTTGATTGAGCAAATGAATAATTTGAATGTCAATTTGATGAATATACGCAACCAAGAAATTGGCTTGATGAAAGATTTAATCAGCATCGAATACGAATACAAAAATGCAGAGCTACAATATACGCTGAATAAAAAATTATTTGATCAAGAGATTTTATCTTTGAATGAGTGGAATCAAACGGTTGAAAGTTTTTCCTATCAAAAAAAGAGAAAAGCCTTGATGGAGCAAAGTGTGGAGAAGGAGAAACAATCCAATCAAGTACAGGTTCGACAAATCAATCAGTCGATTGCTGTAATTCAACGTAGCTTGGACAAACTAAAAGAGAACAAGCAGAATTTTTTGTTGAAAGCGCCTATTTCTGGTCGATTGTCTTCGTTTGAACCTATGCTGGGAAAAACGTATAACGCAGGTGAAAGCATAGGGAAAATCGACGTGTTAGAAGGCTATAAATTAGTGGCTAATGTCGATGAGTTTTACTTAGATCGCGTTGTTGTTGGTCAAAAAGGGCAAGTGGATCTTAAGGGAACAATGGTGACAGTTGAGGTGATTAAGGTTTTGCCAGAGATTATCAATGGGCGATTTGAAGTGCAGTTAAACTTTAATAGTGATACAGAATTGAAATTACAGGAGGGCAATAGTATGGGAATCAAGTTGTTTCTTTCAGGAAAAGAGCAACGCTTATTATTAGCTAAGGGTAGTTTTGCTACGGATACAAAAGGAGAATGGGTGTATGTCATCAAAGAGGGAAAAGCAGCAAGACGACAAATAGAAATTGGCCGTGAAAACCCCGCTTACTATGAAGTAATTTCGGGCTTATCTCCGGGAGAACAGGTTATTATATCAAGTTATAAAGATTATCTAAGAGTGAATTATTTACAAATAAAAGAATAAGTATGGTAATATCAATTAAACAATTGTCTCGTATTTTTCAAACGGAAGAAGTAGAGACAACCGCTTTGAATGAAGTATCCTTAGAAGTTAAAAAGGGAGAGTTTATTTCAGTGATGGGACCTTCGGGATGTGGAAAATCAACGTTATTGAATATCATCGGATTATTGGATGATGCCTCTTCAGGGAGTTACCGTTTATTGGAAAAAGAGATGGTAGGTTTAACGGAGAATCAACGCGCTGTAATCCGAAAAGAAAACATCGGGTTTATTTTCCAGAATTTTAATTTAATCGATGAACTTTCAGTTTATGACAATATTGAATTGCCTTTGATTTACAACAAAGTTCCCAGTGGAGAGCGCAAAAAACGCGTGATGGAAATCGCAGAGCGATTGAATATTGTACACCGCTTGAAACACTATCCCCAACAACTTTCGGGTGGTCAACAACAACGTGTGGCTGTTGGTAGAGCGTTGATCAACAATCCCAAAATTATTTTGGCCGATGAGCCAACGGGAAACTTGGATAGTAAGAATGGTGCAGAAGTAATGGGATTGCTAACAGAGCTACACCAACAAGGGGCAACCATTATCATGGTCACGCACTCTCATCACGATGCTTCCTATTCGGAACGCACAATTTTGATGAAGGATGGTATGATTTTATCCGAAAAAATCAATACCAAGATCGTTGATGTATTTACGGTATAAAAATAAAACTATGATACGTTTTTTTCTAAGCTTGCTCTTACTGTTATGTAGTTTGTTGCTACAGGCACAAGCCAAACAAACGCATACCATCACAGGGCAAGTTTCTAAACTAGTGGCAGCTATGCCTATTGAGATTCAGGTTGATGCTACTTCGGATGCAACTACTGTTCGCGTAGAAGGGTCGCAAGAAGATATAGAACACGTTGCTGTAAGACAAGTAGGGACAACCCTTTATGTTGATATGAACACAAAGAAAAACAAAAAAAATGTGTATCTCGCTAGAGTGAAGGTATTTATTGCCCAATCCAAGATTGTAGAGTACGACCTTAGTACCACAGTTCGCGTAGAAGTAAAGGGACGTGCACAAGGCAGTAGCGTAGCAATTAAAGGTGATTCAGCTTCTTCTTTAACTGCTGATTTTTCGGCATCGAGCTTGTCGATTAATTTAGACTCTGCTTCCAAATACAAAGGAGATATTACGGCAAAGAACATCAAAGTAAATTTGGACAGTGCCGCAGGAGTAGTTGTTACAGGAGATGTGGAAAATCTGTCGATTAATGTAGATAGCGCCGCAAAATTTGATGGTAAAGGACTCAAGGCAAAATACGTGAAAGTAGAGGCAGATTCGATGGGCAAAGCTGAAGTTTATCCCATCGAAAGTTTAAATGCCTACGCAGATTCCATGGGGAAAGTGGTCTATTACAATACGCCAAAAGAATTAAAAAAATACACCGATTCTATGGGATCTGTAAAATCGAATTAAGCAGGTACTATGTTGTTCAGTTGGTTTACTACATTTAGGAAAAACATCCAAAAATCGATCTTGTTCTTTTGTTGGACCATTTTAGGTTTGGCAATAGGGATAGCGTGTTTGTTGCTATCGCTTTTCTTTTTACAAGACGAATGGAGTTATAATAAATGGATGGCCAATGTAGAACAATACTATGAGGTTAATGTGACGGTTGGCGAAGAGGCTAATGCCATTGTTGTACCCGCTGCCGTAGGTCCCCAATTGCTACAGCAAAAACAAGTGGAAAATTACTGCTACTATGCTTTGGATTATATTGATTTTTACGCAGAAAGTAAGTTTCACCAAGCGGTAGTAGGGAAAATATTAAATACGCAAACTACGTTTTTTGATTTTTTCAATTTTGAATTTATTTATGGCAGTGTGGATGAAGTAGTACTGCATCCCATGCATATAGCGATTTCAGAAGAAGTGGCTCAGCGATTTTTCCCGCATCAAAATCCGATTGGTCAAACGCTATCGTTGGCACATAGTCCGTATCAAGTGGCTGGAGTTTATAAGCTAACAGACAAAGCAACGATTATGCCCGATATAGTCTTGATGAATATGGATTGGAATGAGGAGGTAAATTCCTCTTTATGGCAAGAAAACGGCGGAGGACTGCTCGTAAAAGTGAAACGTAAGGAAGACTGCGCAGCGATCGCCTCTAGTTTGGTGACTTTGGTTGAAAACAATGAGGAAAGAGTCTTTGAAAATAGCGAGAAAGTAGAGCAATACAACGTTTATCTTTCTCCGTTGAAAGAAGGGCGATTCATTTCGAAACAAACGGCTTTATTAGAGGGGAAAACCAAATTAGAAACCCTGTATTTACTCGTGGGCTGTTCGGTTTTAATTTTTTTGTTGGCCATATTGAATTACATCAACTTGAATCAAGCGGGTATTTTATCGCGTATAAAAGAATTTCACCTACGTGCCATGCTGGGGAGTTCTAGCATACAGTTGATGTTGCAAATCGGTTTTGAGACTTTGTTAAACGTGCTAATGGCTATGGGAATAGCGCTGATGCTCGTTGAGTTCAGTATGCCGATTTACAATCTGTTCTTGCATAAGACCATCGGGATTAAGCATCAAGTGCTTTGGAGTGGAATTGTACTGGTTATTTGTTTTGTCGTGTTTTTAGCTGGGGGCATACTTTCCCTGTATGCTAGGCGACTGGTTCATCAGTTACATCACGTGAAAACAGGTCCAAAGAAAAGTAAAAGTTTGCGATTGAGAGAGGTGAGTTTATTCATTCAAATTGCCATTGCATTCTTCTTTGTTGTCGGCGGATGGATCATTTCGAGACAGGTGCATTTTATGGAAGAAAAACACCGGGGCTTTGAAGGAGATCAAGTGGTACAAGTGAAATTATTCACGCAGCAAATCCGCCGTAAATTCTATAGAAACGACAAGTTAACCCAAGAAATTCAAAAGATTAAAGGAGTTAAGTCAGTTGCTTTATCTACCATTGCCTACGAAGATAAATCCATTAAAACCAAGTATACTGCCTATTATGGTATGCGCAAAATCCCCGATTTTGTGATGGAAGGGATAGACAACGCCTATATTGATATGGTGGGATTTAAGAAGATCGCCTATCAACCCATCGAAGTAGATAGCTTACCCAAGGTGTGGATCAACGAGAAATTTGCTGAAAAAATGGGGGTAACACCAGAGGAAGCACTGGGAAATGCTATTTCTTATGACCGAAGTACTTATCTGATTGAAGGTGTAGTGAACAATTTTTTTAGCACGGGTTTTGAAGAAGCCGTACAGCCGATAGTATTGTTTCAATGGAAAGATATTGAATTTTTACCCTACGGGATTAATTACCTCTCTATCGAATTAGATCAAGCAGTAAATCGAGCAGAAACCCTAGAACGTCTGCAGTCGTTTTGGATTGTAAATGTCGATTATGAATATCCCTTTCAGCAGCAAACCCTCTCAAAGCAATTTGAGTCCAACTATCAACACATCAAATCGCAAAAACGCATGTTTCTGATTTGGAATGTAGCGGTTGTATTCATGGCTTTATTTGGTTTGTATGCCAGTTTATCCCTCTATCTAGAGCAAAAACAAAAAGAAATAATTATTCGAAAAATAGTTGGGGCAAGTCCACGAGAACTCTTTTTTCTCTTGGGAAAACCCTTTTTTATCACGGTTGTCTTGGCTTGTATTACGGCCGTTTATCCCGTGTATTGGATCATGAACGCTTGGTTGAATAAGTTTAAGTATCAACAAGAAATAGAAGCTTATCCCTTTGTGTTTTCGTTTCTCCTAGTGGTTGGGTTGGTCTTTTTTATTATCCGAACAAAAGTGCGCATTGCGACAAAAGGCGATTTTATTAAATGCATTAAATATGAATAGTTTATGTTAAATAACTGGTTTAAAATTTACGTGTACAACAGCAAGAAAAACAAGGTGTATTTCTTATTGACTATTTTGTGTTTAGCTATTGGAATAACCGCAGTATTGCTGTCATCCCTCTATTTAAAAGAGGAAAAATCATTTGACCAGTGGAATGAAAATAAAACGTCCATTTACTTAGTAGAGAACAGCGGTGGGAAAGTGAGGCTAAATCGATATCCTTTCGCTTTGGTTACTAAGCTCAAAGAGGACTATCACGTCATCGAAGATTATTTGATGTATAGCACTTATAGCGAAGAGATCGTTGTGTATAAGGACAAAGAAGAACGATCGAAAAAAGTACTCAACAGCAGTCAAGGCTTTTTTGATTTTTTCCCTTATCCCTTGGTATATGGGACCAAACAAAGTGTGTTCCAGCATCCCAATGAAGTGGTTTTAGAACAAGAAAAAGCAGCCGTGCTATTTGGAAAAGGGGTAAATCCCGTGGGCGAGCAACTAAAAATAAAGGAGGAGTTGTATACTGTCGTAGGCGTATATGCGATAGGACACAGAAGAAGTAGTTTTATGCCAGAGATTGTGCTCAATACCTATCAGTTTTTATCCGTTGAAGAACAAACCATTTGGGATCAACAAGGGGATAATCTCTTGTTGAAAACAGCGAAGAAACAAGAAACAACAGCAGCGATCAAAGCGTTGTATCTCAAATATTACTATGAACCTTGGGCGGCTAGATCTGATATGAGTTTAGCGGTTTTTTTAAAGCAACTAGAGGGTGTTTTCGGAACGGATTTCTATTTAGAACCCTTAGATCAATTGCATCTTCAAAGTGAAAAATCCATAGCGAGTAGTATACCCGAACCTGTGGTTAATAGTAAAATGCTGAATATTATCCTTGGATTATCTAGTTTGATGCTGCTATTGTCCTTGTTTAACTATGTGAACTTAGCACTTTCTCAAACCTTATCCAGAGCCAAAGAAGTTGGGGTACGCAAGGTATTAGGCGGGGTGAAAAGATCGATTATCAAGCAGAGTTTATATGAGACCACAATCACTGTTTGTATTGCTTTTGTCTTGAGTATCTTTTTGTTTTTGTGGTTGTTGCCCTTTGCCAATTTTTATTTAAACATCAATATCGTTGTGCAGTGGGGTGATATGGCGCTCTTGTTTGTAGGTAGCTATTTTTTGATCTTGCTGATTGCAGGGCTAATTCCCGCCTTTTATATTGCACAATACCGCGTGCTAAAGGTGTTAAAAGGCGATTTCAATCGCAGCCGCTCAGGGAGTTTCATTAAAAATACTTTTTTAGTGATACAATTCGCCATTGCCTGTTGGTTTATTGTCGGTACGTATATGGTGTATAAACAAGCCCATTACATGGCAACAAAAGATTTGGGATTTTCCGGAGATCAGGTGATTAGCTTTCCCTTTCTAGCTGATGTAAACGATGGAAGTAAAGCACAAAAATACGAAGCATTCAAACAAGAGGCGTTACAGATCAAAGGTGTCGAACAAGTGGCTGTAGCCGGTGTCGAATATGCTGGAACGGGAGGACTAGGTAGTATCTTAATGTTCCGACAAGAAGAAAAAGAGGATCTGGTTGCGTTTATGATGCAGGCAGATGCCGATTATTTTGAAATGATGAACATTCAATTGGAAGAAGGACGCTTTTTAGATCGAGCCTTAGCCAGCGATAGCATTCAGAATGTTTTAATTAATGAGAGTTTATTGAGAGCAACGGGTGAATCGCGTATGGAAGATGTTAAACTCAGAGATATAACGGTTGTAGGCGTACTTAGAGATTTTCATACCGGAGGATTGGAATATTCGATTACTCCTTTGATATTTAGCTTACCCAAAGCAACAGATAATTATTTTTCCAATGTAACCATGAAAGTGGACGTCACGCAAATGGAGACCCTTGCTCCCGCTTTGGAAAAGTTGTGGGATACCTTTAATCCAGAGGCGAGAGAACCTTTTAGCTATGAGTTTGTCGATCAAAAATTCGCCAAAACCTTCGAGAAAATTGACACACAGAAGCAAATCCTATTAGGATTGAGTTTGATTGTCATCTTTATTGCGCTATTTGGATTGTTTGCTGTGTCCTCTTTTACCATCGGAACGCGATTAAAAGAAGTGGCTATCCGTAAAGTATTAGGCGCTAGTACAGGCGAATTGATTAAAAAACTGTCCTACCAATATTTGATTTACTGTGTGATCGGTTTTGGTGTTGCTGTTTATCCCAGTTATTATTTATTGAATGCCTGGTTGAGTGATTATACCTACCGCATCGAAATAAGTTATGACGTTTACGTGGTCTGTCTGATTCTTATTGTCATACTTACCTTACTTATTGTGGTGAGTAGAGCGTATCAGGCCACTCGTGTGAACGTTTTAAAATATATTAAATACGAATAATAATGCTAAATAACTGGTTTAAAATAGTCGTGTATCACAGCAAGAAAAATAAACTATACGTTTTATTTAATTTGTTGTGTTTGGCATTGGGTATTACTGCTGTGTTGTTATCGACGCTCTATTGGCAGGAAGAGACGTCTTTTGATCGTTGGAACGCAAATAAAGAAGAGGTGTATTTTATCGAGAGTCGAAGTGACAACCATTCGTTCGGTTCTCAACCCTATGTCTTGTCTAGTTTGCTCAAAGAACATCATAACTTTGTTGAAGATTATTTACTGTATAGTGGATACTTTTCAACGCATGTTATGCACAATAAAAAAGCCTATGCCATTGAGAAAATCCTACAGACTAATGCTTCTTTTTTTTCCTTTTTCCCTTATAAAATTATCTATGGATCACCTTCGAGTATATTTAAAAATCCAAAGGAGATTGCGTTAGAAAAACAAAAATCATCAGTTGTTTTTGGTGAAGGTGTCAATCCAATTGGCGAACAGATTGAGGTAGATGACGAGTGGTACACCGTTGTAGCGGTGTATGATTTGGAAGGTAAACGCAGTAGTTTTATGCCAGATGCCGTTGTCAATGATCATCAATTCATACCTGAAGATTTAGTCGGTAATTGGAATTATAGTAGTTCTTCTGTGTTAATCAAGACCAAGGAGGGAGAGAAACTTGCCCAAGCAGCAGATCAGATTTATATCCAATACTATCTCCTGCCTATGGCTGAAAAACAGCAGCTTTCTTTAGCAGAGTTTGA
This sequence comes from Myroides sp. DF42-4-2, assembly GCF_030326445.1. Taxonomy (NCBI): domain Bacteria; kingdom Pseudomonadati; phylum Bacteroidota; class Flavobacteriia; order Flavobacteriales; family Flavobacteriaceae; genus Myroides; species Myroides sp. DF42-4-2. The sequence continues at coordinate 25,195 of NZ_JACAKI010000024.1, forward strand.
GAAAAAAAACAATGGTATTTACAATCAAAAAACAGTGATACATCCCTTAAAGGGATTGCATTTTGGAGATACAGGAAATGTAGTTACCCCAGAAGCCAATGTCAAAGGCACAACCCTTTATGTGATTGTAGGCTTGTCGTGGGTGCTCTTTGTTCTATCGCTGTTTAACTACGTCAACTTGTCCCTTTCGCAAGCGGTTTCGCGAGCGAAGGAAGTAGGGATTCGCAAAGTATTAGGAGGATCAAAGCGCAAGATTATACAACAAGCTTTATTTGAAACCTCTCTTACCATACTGCTTTCTTTTGTAGGAAGCTTCTTTATGGTACTGTGGATTTTGCCTTTCGTCAATTCGTTTTTAGGAACGAATATTGTCGTTCACCTGCGTGATGCCCTCTTTTTGTTTGTTGGTGTTTACCTCTTGGTTTTGTTGCTGGGGGGATTGATTCCTGCGCTCTATCGATCCAACTACCAAATACTTCCTGTATTAAAGGGAAATTATTATCGGAGTCGTTCAGGAAGTGTCCTGAAAAATGCGTTTTTGATTCTACAGTTTGCCATTGCCTGTTGGTTTATCTCGAGCACGTATATCATGTACCAACAGGTCCACTATATGACAACCAAATCCTTGGGTTTTTCAGGGGATCAGGTGATTAGTTTTCCCTTTTTAGAGGAAGAACCGATAGAAATAGAGGAAAGACATCAGGCGTATCAAGCTTTTAAACAGGAAGCGCTGAGAATAAAAGGTGTGGAACAAATGGCCTTTACCGATTTAGACTATGGCAGTGAGGAGCGAAGTCGTTATATGCAGCTATTTGAATATGAAGGGGAGAATTTGAGAGTGGCAGTTCACAATGTCGAAGCGGGGTATCTGGAAATGATGCAAGTGGGATTGAAAGAAGGGCGTTATCTGACGAATAAATTCGCTAGTGATAGTATTCAAAATGCCGTAATCAACGAAAGCTTATTACGTCAATTGCACAAAGATAGTATAGCGGGATTGGTTGTCAATGGAACAACCATTGTAGGCGTCGTACAGGATTTTCACACTGCAGGATTTGAACATGAAATAAGCCCAAAGATGTTTGTGTTGCCTTCCCAAACTTTCTTTCACTTTACTCAAGTGAGTATGAAGCTAGATGTACATCAGCTTGAAACTATCCTACCTGCGGTTGAAAAACTATGGGAGACCTTCCATAAAGGAACGGATAAGCCTTTTGAGTACAGTTTCATGGATCAGAAATTTGCAAAAAACTTCGAAAAGATAAAGATACAGCAACAAGTGATGATGGGGTTAAGTTATCTGGTCATCTTTATTGCTTTATTTGGACTTTTCGCTGTTTCCTCCTATACCATAGGCACCAAATTGAGAGCGATTGCCATTCGCAAAGTATTAGGAGCAGAAACAAGAGGTTTAATTCAAGACTTGTCTTATCAATACCTGATTTATTGTATGATCGGTTTTGGACTATCTGTCTTCCCCAGTTATTATTTATTGAATGCCTGGTTGAGTGATTATGCGTATCGCATCGAAATAAGTTATGAAGTTTACGTTGTTTGTCTGATTCTTATTGTCATACTTACCTTACTTATTGTGGTGAGTAGAGCGTATCAGGCCACTCGTGTGAACGTTTTAAAATATATTAAATACGAATAAGGATGTTAAAAAGTTGGTTGAACGTTTATTATTATCATTGGTTCAAAAATAAAATCTATTTTGTTTTAACTGTTTTAGGGTTGTCCTTTGGTATATCGCTACTTACACTTGCTGTGCTTAACTATCATGATGAACACGCGTATGAACAATGGAATCCCAATAAAGATCAGCTTTTCATGGTTTTACATGATTCTGGTGATTTTGCGTATATCAATCAGCCTTTTCCGTTGGGAAGAACGCTAAAAGAAAACTATGCTTTTGTTGAGGATTTTATTTACTATACTGGATACAATGAGGGGACAATTGAAAAAGACAAAGTGTCTTATACGCTGAAAAAGATTTTTTTAAGTCAACGTAATTTCTTTGATTTTTTTCCTTTTTCTTTTGTTTATGGATCGGCAGCAACTGCTTTGCAAGATCAAAATAGCCTTGTTTTAGAAGAGCAAAAAGCTATTGAGATTTTTGGACGTGGAGTTAATCCTTTGGGGCGCGAAGTGTACATGGAAGAAGAGTGGAGAGTTGTAACAGGGGTTTTTACGCTAGACGGTCAAAAAAGCAGTTTTATGCCCGATGCAATCGTAGCAGGTATGGATCAACTAGTTGCCGCTAAAACAAATTGGCAAGAGCAGTACTTTGGATTATTGATCAAGACATCTAAACCCGATCAGGCCTTAGTGGCTATTCGCGAAACGATGGATCAACATTACTTTATACCTATGGCCAAAGAAGGTGGAATCACGGTTGAAGAATTGAAGGAAAATCAGCTGCTCAATACTCCTATAGTCCTGTCAGATCTCGGAGGAGTACGTCTAAGCAAGTATGGGAAATTGAGCCCAGAAGGCAGTGCAAACCTACATATGATGTATATCTTTTGGGGATTAGCAGTTGTAATTTTTAGCTTGGCACTCATCAACTTTATCAATTTTTCTATTACGCAGTTTTTATTGCGAATGAAAGAGCTAGGACTAAGGCGAATTCTCGGGGGGAGCTCAAGGTATATTGTACAGCAAATAGTAGTAGAAACGGCCTTAACGCTGACTATTGCTTTGGTAATAAGCTTCTTTTGTATGGGATTGATGTTGCCCTATGTCAATCAAATGGTTGACGTACAGCTGGAGATGCCGATAGGCGCGTTGAGTATTTGCTTTCTTTTGTTGTTGATCAGTATGTCATTACTCACGGGAAGTATTATTGCTTTTTATGTGACTAAACAGCCCATAATTTCCATTTTGAAGGGCAACTTTATAGCCTCAAAAAACGGTAGAGTACTCAAAAAGGTATTTTTAATCCTTCAGTTGGCTATTGCTTCCTTTTTCATTAGTAGTACGTTGATTTTTAATCAACAAGTACACTATATGCTAAACAAAGATCTAGGTTTTAAAGGGGATCAAGTGATTAGCTTTAGTTTTAATGAAGAGTTGAGGTGGACAAATAATGATTTGTTGTTAGAAAAATATGAAGTACTCAAAAAAGAAATGCAAAAAATTCCAGGAGTCGAGGGTATATCTGCCTCTGATCAGGTTTTTGGGCGTAGTTCTTCGGCTTCAACTTCGGGAAAACTAGAGGGGAAAGAATTAGTGTATACGGTGGTTCAAATTGATTTTGGCTTTTTTGAACTGTTTCAAATTCCCCTAGTTAAAGGTCGAGATTACAATCCAATGTTGGCGTCTGATTCGATTCAACACCTTGTCGTGAATGAGACTTTTGTTCGAGCAATTGATGGTGGAGATCCCTTGGGAAAATCACTCAAAGCTTTAGGACGTTCGCATAGTATAATTGGTGTGGTAAAAGATTACAATTTTAAAAGCCTTGAAGAAGAAGTCACCCCTACTGCATACTATTACATGAATGGAATAGAACACAAGATGGGAAGTATTGAAAAGATATATGTAAAAATAAAGGCAGGAGATAAAATGGAACAAACCATACAAGCTGTTGAAAAAACGTGGAGTAAATTTAATTTAAACCCCGATATACCCTTTCAATACGAGTTTGTCGATCGCCAGTTTGCCAAAACATTTGATCAAGTGCTCCTTGAACGTCAAGTGTTTAATTTTCTGAGTATTGGCGTTGTTTTCATTGCTTTATTTGGACTCCTAGCTCTCGTTACTTTTGCGTTAAACGGCAAATTAAAAGAAGTGGCTATTCGCAAAGTATTAGGGGCTAATACACGAGAATTAATTCAAAAGCTATCCTTCCAATATTTGATGTATTGTATGATCGGTTTTGGATTGTCCATTTTTCCCAGCTATTACTTGCTAGAACATTGGTTGAGTGAATATGCTTATCGCATTGATATAGGATGGGAAGTGTTTGGATTAAGTTGTAGCTGTATTGTGCTTTTAACTTTGTTAGTCGTATTACAAAAAACGCGAAAAGCAGTGCATCTGGACGTGTTACACTATATTAAATATGAATAAAACTAGATATAAAATGAAAAAAATAGTATTTATCTTCCTGTTAATGGGAAGCGCCGTATTGGCACAAAAACAAGAAAAAAGACAAGTCATCGATTTTGAACAGGTCAAAGTATCACAAGGGATCCACCTAGATTATACAGCAGGAGGATCCACGACTGTTGCAGTAGAAGTAGATGACGAAAAGGACATGCAATACGTCAAAACCGAAGTCAAGAATGGCGTGCTTCAAGTGTATATCGACATGCCAAGAGGCATTTTCAATTACAAAATGGGACGTGTGCACGTAAAAGTGAACCATTCATCTCTAACAGCAGCTCATGTTTCTTCTTCTGCGGTATTTACTCTGAACAATAAAGTAAAAGCAAAACAATTCAGCATTACGACCAGTAGTTCAGGAAAGTTTATGGCAGATGTAATTCAAGCAGACAATTTAACGGTTACAACAAGTTCATCTTCTAAAGTAGAGGGCAAATTTGAAATTGCAAATAGTACAACAATAGAAGCAAGTTCCTCTTCAAAGATCGATATGGACCTAAAAGCCAATAAAGTAGAACTTATAGTGAGTAGTTCGGCACGAGTGGAGGTAGAAGGATCAGCGAAATCGGTTGATGCTAAAGCGTCCAGCTCAGCTAAAATCGACGGAAAAGACTTTGCAATTCAAACGTTGAATGGCAAAGCAAGCTCTTCAGGAACTATGAGTTTTACGGTAGCAGACGAGGTAAAAGGCAAAGCAAGCTCTTCAGGTAAGATCAATGTTTATGGCAATGCCAGATTAGTAGAGACCTCTAAATCATCTGGGGGTAAAATTGAAAAACTAAATTAATTCACTATATGGTTTCCAATTGGTTAAAATTATATTTCCGATATTTTAAAAAGAATATCTGGTTATCCTTGCTCAATATTTTGGGGTTAGCTATCGGTATGGCCACACTGATTATTGTGCTTTTCTATTGGAAAAACGAGCATAGCTTTGACCAATGGAACCCCTATAAAAACAGAGTGTATGAGGTAGAAGGAACAGCAGATTCCTATTTTAAAAATTGGTTTCCTGCTCCGATAGCCAATCAACTCGATCAAGCTACCTCTATAATTGAAGCCTATAACTTTAGCTATATGTCTTTCAATATGATGAGTGTAGTAGTGGAGGGGAAAGCTGATTTCTTATATGATATTGACGAACGTCAAGCGAATTTCTTCGAATTTTTTCCTTTTACAGCAGTCTTTGGTAGTGCGGAAGCGTATAAACAAAATTACAAAGACGCCTTAGCGCTAGAAAAGAATGAAGCAGAGCGATTGTTTGGTGTAGGAATTGATCCAATTGGAAAACTCGTACAACTAGACAATGGAAAAGTACTAACGGTTCGCTTTGTGTTTGAAATACCTGGAAATAGTTCCATTAGGTTTAAGGGACTAACCTCTTATGTAACAGAAAGTCAAATTGCCTATAATCGAGCAGATAATTGGGGAGATCACAACTATAGGTTACTCCTTAAATTAAAAGAAGGAATAGGAATAAATGAAGTGGAAAAGCAGTTACAGGATGTTTTTTACAAAGAGATTACACAGTTATATGCTCAAGATGAAGGAGTTTCAGTTGAAGAGCTGAAAGAAAAGATGCAGGGATTTATGGTGTTGAAATACAATGAACTGAGTGGAGTTCACCTCAATCCAGAATCGAGTGGATTAGGAGCAGGACCAGCGGCAAATAAAATTGTAAATATCATGTTGTTTTCTGCCATTTTACTCTTGGTCTTAGCGCTTGTCAACGCTATCAATCTTGCACTCGTACAAAGCTTTAAGCGCGCTAAGGAAATTGGTATTCGAAAAGCTATCGGAAGTACGCAGCGTCAGTTGTTAAAACAGATGATGTTTGAAGCGGGGATCACAACCTTGTTTTCTTTTGCAGTTGCCTTGGTTCTCGTTGAATTGGGCATGCCTTATTTTACTATTTTAGTAAGTCGAACCCTAACAACGGATTTTTTGTCCTTAGTGCCTGTTCTTGCTCTACTTTTGCTTGGGGTATACCTATTATTAGGTGTATTACCTAGTCTTTTTGTAGCCTCTTTTGATGCAATTAAAGTATTGAAAGGTAATTTTTCTCGAAGTAAATCAGGTTTGCGTTTGCGTAATGCGCTATTGGTTTTTCAATTTGTAATTGCGTTTTTCTTTTTGTCTACGGCTATTTTTGTTCAACAACAAGTCAGCCATCTCTTACAAGAAGATTTGGGCTTTAATGGTGATCAAGTGGTCAATATTCGCTTTAAAGTCAAAGACGAAAAACAACGCAGTGCCATCTATCAGCGCATAGAAGCAGATCTACAAAAAATAGAGGGAGTTAGGGCCATCACAAACCATTCTATGTTGATGGGATCGGGCTATGGCAGTAGTTCAAGTAATATGATTGGAGAAGTATCTTTTCAAAGTGAAAACGTCCCTGTAGGCTATGATTTCCTTAAAGTATTCGATGGACAATTGGTTGAAGGACGATTTTTCGATCGCGCTTTCGCATCAGATAGCATCAATAAAATTGTCGTTAATGAAACCTATAAGAGAACGTTTAATTTTTCAGATGGAATTATCGGGAAAAAGATGAAGTGGAACGGACGGGATTTTGAAATTATTGGCGTTGTAAAAGATATGAAAATAGAAGGATTTAGTCAGAAAATTCCCCCCGTAACCTATTTTATGCCTAACTCAGTAGGATGGTTTTCTGGACTAATTGAAACAATTTCCGTAAAAATTGATCCTGAGAACGTACAACACACCCTAACTCAATTGGAAGCTTTTTGGACGAAACGCGTGGAACAGACGTATCCCATGCAATATGAATTTTCCAATAAAGAATTTGCTGTGAGCTATCAGAAAACCTTATATGAACGAACGCTTTTTTTGTGGTTGATGGGGGTGTCGATGTTTATTGCTCTCTTTGGATTGATGGCTATTGTGTCCTTTAGTATCGAAAGCCGATTAAAAGAAATTGCGATCCGAAAGGTACTAGGCGCGAGTAGAAAAGAACTCGTCTTTAATCTATCGGCGCGTTTCATGGTATACTGCGTGTTCGGATTTGTATTATCTGTTTATCCTGTTTACTATTTGTTGCAATTGTGGTTAGAAGATTTCGTTTACCGCATTGACTTGTCCATCTGGCCATTCTTGTTTGCTTTTATTGGGTTAACGTTCTTTTCCATGCTGTTGGTTTTTTGGAAATCCATCAAAGCAACGCGTATTTCAACATTAAAATACATAAATTATGAATAAGAAGATTTGGACGTTAATTGCTGTATGTTGTACCTCCTTCCTCTTTGCACAAGAAAAGTGGACGCTAAGTGATTGTATGCGCTTGGGAGAAGAAAATAGCTATGAGTTGATGCTAGCACAGCTGGAAAAGAGCACGGTGGAGGTACAACAGCGCAGTATGGCCTCTTATTTCTTGCCAAAAGTCGGATTGAATGCCTCACAGAGCTTTAATTATGGATCGGCGATTAATCCAACGACCAACACCCGAGTGAGCTCAAATATTCAATCCTTACAAACGTCAGTAGATGCGTCGATTAGCTTGTTTGATTGGTCGGATTATCTCGATCGTCAGAGCCGAAAGTTAAACACCTCTTATGCCAACCTTCAAGAAGAAGAGGTGAAGTATTACTACCAACAACGTGTCTTGGATTTATTTTTTCGCATTATTGGAACCCAAGAGTACTATACTTTGCAAAGCCAACAGTTGAAAAATAGCCAGCTCAATATGGAACGCGTGATCAAAGAAGTTGAGGCAGGGGCCAAACCCCAAAGCGATCAATATGACATTGAGTATATCTTTGCCAATGAACAAATTGGAATACAACAAACCGTCAATGATTTACACAACCAAAAATTACAGCTCCTTCAGCTGTTGGATGTTAAAACGGTTGAAATTACCGATTTTGAACTGGTGTTTGAACGGGAATTTGTTGGATATAATTCGGATTATGAGTTCAATCCCATCTTGGAAAAAGCAAAGCAGTATCAGCTCATTTTAGAGGCGGAAAGAAAGGCTTTACAAGCAACGAAATACCCTCGAATTACCGCCAATTATCAGTGGGGAACTTTCTATTCAAAACCCTTTAATACCAGTTTGGATTGGGAGGTGGCTTCGTTTTCTAGACAGTTTGGCGACAATAAAAGTCACTATGTCGGTATTGGTTTTAGCATTCCCCTTTTTCAAGGGGGGGCGATCACGAGGCAGTTGCGAAAAAACAAAGTTGATAGCGAGCTAAATACGCTGAAAATTCAGGACAAAGAGCGATTTATTCAAAAAGAAAATGACCAATTAATCCAAGAAATCGATCAGATTGAAACCCTAAACCAACGCTTGAGAAACAGTATCGAATTAGCACAAAAATCCTTTCATACAACCCAGGTAAAATACGAGAATGGCAAGGCGGATATTTTCTCCTTTAATGCAGCGAAAAATCAACTGCTCACTGCAGAATTTGCCCTTATTCAGAACGAAATAAAACGCGTTTTTTTAGCTAAAAAAAGAGCGCTTAATTATGCGAATTACCTATAACGCCAAGTGTACTAGGGAATTGCATTTAGAATATATTAACATCATAATTTCAAATATAACTGCTATATTTGCGTTAGTCAAGATTTATAGTAAAATATTGAAAACTAATCGCATATAATGAAATTAGATAGAAAAGATATTTTGAAGGCATTAGAGACTATTTCTATTGCTGGAGAAGGAAAAAATATGGTTGAAAGTGGGGCAGTAAACAACGTTATGACCTTTGGAGATGAGGTTGTTGTTGATTTAATTTTGTCAACGCCTGCTTTGCACATCAAAAAAAGAGCCGAAGTAGATGTGATGAAAGTGATTCACGAACAAGTGTACGACAAGGCAAAAGTAAAAGTAAATATTAAAGTAGAAGCACCTGAAAAACCAGAGATAAAAGGAAAAGCAATACCAGGTATTAAAAATATCGTTGCTATTTCTTCTGGAAAAGGAGGTGTTGGTAAATCTACTGTTACAGCAAATATTGCGGCAAGTCTAGCTAATATGGGCTTCCGTGTAGGGGTGTTAGACGCAGATATCTACGGTCCGTCAATGCCAATTATGTTTGACGTAGAAAACGCAAAACCCATTTCAGTTGAAGTAGATGGGCGCTCAAAAATGAAGCCTATTCTTTCTTATGGGGTTGAATTGCTGTCTATTGGATTTTTTACCAAAGCAGATCAAGCAATCATTTGGAGAGGACCTATGGCAGCTAAAGCATTAAATCAGATGATTTTTGACGCAGATTGGGGCGAATTAGACTTCTTACTATTGGATTTACCTCCAGGAACAGGAGATATTCATCTGTCAATCATGCAATCACTACCTGTTACAGGAGCCGTTGTGGTATCTACACCACAAGCCGTTGCACTTGCAGACGCAAAAAAAGGAGTGTCGATGTTTACTTCAGACAGCATCAATGTACCCGTGTTGGGAATTGTTGAAAACATGGCTTATTTCACACCAGAAGAATTGCCAGACAACAAGTATTATATCTTTGGAGAAAACGGAGCGAAGAACCTGGCGCAAGACTTACAAGTGCCTTTCTTAGGTGAGGTGCCTATTGTTCAAAGTATTAGAGAGGCAGGGGATTTCGGTCGTCCTGCAGCACTACAAAGTGATACGATTGTTGCTAAAGTATTTGAAGAGATTACTAGAAATGTAGTTGAACAAGTGGTATTGCGCAACGATTCCTTGCCGCCAACAGAGGCAATTAAAATTACGACTATGGCTGGGTGTTCAGCTGTAGGGAAAAAATAAAACCATTTTATAGACTAAATATATGGCATCAGAAACTATCAGAGAAAACGTTATGAAGGCGTTAGACGAGATTCGCCCGTTTTTGCAAACCGATGGCGGAGATATTACCTTAATTGATATAGAGGATGACAAGCACGTAAAAGTTCGCTTAGAAGGAGCGTGCACAGCTTGCAGTGTCAATCAAATGACATTGAGTGCTGGGGTTGAAACTACAATTAAAAAATATGCACCCGAGATCGAGTCGGTAGTTAATGTTGGATAAAAATAACAAGTCAACTATTTGCTAGAGAGTATATTATCTTTCATTTAGTTGACTTTTATCATTTTTAATAAACATTACAAAGGATACCTTTGTATTAAAGAACTACACCATGATTGAAACCGATATAATTATTATTGGAGCTGGACCAACGGGTCTATTTGCTGTTTTTGAAGCAGGTTTGTTAAAGCTTAAATGTCATATCATTGACGGATTGCCTCAACCAGGAGGTCAATTAACCGAGCTTTATCCTAAAAAACCTATTTTCGATATCCCGGGATATCCTACCGTGGGAGCAGCAGAATTAATCGATAATTTAATGGAGCAAATCAAGCAGTTTCAACCGGGTTTCACCCTGAATGAAGTTGCTGAAACAATCGAAAAACAAGAAGACGGTACGTTTATCGTTACCACTAATAAAGGAACAAAACACCACGGAAAAGCAGTGGCTATTGCTGGAGGTTTAGGTTCTTTTGAACCGCGTAAACCAGAACTGGAAAACTTGGCGTATTACGAAGATAAAGGCGTTGAGTATTTCGTGAAAAAACCAGAAATGTTCGCTGGAAAACACATCGTAATCGCTGGTGGAGGTGACTCTGCCCTAGATTGGAGTATTTTCTTAGCTGATGTGGCAGAGAAAGTTTATTTGGTACATAGACGTAACGAATTTAGAGGGGCTTTAGATTCTGTAGAGAAAGTACAAGTCCTGAAAGATAAAGGGAAAATTCATTTAATCACCCCTGCAGAAATCGTTGAACTGAAAGGAACGACAAAACTAGATGCTGTAGTAGTGGAATGTGAAGGCGAACGCCGTGATGTTCCTTGTGATTACTTTATTCCTTTGTTTGGGTTAACACCTAAATTGGGTCCAATTGCAGATTGGGGATTGGAAATTGAAAAAAATGCGATTAAAGTAAATAACGCATTGGATTATCAAACGAATATCCCTGGAATTTATGCTATTGGTGATATTAATACCTATCCAGGAAAACTAAAGTTGATTCTATGTGGATTCCACGAAGCGACTTTAATGTGTCAAAGTGTGTATAACATGTTGAATCCTGGAAAGAAATTCGTCTTGAAATATACGACGGTTTCTGGGATTAATGGATTTGATGGAACGCGAAAAGAAGCGGAAAAAGCTGTTGTTAAATCAATTGAATAGTCATGTCAGATATTAAAATTACAATTATTGATAGAGAAGGTGTAAAACACGAGGTTGATGCGCCAACAGATATGAGTATGAACGTCATGGAAGTTGTTCGTGCTTATGAACTAGCACCCGAAGGAACTATTGGTATTTGTGGTGGAATGGCTATGTGTGCTTCTTGTCAGTGTTATGTTCACAACGCTGATGAAGTTGATGTACCAGAAATGAATCCCGATGAGGAGGCAATGCTTTGGGAAGCACTAAACGTCAAAGACAATAGTCGTTTAGGATGTCAAATTGCAATTGTTCCCGAACTGGAAGGGTTAATAATTGAATTAGCTCCTGCAGAGTAGATTGTAGTGTGTTAGAGAAACGATCATCTCGTTTTGATATCCACATACCAAAATAAGAAAAGCGACGGTGAAAACCGTCGCTTTTTGTTTTTAGTGCTATAACTGTCACCGTAAACCAAAAAAAATAGGCACTCATGTGCCTATTTTTAATTATTCTTCTGTGATGGTTTCTGTTTTCTTTCTTTTTGCCAATTTGATGATAATTGGCAAAGTAGTAGCAAGAACCAAGAACAAGACAATGTACTCGATATAATCTTTCAAGTTGATGCCGTAGCTTTCCAACAACCAAACTTGTAAGTAATGTCCTGCAAAAATCAACGTAGTTGCCCATAAAAATGAACTAATAACGTTGTACAGCATAAAACGCTTAATATCCATGCGGACAATTCCCGCGATAATCGGAGCAAAAGTTCTAACAACAGGCAAGAAACGAGCAAAGATAATCGCTCTTCCACCGTGTCTTTCAAAGAATACTTTTGATTCGTATAGATATTTTTTCTTGTAAATGAAATTGTCTTTTACATTGTAAAGGTAATTGCCACTCTTGGCGCCAAACCAATAGCCAAAGGAGTTGCCGAGAATTCCGGCTACAGCGACTAAGGTGGATAACAGAGCAACGTTTAAAAAGTCGCTTTCTATTGGGAAAATTTCTTGCATTAATGCCGTACTGTAAATACCAGCCAAGAACAGTAAACTATCCCCTGGTAAAAAGAATCCAGCAAATAATCCTGTTTCAGCAAATACAATAAACAATACAACATATATTCCAATAGAGTGACCCGCAATCTCTAAATTGATATAGAACTCAGGATTGATTAATTGTGATAAATGAAATTCGTCCATAGTTTGTTTTTAGTGTGTCTTTATTTTGTTTTATCGTGTTTTTTAATTTTCAATCTGCAGGGTGTTTTCCTCCTCTTTGCTTTCAAACTTATCGATTGAGGCAGTTGATAATGCATTACCCAAAACGTTTGTCATACTTCTACCCATATCGCAGAAGTGATCAATAGGCAAGATAAATGCAATTCCTTCTGGTGGGATATTAAACATTGCACAAGTGGCCACAATAACAATCAAGGAAGCACGGGGTACACCCGCCACACCTTTACTCGTAATCATCAGCACTAAAAGCATTAGAATTTGGTCGCCTAAGGTCATCGGAACATCGTAAATTTGGGCGATAAATATACTGGCAAATGTCAAGTACATCATACTGCCATCTAGATTAAAGGAATACCCCAAAGGCAAGGTAAAGGATACGATTTTAGGCGAACAACCAAATTTGTTTAGTTGCTCCACCAATTTAGGGAAAACTGCTTCGCTACTTGTTGTAGAGAATGCAATTAGTAAAGGTTCTTTGATTGCTTTTAGCAAACGCCATACATCTTTTCCTAGAATTAGGTAGCCCACTAAAATTAAAACGGCCCATAAAACAAGTAATCCAACAAGAAAGGCGAGTAAGTACTTGGCATAGGTGAAGAAAATACTCAGTCCATATAGAGCAACTGCACTGGCAATCGCACCTAAAACCCCTAATGGAGCTGCCCACATGATGTAGGTTACCATTTTAAGCACGACTTCCGAAATGCGGTCGAATAATTTGATAATGACTTTTCCTTTTTTTCCAATACTTGCTAAGGCTATGCCGAAAAATACAGCAAATACCACAATTTGTAAGATCTCATTGTGAGCAAAAGCATCGAATATACTCTTTGGAATTAAGTGCTCAATAAAGGATTGAAGACTTAATGCATTCGTACGCGTTAATAGATCATCCGCAGAGGAGGTGTTGTCTAAATTGAAGTTTGCATTTGCTCCTGGTTTAAACCAGTTTACTAAAACTAAACCAATTCCAAGAGAAACCAAGGAAGCGGTAATAAACCATCCCATTGCTTTTCCTCCGACGCGACCCACCATTCTCATGTCACCCATTTTGGCAATTCCAACCACTAAAGTACAGAAAACCAATGGTGCTATGATCATTTGAACCAACCGAATGAAGATCGTCCCTAGTAATTTGATGTTTTCTGAAAAACCAGAAATGTAGTCTGGAAGTGAATAATGAATGATACTCCCAAAAATAACCCCTAAAACTAAGGCGATGAGAATAGCAATAAAAAGTTTATTGTTTTTCATAGATGAAAAAATTTGTCGGTGAAAATAGTTATTATTTTTATAATAATTCTATGTTTTAGATAAAAATAACACTTCAAATTGCATTCCAATATTTCGGATAATGGAACTTTTTTCTCTTTTTTCTTTCGCTTTCGATGAATAAAAAACGGGGTTTTAGTTTTGATTTGCGGATGAATTACAAAATAAATAAGAAAAGAAAACCGCCTTATTAACACTTCTATCGCATTCTGTCGTAGTTTAGAATCAAAAGAAAAGAGTAAATTTACGGCTTAATAAACCTACTCAATATGAAAAAAATAGTTTTGTTTGCCTTGAGTTTAGCGTGTTTTACTACGTTCGCTCAAGAAGTGATGACAAAAGAACTCTTGTGGAAATTAGGGAGAGTAAGTCCTGTTGGAATTTCAAAAGATGGGAAAAGCCTTGTTTACAAGGTGACTCATGCCAAGATGGAAGAAAATAGCTTTGATACTAAAACCTATCAAATGCCTATTGGAGGTGGAACACCCGTTGAAATAGAAACGCATAAAGATGTGGTAAACAATACCGCTATTTCACCTGATGGGAAGTATATCTTGTTTGATGAAGCAGTTAAAATCAATAAAGTCTTAGGAAAAGATTTATACCCAGCCATGGAGCATTCCGATGCCTATGTGTTTGATGGATTGGATTACAGACATTGGGATACGTGGAATGACGGATCGCACAACCACGTGTTTTACGCACCCAAAGACAAACAAGACAACAAAATTGACATCATGAAAGATGAACCCTATGATGCTCCGCAAAAACCATTTGGAGGTTCGGAGGATTATATTTGGGCACCGGATGGAAAGTCAATTGTCTATGTGTCTAAAAAGAAGTTTGGAACGGATTATGCCTTGAGTACAAACACCGATTTGTACCAATATAATTTAGAAACACAACAGACAAAGAATCTAACAGAATCAAATGTTGGTTATGACACGCATCCAACGTATTCTCCTCAAGGACATTTGACTTGGTTACAAATGAAACGCGATGGATACGAAGCAGATAAAAACGATATTATTGTGCGTATTGGTGAGGTAGAGCAAAACCTAACGGCAAATTGGGATGGTACAGTAGATAGCTATAAATGGAGCAAAGACGGAAGCAAAGTGTATTTCGTTGCAGCAGTAGGTGGTACGGTACAACTGTTTGAAGTGAATTTCCCAGGGTTAAAACGCATCGCTCCAGTAGTGAGACAGTTGACTGACGGAAACTTTGACGTTACAGGTATCGTGGGATTTGATGGAGATAAAGTGATACTCACTCGCACAGATTTCAATCATGCGACCGAAATTTTTTCTTACGATCTAAAGAAAAAAACATGGAATCAGCTAACTAAAGTAAACGACGAACTGTATTCAAAAATTGCGATGAGCAAAAGTGAAAAGCGCATAGTGAAAACAGTAGACGGAAAAGATATGGTGACTTGGGTAGTCTACCCGCCGAATTTCGATCCGAATAAGCAATACCCTACCTTATTGTACGCGCAAGGGGGACCACAATCGGCTTTATCTCAATTCTATTCATTCCGTTGGAATTTCCAATTGATGGCGGCTGAAGGCTACATTATTGTAGCGCCAAACCGCAGAGGGATGCCTGGACATGGAGTAGAGTGGAACGAGGCAATCAGTAAAGATTGGGGAGGTAAACCTATGCAAGATTACCTAGCCGCTATCGATGATGTAGCAAAAGAAGCATATGTTGACAAGGAGCGCTTAGGTGCAATCGGTGCAAGTTATGGGGGATATTCTGTATTTTATTTGGCTGGTATTCACGAAAATAGATTTAAGACGTTTATCTCACACTGTGGGGTATTTGACTTAGTAAGCATGTACGGAACTACAGAAGAAGTTTTCTTCCCTAATTTCGATACAGGTGGAGCTTATTGGGAAAAAGACAACAAAGATGCACAAAATGCAATTCAAAACTTTAACCCAATCAACAATGTGGATAAATGGAACACGCCGATCTTAATTATCCAAGGAGGAAAAGATTATCGCGTGCCAATCGGACAAGGACAAGAAGCATTCCAAGCCGCGCAGTTGAGAGGAATTAAAAGTAGATTCTTATACTTACCAGAAGAAAATCACTGGGTAGTTCAACCGCAAAACGCTCAAGTTTGGCAAGGTGAATTTTTCCGTTGGTTAAAAGAAACATTATAGTCAAAAAAAAGCAATCCGAAAGGGTTGCTTTTTTTTTGGTGAATGGTGAGTAAGGTTATGGTAGAGAAAACCAAACAACAACGAGCAAAGAGCAACGAACAACGAGCAAATCGTAACGAAGTGAAGATTCATCGAACACCAAAACAAAATATAAACTAGGTGAGATAAAGAGCAACGAGCAAAGAGCAACGAGCAAAGAGCAAAGAACAAACAACAAATCGTAACGAAGTGAAGATTCATCGAACACCAAAACAAAATATAAACTAGGTGAGATAAAGAACAAAAAAAACCGCTCTCCAAGGTCATTAAACAATGTTTTTTTATCTTTACGACTATAACAACAGTAAAAATGAATAAAAAAACGATTCAATCATGGGTCTTGACGGCGGTTTTATCTGTTATATCGGCGTCAACGACATTCGCACAAGACAATCTTGTCAATGCATTAAAATTAAACGCAAGTGATAAAAGCAAGGAGCTGTATCAGTTTAAGCCAGTAGTAGATATTGAAAATACGTCGATTAAAAATCAGGGATCTTCAGGAACATGTTGGAGTTATTCTGCCAATTCGTTTATCGAATCAGAAATGATGCGTATGGGTAAACGTCCAGTTGAGATTTCACAGATTTATTCGGCACGTAATGCCTATATCGAAAAAGGAAAAATGTATGTGCGTATGCAAGGTGCCGTGACGCTAGGTGATGGAGGTGCGTTTCACGATGTAATGAATATGTATCGTATGTATGGTGCTGTTCCACAAGAGGTTTATACAGGATTAAACTACGGTACGAAGAAGAATCAATTTGCAGAAATGGCAGCGATCCAAGAAGGAGTGCTAAAAGCAGTTGTTTCAAATCCAAATGGAAAACTAACACCTAACTGGCAAAAAGCCTATACAGCAGTCATTGATGCTTATCTTGGTGAAGTGCCAGAAAAATTCAAATGGGAAGGAAAAGAATATACTCCTCAGACTTTTGCCAGCGAAGTAATCGGAATTAATCCAGATGACTATATCGAAATTGGTTCAGATATGAACTACCCTTACTATGAGAAATTTGTTCTATTAGTGCCAGATAACTGGGCGTTTGATCAAGTGTACAACGTGAAAGTAAACGAGATGACCGATATCATAGACGAGGCAATCAACAATGGATTTACTGTTGCTTGGGGTGGAGATGTGAGCGAAAAATACTTTAGCTGGAAAAATGGAGTTGCTTATGTTCCTGAAAAAGATTGGGAAGATATGAACGAAGACGAACGCAAGGAAATTTTCAACGGACCAAAACCAGAGCGAAGCGTAACAGCTGAAATGCGTCAACAAGCATTTGACAATTATTCCACAACGGATGATCACGGTATGCATATTGTAGGAATTGCTAAGGACCAATCAGGACGTGAATTTTACATTGTAAAAAACTCTTGGGGAATTTCAAATGATCACCAAGGATATATGTATATGTCCAAAGAGTATGTCAAATACAAAACGACAGATTTTATGGTGCACAAAGATGCACTGTCGAAAGACATGAAAAAGAAATTGAAAATCTAAATTAAAAAAAGAAAGCTATGGAAATGTTATGGAATGGACTAGAACAGATGTTAGATTCAATGTGGCATGCAATACCTAAAATAATTTTAGGATTAGTCATCTTGGGAGTCGGCTCATATCTAGTTAAACTTGTTTTAAAGGTGATTCGCAGACGTCTTGAGAAAAGAGACGTTGAGCTGTCATTACGCGGTTTTTTATTGAGTGTAGTCAAAGCGACGCTGTACATCATCTTGCTAATTGTGGTAGCTGCAACGATGGGATTCCAAGTAGCGGGAATTGCAACGATTTTTGCCTCGGCTGGTTTGGCGATTGGTTTGGCTCTACAAGGGAGCTTGTCGAATTTCGCTGGCGGAGTTCTCGTGTTGCTATTCAAACCCTTTAAGGTAGGAGATTATATCTCGAATCCAAGCGGTACAGAAGGAACCGTAGAACGCATTGATTTGCTGTATACCACATTAACTGGGCCAACAGGATTGAAAATATTTAGCCCTAATGGACCTTTGGCAAATTCTGTAATTACCAATTACTCTGAAATTACTTCTAGACGACATGATTTTGTTGTAGGCATCGGCTATAATGAGAATATCAAAGAAGTCCAAAATGTTATTTTTGCCGCTTTAGCTAAACACAAAGCTGTATTGCAAAGTCCTGAACCTATTGTGTTTGTGAGTAATTTAGGAGATAGCTCTGTAGATTTAAACGTGCGTACTTGGATTGGAAAAGCAGATTACTGGAATACAGTATTTGAAATCCAACAGATTATCAAAGTAGCACTTGATGAAGCCAATATCGAAATTCCATTTCCACAACGCGATTTGCACATTGTCTCTGATAAAACGAAATAGCCTAATGGATATGGGAGAGAAGTAACTTGTTTTAAATAAGAACAAAGAACTAACAGCAACGAAATCTGCGCGGTTTGTACGGTTTGTTTTTTGCGCAGTTTATCTCACCTAGTTTATATTTTGTTTTGGTGTTTGATGAATCTACGATTTGTTGTTTGCGCGGTTTGTTTTTCGCACGGTTTGTTTTTCGCGCGGTTTGCGCGGTTCGTTTAGTCTTTTCGTTTGTAAGATAATTGCGGTTTACAACGAGCAACGAGCAACGAAATCTGTGCGGTTTATCTCACCTAGTTTATATTTTGTTTTAGTGTTTGATGAATCTACGATTTGTTGTTTGCGCGGTTTGTTTTTCGCACGGTTTGTTTTTCGCGCGGTTTGCGCGGTTCGTTTAGTCTTTTCGTTTGTAAGATAATTGCGGTTTACAACGAGCAACGAGCAACGAAATCTGTGCGGTTTATCTCACCTAGTTTATATTTTGTTTTGGTGTTCGATGAATCTTCACTTCGTTACGATTAGCGCGGTTTGTACGGTTTGTACGGTTTGTTTTTCGCGCGGTTTGCGCGGTTCGTTTAGTCTTTTCGTTTGTAAGATAATTGTGCTTTACAACGAGCAACGAGCAACGAACGAAGAGCAAAGAGCAAAGAACAACGAGCAAAGAACAACGAACAACGAGTAAAGAGCAAAGAACAACGAGCAACATAAAATTAATAAAATAGCTGAGTTATTTCAGGCAATTTCTCTTCAATAAAAAAAGGGATGAGTTTTAAATAAACTCATCCCTTTTTTTATTGCTCTTTGTTTGATTTTCTCTTCATAAGAATGTACGTCCCTGACATAGGTTGACCATAAAAAATCAATTTTCCTATGAAAGTTAACGTTCAACAAATCAAAAAAAA
>NZ_JACAKI010000025.1:0-40761 GCF_030326445.1 Myroides sp. DF42-4-2
AAATTCTTCATCAAATCTGAACATAATAAGAATTATTTGTCGAATTTAGAGGTGTCCTAAAATAGGGAAGCCTACAGAAATATGTCCCAATCGAATAGCTTTCAAATCTAAACTTGAAATAGTATCTTCAAGATTAAGTTTATTACATCTTTCTAACATTAAAGTCCTTAAATTAGGAAAAACTGCATTTAATAACTCTCCACTTTTTAATTCTTTTGAAATAAGTAATATTTTCATAAAAGGATTAATAGATAATTTACTTAAGTCTAATGAAGATACTCTTACTATTTCTAAACTATTTTGTATATTTAAAAATTGGTGTTGCTTATTAGTGATCCCGCTCTCAATTCTAAAGTATTTTAACGTTGTAAATTTATTCAACACTTCTAATGAAATACCCTTTTTAAACCTATTCATTAGTTCTAAACTTTCTAAATGCTTAATATTTCCAAGTTGATCAAGAGTACTAATTATCCCCATATTAACTGCAATACATAAATTTTGGACATTACTTAGATATTGTAATGCACTTAAATCGCCTTCTTCCAAAAGTTTTTTTGTTTCGATTTCATACAGTACTAATATTTCGGAATACTTGACAAGAAGTTCATTTAGCATCCTCAAGCATTTAACATCATAATCTTTATTAATTATACAAATACTTGATGTGTTAATTAATTTATCCTCTAAGGTTAAAACATTCTCTTGGTTTATCTTTGAAAAAAAAAGTCTCTGCTTCATTATTATACTATTAAATGTACATGTCTATTTAGACCTATCCTTGGTCAATACTCTTGTTTTACCCTCTGGGTTATACATACTAAATCATCGCTTGGATGAATTGGCGGTATACAGGTCTAGGCATTAAACTATCACAACTCTTATGTTGTTCTTCTCCCCCAGTTATCTCGCGCAAATGCAGTCTCAATTTCAACAGGACAGCCTGATTAGACGCTGACACACTAGACATACCCACTTCACTATCAAAGGTAATGTCGCGAGTCAACTGATGTTCTTTTTGCCTATTTTCTTGCCCATTGCTCAACGCAATATCCACCGCCACCTTTTTTACCAAAAAGGAATCAAAGTAGTGAAAATTGGTGCGAATGATGGAGAAACTCGTGGAGTGCTCTACTAAAATACAAGGAAAAAACTCAATCATTTTCTTCTTCTTTACGGTAAGTTTTAAGTTGTCGTTTGAGACTATCTTTGATTATTTTAGCACTAATTTTCTTGCTGCAATACAGTAATTCAGCAGTAAAATCAAACTGTTGATTGGCTAGTAACGCATCAGCTATAAAGGACCACAAATTATCTTTTAAACTAAAGTCTGACGGAGCCCATCTCACCCTAGCTGGAATTGCATCCAACAGTTGTTGTAAGTGGGCAAAGTTCTCAGGTGTTTGATTGGCTTTGTTATAGCGAAAAGCATTGGTCAGAATTATTTCCTGCACGTACAAATTAGGAGCTTCAAACGCTAGAGCATTCAATAGTGTTTGAATAGTATTAAACGATTCCTTTTTCACTAAAGGCAAGAAAGCGGCGACATAATACGCAGGTCCAAAGGGTTTGTTTTGAACTAATGCCATTACCTCCTCTAAAGGGTGTTGAGCAGCATAGGTTTCGATAAAAATGGTCTTGATTTCCTCTAATTCATCGATATCTTTTCGGGCATCACATTTTTTTAAGATCTGAAGAAAATTTGCTTTTTCTCCACGACCAGCATAATAGTGTGCGAGTAATCGATAACTGCGGTAGTGATACGCCTTATCCTTTATTTTAGGAATTAGAGCTAGGCTTGTTTCAATATTGTCCTCTAACACTAGTTTTTCAATGGTAAAATTGACCAATCGACTCTGCAAAATTTCATCTGTTGCTGCTTCTATATAGCCTTGTAAAGACTGGGTAGATACGTTCTCATTTTCACAGGCTTGCAACAAGCGATAGACCACATCGAGAAAGGAATACGGATACCGTTGGTTGTGTACCTCAAGTGTTGGATCCGCCTGCTCAAGCACTTCAAGTGCTTGTCTAACGAGCTGTTGTAAGGATTTCCCTAACGTTTTTCCCTTTCTTTGTTGATCGAGAATAAGCGCTTTAGCCAGAAAGTCTTGGGTATCAATACGCGATATGACCACGTCATTGGACAAGGTATAGTCTTGCATCCAATTGATTAATTGGATACAGAGGGATATTTCTTCTTCTTGTTTCATAACAGCAAGTAAAAAAGACAAGTGAACTCGTCCTTTGTTTTTCTTTTTTATAAAAGTAAGCAAAAAACAGTAAACCTCGTTTGATACGCAGCCTTACTATACAAAGAAAGGATTCAACGCTTACTCCGCATATACTTTCTTACCTTTTTTAACTTTTTCAATTAAATCATGTCTTTTTCCTAAATACTCATCTTTAGAACATTCTTCTATAAAACTACTAATTTTAGGATCTTTTTTATCCCATTTAGACATTGCAGATAACAAATACTCCCTTGGATCAAAACTTCCAACCTCATGCTGTTCTTTTATAAGCGTTTGTTTTAAATTAACAGCATCAATAAGCGTATATATATCTTCTTTTTCAGGAATAATATCGTCAAACGCCAATACTGCTAAAGCTACTGAAAGAACAGATAAATTACCTTCTTTTAATAATTTCAATATTGGAGAAATATCTTTAATAGATTTTCTATTCATTCTCACATATGCTAAAGCTACTTCATGCGTAATCATATCATCTACCTGATTTTCTTCTAAAATACGCTCTAAATGAGGTAAAACGTTTTTATACTTAATTTTACCTATTGCTTTTATCATGATACACTGGGATTCCCAAGCTTTTGAATTCTTACTTTCTTTCAGATATGCTTGATATAATGAATCACCAAGGTCAACTACTCTAAACTCTCCTATCAATTTAGCAGCTTTTCTTCTTTCAGGTGCCTTCGTTGAATTCAAAAGCACCCTTAAATCCGCTGTACTTTCTTTTAAAACTTTTGCCATATATCTTCTTTATTTTTTCTATACATATTATCTTTAATATTCATTAAAGTTTTACTTTTTATTGGATAAAAACAAAAAGAGAGATAGGCGTATCACCCAATAACTAAACGTCACCAGCTTAATCCCTACACTGTCACAGTATTTTGATTGTGTTAATCCGCTTGCTTTCCAACCCTCTACATGAGAGTACATGATTTCTTATTTTACTTTCAAATTTGGTCATTCCTGGATGATTTGTTCCGTCTGTGATTGTAGCTAGATCTCTTTTATCAGTTCTTGAACCGCTATGGTTCTTTGCAATGAGGTGACCTCTTTGTTAATGATGAGGGTGTTCTCCTCCTTACCATTCAGGTGGGTTAATTCTATTTGAGGCATCTGTACCTGAACCGATAGATGATGAATTGACACAAATATACTCCTATTCGGTAATAAGGAGTTCCCCTTTTGCTTGTGTATAGCTTATTATCAATCAAAAATTTCAATGAATAGTAAGGTATTATAAAAAAAGTAGTTAGAGGTTGTATTAGGCGTCAAATAGGCTTATTTACAGCATATAAATTTGATTTTTTTTAGGTCAATCGCTCTTCTAATAAGCCTTTCTAACTACTAAAACCTTTATTGTCACTAGAATAATCATGGACAATTCTTGAAAAATGAATAGGATTTGTATCTAAATAGACCATTTGAAAGAAAAATACATTCTATTTTATTCATAAAATACCACCTATCGGGTATAAAATATTAATTTAAACACAAACTATACCCGAAGGGGTATTGTATTGTATTTTTACGTATATTTATACCTGAAAAGGTATAGATATGGATTCAATACAAGGATTTGTAAAGCAAAAGCGAAAAGAATTAAAACTCACACAAGAAGATTTAGCACTACATGCTGGTGTAGGCTTGCGTTTTGTACGCGATTTAGAACAAGGGAAGAAAACACTTCGCTTAGATAAAGTAAACGATGTGTTAGCCTTGTTTGGTAAAGAGGTTGGTGTAATTGATAAAACAAGAGAGTAATGGCACGACAAGCGAAAATATACTTTCAAGATCAACTAGCTGGTTATCTACTTGAAGGAGATGATGGATATTCGTTTTACTATCATCAAGATTACCTAAAAACACCTTTTTCTAAGCCAATTAGCTTAACCTTACCTCTAGCTGAAGAAACGTACCAAAGCAATGTACTCTTCCCTTTTTTTGATGGACTAATTCCCGAAGGCTGGTTATTGGATATTGGAGAAAAACATTGGAAGCTCAATCCTCGTGATCGTTTTGAATTATTAATCAACTTATGTAGAGACACGATTGGAGCGGTCTCAGTTTATCCGATGGAGGCGGCAAATCATGAATAACTGTTTATTTTGTTATCAGCCTGTCGAAACAGGCGACTATCATCCTGCTTGTTCAAAGAAATTCTTTGGTACTACCCAAGTTCCGATATTAGAACTAGACAAAGAAAAATTAGATCAATTAGCCCAAATTACAGTCAATGAACGATTGGCATTAACAGGGGTACAACCTAAAATATCTTTAAGTTTAAACAGTGAAAACGGTCATAAACGATTGACTTTAGTTGGTTTATGGGGAGATTATATCCTCAAGCCCCAGTCTCCTAATTTTGCTTTTATGCCTGAAGTCGAAGACTTGACCATGCATTTGGCCAAGCTATTTAAAATCGATACTGCAGCCCATGCTTTGATTCGAACGTCAACAGGAGACCTGGCTTATATTACCAAGCGTTTTGATCGGGTGAAAGGCAAGAAAATTCATGTAGAAGATTTATGTCAGTTATCAGAATTGCTAACGGAACAAAAATACAAAAGCTCATACGAACGCGTAGGAAAGATTATTAGACATTATGCTACCAATTCAGGGTTAGATGTAATTAAATACTTTAGACTTGTCTTATTTAGCTTCCTAACAGGTAACAACGACATGCACTTAAAGAATTTTTCGTTGATGCATACAGATAGAGGTATTTTGTTTTCACCAGCATATGATCTTTTAAATGTGAATCTAATCTTCCCTGAAGATAAAGAAGATTTAGCGTTAACCTTAGGAGGTCGCAAAAGAAAGATTAAACGTGCAGATTTTGATCAATTGGCTGTTAGTTTAGGTATTACAGAAATTGTAAAAAATAACATCTATAAAGACTTTTCGAAACAAACGAATAAGGTATATGATTTAATAGATCGAAGCTTTTTAACGAATGAGTACAAAGAAAACTATACGATGATCCTTCAGAATAAAATGAAACAAATTGAACTATAAAAAGCGAATACTAAAAAAAACAGTTGATTTTCCTTTGAATTACTTTGAAAAAAGTGTGGTGCAAAAACACTCAAAATCGGTGTAAATCCCTATGAATACTAGGATTTAATTTATTGCATATGTCCTTACTCCAAATCATATTAAACTAAAACCAAGGTGTGTATACTAGTACCCTTGGTTTTTTTGTTTACTGTTTCCTATTTTTTTACAATCGTTATTTGCTATGCACAAGCTACATGAATAGGATACAAACCTACATCCGTTGAAATTAAAATGAAATCCACCCTTCCCTGTTTTTCCACTATTTGTAAAACAAAAGCACAAAAGGCCTTGTTTCTCCATCAAAAAACAACACAAACAACTGTTATTCAGTTGTTTATTTGGTTTGGTTTTACTTTTGTTCGGGTCTTCTTCGGTAAACCTGCGTATTTACGGGGGTTTACCGCCCATTTACCGAAGCTGACTCGAACATGACTCGAACAAGACTAAAAGAAAAACCCTACCCAATGGCGCGGATTTAAAATCCGTGCCTTCCTCTATACATTCCATTGTGTTGGGTTATGAACTAGGCGCTATCAATATCCGTTGCTTTGTGTTTTGTTGTTTGTTCAACAACACCTTCACTTCCTTTTTTGCATTTATCTTTTCGTTAACTTAAAGTAAATATCGCAATTCCTTTGATTACTTCATATGCTACTTTCTTTTAATTTGTTTACGCGTTTATTGTTGTTGTCTCTTTGCTGTTTTTAGCCGTTAGGTTAACGACTTAATCTTCCCCCTTTCTGCCAAAAAATTCATTCAGCATAAAAAATTTACACTTATTAATTAGAATTATTCTAAATTATTTTACATTAGGCCACACTAATATAGATTCATTCTAAATAACAAACATTCTATGGTAATAACAAAAGAAGACAAATTAATAAGAGCTTTTTATATCGGGCTTTTTTTTACTTTTTCAACAATGGCTGTGTATGCCCAACAACTTACTATTAAAGTTAGCAATCAAGATTTACAAGCCGTTCAACAAGCTACAATTTCAATTAATGGAGACAACAAAGGGTTAACCGATGTAAATGGCGAGTTAACAATCGACTGGACGCCTTATGGAGATGCTACAGTTTTGGTTGTGGCAGACGGCTACGAAGAACAGCTGACAACAGTTTTAAAATCAGCGTTAAAAGCTGTACTACCCATACAATTACAGCGCGATAAATACGCCTTAGATGAAATTGTGATCACTGCCGGACGACGGGCCGAAAATATTGCAACGATTCCTTCCTCTGTCGTAATCATCAACCAAAAGGAAATGGAAAATCAGATGAGTGTAACGACCAATATCGCAATGATTTTAAGCAATCTTGTTCCTGGCTTGGGAAGTGCTACCAATAAACTAGCTTCTACTGGACAAACATTGAGAGGCAGACCCCTACTTGTTTTAATTGATGGAATTCCTCAATCTACTCCCCTTATGAATGGATCAAGAGATATTCGATCCATCGCCCCTTTTGCCCTTGAAAGAGTGGAGGTGATCAAAGGGGCTACAGCTATCTATGGCAATGGCTCTACAGGGGGAATAATTAACTATATTACCAAGAAAAAACAAGGCAATCAGGTAATTGGAGGGACTACTGTTTTAGGAACTTCGTTTAATCCTGCACACAGTAGTGGTACCCTAGGGTACAAAATCTCCCAATCTCTGGGGGGCAAGTATAAAAAGTGGAATTATATTGTAGGAGCTTCGTTGGATTATACAGGGGTTCAACGCGATGGTGAAGGGGTAATTCTCGGTCAAACTGATGGATTATCCAATACCTATCAAAAAAATGTATTCGCTCAAATAACCTACGATATCAATGACAATTCCTCTATTCGCGCTTTTTACAATGGATATGCTAGCACCCAACATGCTAGATACATCAGTAAAGTAGGAAAATATGGAAGTGAACCAACGATAGGTATTGCTGGTGTTGATCCTGGACAACCTGGAGGAACACCGTATAATCACAATTTTATGTTGGGCTTTACACAGCGCGATTTGTTTCTTGACACCCAAGTCGATGTGTCCGTCTATATAAATTCATTTCGCTCCATGAATCGCTATCAAGAAAAGGGATCTGCCTGGTATGGTCCTGGACAATCAAGAACGAACGCAGCTAAAAAAGGAATTAGGCTAAACCTCAACACTCCTTTTATTTTAGTCAACAGACCAAGTGAAATCACCTATGGAATTGATGTATTAAGCGATAAAACAAATCAAGATTTAACAGATGGAAGGGTCTATATTCCCCCTATGCATATGGTGAATATAGCTCCTTATGCTCAGCTAAAAATAGATGTGCTAGACCATCTAATTTTTAAAGGAGGAATCAGATATGAAAATGCCAAGGTAGAGGTGAAAGATTTTAATACGATCGCTTCAGGACCGAACAATGAAGGAAGTATTTTTGTGCAAGGAGGTCGTATTCCATATAAAACAACCCTATTCAATGTCGGACTTCGCTATAACAAATACGAAGTATTTAATCCCTTTGTGAGCTTTTCACAAGGATTTGCTATTAACGAATTGGGACGTATGTTAAGACGAGCAACTGAAAATACATTAGATCAGTTGGAGACAAAACCAATTATTACCAATAATTATGAAATAGGTTTTTCAAGCAGATGGTCTATATTCAATTTTACAGGTGCTTATTACATCAGCACATCAAAATTAGGCGCTAATTTGGTTGATTTCAATGGATACTTAGTTGCACAAAGAGAACCTGAACGCGTACACGGTTTTGAAATTACAGCAGAAGCAGTTTTGTCTCCACAATGGACCCTTGGTGGTTCTTATGCCTATGTAGAAGGAAAGGCAAAATTTGAAGACGGAAGTGAAGTCTATCTTAATGGTGGACGTATTTCTCCTCCTAAAGCAACAGGATTTGTGTCCTATACTCCAACTGATAAATGGAACATTCAACTGTATTGGTTGTATTCCGGGAATCGAAATCGATTTGATGCAGATGAAAAAGGAAAATACAAAAACAGTGAAGGCGTCGTCAAAGCGATCAACCTATTTAACTTAGCCACTTCCTATACAATCAACAAAACTTGGAAGGCTAGTATTGGTATCGAAAACCTCTTCAATACTACTTATTATCCCGTTGTGAGTCAATATCGCGCTTTGGATAACAATTACATCAGAGCTAATGGCATACAAACCAGTTTGAGTGTACAATACAATTTTTAAACATGAAGCAATTCTTTTATGCATACCCTGTTAAAACGATAGTTTTACATCTCTTAGTAACGAATTAGAATATAAAAACCGCAACTTCATTGTTGCGGTTTTTGTTTGTCATGATTTAATTCTATCTAAGGCAACTAAGTTGCACTATTATTTTAGTATTTATAAAGTAAAGTACTACATCTTATTCAACTTCTAAAAACGCTGCAACTTCTTCCACTGTACTCCTAGCAGACCTCCCTACTCCAATTAATGTAGCAGATGCAAAACCTGTCCAATCACCATACCCTACAAGCCACAAACCATTAATTCCTTCAACTTTGTTGCTATTATTGGTGTTTACGCTGCCATCTGCCTGAACAATTCCCAGAGGTTCTAAATGCTGTAATGCTGGTTTAAATCCTGTACACCAAATAACAACATCAACGTTTTCTTCTTCTCCACTTTTCCAGACAACACCTGTTTAAGTAAAGCGCTCAATCTCTCCTTTGCTATGTAAAACACCTCTACCTCTAGCATCTACAACAGGGGGAACCATAACAATATTGCTTACATTATATTTTGCTTGTACCTGATCGTTGCCCGCCTTTTGCTCATTATATTGTTGCGTTGCTTCATCGAAAAGTACCCTTCCATCCACATCATCAGGCAAAAAAGCTGGTGCTCCTATTGTTGACCATGCAACTGCCGTATACTTTGAAACTTCCGCTAAAATTTGAGCTCCAGAATTACCTCCACCAATGACCAATACCTTCTTGTTTATAAAATCTAAAGCATTTTTATAATAAGCAGAATGTAATTGTTTGTTTTTAAACTGATCTAAACCTGAAATGACAGGAACAAAAGGACTCGCCCATGTTCCTGTAGCGGATATTACTGCTCTTGCTTTAAAATCGCCAATCGAAGTTTTTAAAGTAAATCCTCCCTCCTGTTTTAAAACTGCTGTAACCTGAACAGATCTTTGTATAGGGAGTACATATTTAGACTGATAATCAACCATGTAAGAGATAACCTCGTCTCGAACAGGGTAATAGTTTTCTGATTTAGGAAACATAAAGCCTGGTAAAGAGCTAAACTCAGCAGGAGAAAACAAAGACAAGGAATCCCACCCGTGAATCCAAGCTCCTCCAGGTTGAGCTTGCTGATCTAAAATCAAGTACTTTATTTGTGTTCTTCTTAAATAGAACCCACAAGCCAAAGCACTTTGACCACCACCAATAATAATTAAATCATACTCATTTTGATCAACTTTATTTTCATTTACAACACTTCTCATAACGGTTATATTTTACTTGGCATAATACTTCTTCTTCATCCATAAACTCACGCGCACAAGGAGAATCAGTACAGGCACCTCAACTAAAGGACCGATAACTCCTACAAAGGCTTGAGGCGAATGTATCCCAAATACAGCAATTGCAACAGCAATCGCTAATTCAAAATTATTACCTGCAGCAGTAAAAGAAATAGCCGCATTTTTGTCATAATCTACCTGCATGGATTTGTTTAAGAAGAAACTAACAAAGAACATCAATACAAAGTAAATAACAAGGGGAATAGCAACCTTCACCACTTGCATAGGTAATTGAACAATTTGCTCTCCTTTTAAGCTAAACATCAGCACAATGGTAAAAAGCAAAGCATATAGAGTAAAGGGTGAAATAAAAGGAATAAACTTGCGCTTAAACCAATCTTCGCCTTTTCTTTTAATTAGGTACGTATGGCTCAAAAATCCCGCTAAAAATGGAATACCTAAATAGATCAGCACACTTTGTATTACATCGCTCATCTTAATAGAAATAGCATATTCAGCAAACCCAAAATAGGCAGGTATTACATTGATAAAAAGCCAAACAAAGAAGCTATAAAACAGTACTTGGAACACACTATTTAATGCAATCAGCAAGGCTGCATACTCTCTATTTCCCTTTGCTAAATCATTCCACACAATTACCATGGCAATACATCTTGCTAAACCAATAAGAATCAAACCAACCATATAATCTGGTTCGTCCCGCATGAAAATAAGGGCTAAGACAAACATTAAAACTGGACCTACAATCCAGTTCAAAAACAGCGATAAGCTCAGTACCTTTTTATCCTTAAACGCTAGAGGCAATAGATTATAATCCACCTTAGCTAATGGAGGGTACATCATGATGATGAGCCCTATAGCCAACGGAATATTAGTCGTTCCAATAGACAGTTTATCCATCACATTAGAAACACTTGGAAATAGATTTCCTAAGAGGACACCTATCCCCATAGCTAAAAATATCCATAGGGTTAGGTATCGATCTAAAAATTTCATTCTTACTTGCATCACTTACTTTTTAATTTGGGATAAGATGTAAAACATTTCACTTGCAATTTCAAGACTCCGATTATAATATCCTTCTTTTTGGTTTACTGTTCCATCAAATTCCTTAGGATCTTCAAATGTCATCGGAATTCTTCGCTCAGCACCTGCTATAAAAGGACAACCTCCATCAGCCTGTGAACAAGTCAAAACAGCTGCAAAATCACTACTTGGATTAAAAGTAGCATCGTACTTCTTAGAAAAACCAATAATAGGAACTTCATTATCATCATACTTTATCGCATAAATAGGATTTTCTCCTGCTGCAATTTTAAACACTGCAAGTCCTTGTTCTTTCAGAACTGTAACAACCATTGGATACATCGCTGTTTGTTCAGTTCCTCCTGAAAAACAAGTAACGTTGGGAATTGCATAATAACTTGCTGCTACTTGCATCCAAATTTGGGCTAAATGACTTCTTCTTGAATTATGTGTACATATAAAATTGATTCGAATTGGAGATTTTGAATCAACCTTAGATTGAATATAAGCTACTAAGGGAGCCAATACTTTTTTTCTACTATCACTTATCCCTTGTGACTCAAGCCTAGTGCTAATTGTAGTTGATAATGTTGTATACATCTTCTGTCACTTTATGATTAACAACAGCCAGAGCTAGGATCACAACAACTAGTTGGAGCTACCTGATTACTTGGTGTAATTCCACAAGCATCTTCAGCTAAACAAGCAGTCAATGTGTTCTTTAATAGAAAGTGAGTTCCATTAAATGCCAAGAAATACTTTCCTATTGTCTCTTTCCCCTGAACCTCTACTTCAATCTCGGCATCTACAATCCCCAACTTGGTCTCAGATAATTTAATGATGTTAAGTAACTTCCCTGCCTTTAAACGATGTTCATAATCATCTGCATTCCACAATTGGAAGCTAACTTTAACCTCTTCTCTTATTGTTCCTCCACAGTCAATGTATTTTTTTACCACTTGACCTACTTCTGTTACATGGTAGTGTTCTGCGACAAACGTTCCATCTTCAAATTGAAAATCTATTCGATCTAAATTTCCTAAAACTGCTTTTACTTCTGATAATTTCATACTATACTTCTATTTGGTTTTATTATAAACGTAATATTACGATGATAGGGAATAAAAAATATTAACAACAACCTTCTGACTGGATTTTTTGAGCGAAAAACACTTTAAATTCCTCAAAAAATTCATTCCATACTACCTCGTCAATACAATAGCAAACCGACTTACCTTCAATGGTTCCTTTGATAAGCCCACTATTCTTAAGCTCTTTTAGATGCTGTGAGATCGTGGCTTGAGCTAACCCCAACTCTTCTACCAAATCATTGCAAATACAGGCCTCTTGATTGATAATATACTGGAGAATGGCAAGTCTAGCTGGATGCCCTAAAACCTTAAACATAAGTGCTAACCTATTCTTTTTATCGCTAAATAATTCTGATTTTGTTACGCCCATAGCCTTTTACTTTATATCATATCGCAATATTACGATATATAGTTAAATGGACAAAGTGTTTTATCATTTTTTCTCAGTTATCACTCGAATAATAGGAAGTAAGAGTATAGGTAACAGCAGTATAAAATTCTATATTGGGCTTCAAAGTCTAGTAAACGTATGAGTAAAAACCGTTAATTCTGTCATTTTCTCGTAATCTTATACGTACAGCGCTGTGCACCATCGAGGATGTAATCAATGCGTTCGGTTTGGTAGTCCTCCCCGATGAGCTGTTTGAAGTTTTTGAGTTCACTGCGACAGAATCCTTGGCATACTGTAGCGGCAGCGCATATGGGACAATGATTTTCAATTAGATAATAACTGCCATCAGCTTCTTTCTTCCACTCTGCCATATATCCCTCTTGGGTGCGTACATTCGTTAAGCGATCTAGCAGTTCCTCTATGGAAGTAGTCGTGCCAATCACTTCCTCATAGTGCCCATAGACTTTCTTTTCTCGATCTGTAATCAACAAATCAAGGGCATTTTCACCAAAGAGTCTACGGATAGATTCAATCATCTCCACCGTGACTTGAGCGTGCGTATCTGGAAATTTGGAGCGCCCACCACTTGTGAGGGAATAATATGCAACAGGTCTTCCCACTCCTTCGCTTTTAAATTCTACTTCTACCAAGTTTTCCTTTAGAAGCTTCTGTACGTGCAAGCGCGCGCCTTCTTTTGTAATTCCCAATTCATCAGCAAGTTCCGCTGCACTTGCAGTACCTCGCATTTTTAATTGCATCAATAGTTGATCTGTGGCGCTCTTTTTCATTAACCAAACAAAATATTGTTTTATTATTCAAACAAAGGTATCTATTTTTTTATCAAACTACACTATTCACCTCGTATAAAGTGAATCTAGGCTAAAGGTATAGTGGTGAGTTTATCTGAATAAAACAAGTAAAAACTTGGTTTATTAAAAATTACCCGTACTTTTGTTTCCAGATTATAATTTAATACCTAAAAACCATGAGTACATTTAATTTACCAACCCTTCCTTATACGTATGACGCCTTAGAGCCTCACTTCGACAAAGAAACGATGATGATTCACCACAGCAAGCACCACCAAGCCTATGTTACCAACCTCAACAACGCTTTAGTGGGTACTGGGAGTGAAACAAAAGCAATCGAAGACATTTTAGCAGAGATCAGTACACATTCAGCTGCTGTACGCAACAACGGCGGAGGACATTTCAATCACAGCTTGTTTTGGAGTCTACTTTCACCGACGCCAAAACCAGCAGCAGAAGGTGCATTAGCTACGAAAATCACCGAGACTTTTGGTAGTATGGATGCTTTGAAAGCAGAAATTACGAAAGCTGGAATGGGACAATTTGGATCAGGTTGGTCTTGGCTTTATGTTAAGACAGACGGATCTCTGGCTGTTTCAGGGACACCAAACCAAGACAATCCTTTGATGGATATCAACCCAACTCAACAAGGCTATCCTATTTTAGGAGTAGATGTATGGGAACATGCGTACTACTTACAATACCAAAATAGAAGAGCCGATTACCTCGATGCTTTCTGGTCCGTATTGGACTGGGCTGTAGTTGAAAAAAACTATGAGCAAGCACTTTCAAAACTATAATAACCTCAAAGCCTTGTTGCTGTCAACAAGGCTTTTTAAAATGCTAAAAATATGTCAGTAGAAACGATACACAACAAAGTAACCGCTTCGGGTATTATAGCCTTCGATTTACTAGCGTATAAACCCACTGTCGAAGTAGTTGGTTTAGATATAAAACAATTGCTCTACATGGAGATGATTATCAAGGAGAAAGAATTCAGAATTGCGCTTGCTCAACTAGATTTCACTGCATTTTACCAAAAGGCTGTTGCGGTGTATTGCTCTGTTGACGCGATTATTCCACAATGGGTATACATGGTCCTGGCGGATAAGCTATATGATCAAGCGGCTCACTTTAAATACTCAACGGTGGAAGCCCTCACACTCGAATTGTGGGAATCTCAAGTACAACAAGCAGACCTCACTCCTTTCAAGGATCAAAAAGTAGTGGTTCGAGCCAATCCCGACATTCCAGACTCTCTTTATATTGAGGCTTCCAAAGTGCTAAAACCAGTAGTCAAGTCGCTCTTATACGGAGAAATTGGCATGCCCAAAGTGATTTTTAAATAACAATGTTATAGGGTAATACAGCAAGAGGGTTCTAGCATTGCTAGAACCCTCTTGCTTATTGTATCTTATTTTTTTTATTCCATACGCGGTAGACCTAATTAAAACATAGGGCTATTATTTAATAACGCCAAGCTAAGATGCGACTTACTTTATTGCCTTGTTCCATGGTAATAATGCGTACTTCTGCTGCTTCAGAACGCTTGAGTAAGGCTTGCAAGGGCTTTAAATTATCCTTGTTGGAAACAAGCGTGGTATACCAAACGGCATTGCGCTTAAAGTGTTTACTCTCATAGATATAGTTGGTAATAAACGCCTTTTCACCTCCTTCACACCACAATTCATTGTTCTGCCCGCTGAAGTTTTGTACGGGTTTCCCTACAACTTCTTTCCCTAAATTTCGCAGCTTTTGTGTGGTTTTAGCCAACACTTCGGCTCGGGAAGAAAAGAAAGGGGGATTGCAAATCACCAAATCAAAGTACGCTTTGTCGCTCATTATATTTTTCAGAATATTTCGCTTACTCGGTTGTTGACGCAAGCTAACTTTGTTTTTAAGGTGAGGGTTATTGCTAACAATATGCTGAGCCGTTTGCAGAGAAACCACATCTACTTCTGATCCCACAAAATCCCAACCGTATTCTGCTACTCCAATAATGGGATATATCACATTGGCACCAATACCTAAGTCCAATACTTTTACTCCTGCTCCCGTTGGTATTTTACCACTATTGCCTTCGGCAAGCAAATCCGCAACATAGTGAATATAATCAGCTCGTCCAGGAATAGGCGGACATAAATTGGTTTTAGGCATTTCCCAATACGTCATCTTGTAATCCTTCATCAAAATTGCCTTGTTGAGTAATACAACGGCTTCTGGAATGGCAAAATCAATCGTATCTACACCCGAAGGATTTTTGTGAATAAAAGCTTCTAATTCAGGTACAACAGCTTTTAGCTGGTCAAAATCATATCGCTCTTGATGCTTATTGCGCGGGTGTAACTTCTTTTGTTTTGGCTTAGCGTCTCTCATTATCTCAATCTTTGTTGCAAAATTAGTCTATTTAAGTGATTATTTCGACTTACCCCAAGGCATAGTTTGGCAGGCGTCATACTTATTTTAGTTTCTTTACCCAAAAGCACTGCAGAACAATAGGTCATGGAGCATTTGGATTTGAACTTATTTTACTGGGGATGGTCGAGATAATTTCCGCTGTAGTTAAGGCAACCTAACGAATCCTCTTCTTGCGCAACTTGTGGATGCGAATAAACGATTTTACGGGATATTGACGTTTATGGGGGATATTATTAAAAATCAAAGCGGCAATAAACAAAACGGTAACTCCAGTGAGTACAGGAGAAAATACATAGGCATAGCCCAATTGGGTAATGCTACTTCCTCCAGTTACAGCAATCAGAGCCGTTGCTCCTCCTGGTGGATGAAGTGCCTTAGCCATTTGCATACCAATGATGGATAAAGATACAGCCAAAGGCGCCGCAATCCATATGTAGTCGCCTAGCAATTTGAAGATCGTTACCCCAATAACAGCTGAAATTAGATGACCGAGAAACAAGTTCTTCGGTTGAGCCAAAGGGCTTCCTATTGCACCGTAAATCAATACACAACTCGCACCAAAAGAACCAATTAACAAGGTAAGATCATATTGTGAAAAGGCTTCAAAGTGCAAGTAACAAATCGTACCCAAACCAACAAAGGAACCGATAAACGCCCAAAAATGTTCTTTAAAATCTACCAGCGTTTCTTTGTATAACAAATAACGGGTTCTGCGGTATACTTTATTTTTTTTGATTGACATTTGTTTGCGTTTTTAATGGAGGCAAATATATCACATCTAAAAAGTAAAAGACTAAAATAAATGTGAAACCTTGCAAGAATCCCGCCTTTTTGATTTGTCTCCTGCGGCCTTTTCTAGGCCTCCCTCCAGCTAGGCTAAAAAAATGCGCAATTAGCCCTAATCCACACCAATCAAATGCCTATTTTCTCTATATTTATAACTTCGTTTTTTGTAAAATAAATAAGCACACCTTACTCCTTGTCATGCAAACAAACAAAGAAAAATTTAGCGAAATTGTATATTGGGCACTGCTGTTACTCTTAGCCTTCTCTATGATTGTCTATGGCCTTGCCAAACCCATTCAATTCCAAGACTTTGGAACCTCAACAAATGGACAAGTTTCCGAAGGACACAAAGTAATGTGGACCTTTTACAGCTATTCAATGGGATACCCTATAATCATTGGGCTTTTTGAAGTAATTGGCGGTCTAGCCCTTTTCTTTAACAGAACGCGTCTCTTTGGTTTGCTTTTGCTGTCTATACTACTACTGAATATTATCCTTCAAGATTACTTTTATGATATTATGGCCATAAAATCAGCTATTATCTATCAACTAATAGCACTGATCCTCTTAGCCTACGACTATAAAAAAGTACAAGTCATCGTGCGGGCCCTGTTTACATCGACACAGAAAAAGCCTCAATGGCTATATCTCGTTATTGCTTTCGCACTTGCTATTGCATTAAAGTATATCGAGACAAAAATCTAGTACGGCAACTTTCCAAATGCACTAGTTGACTCTACCTAAGGCCTATCAACAAGTCAGAAACTGCCTATTCCTGTGGCCTGTCCAACCGAATAAGTTAAGATATTCAACTCCTTTTCTAAGTTTTGCTAGTTTACCCCTTTAGGTCAGCTAACCCAAAAAACAAAACCCTGCATACACATACACAGGGTTTCATTTTTCTTTCTCAAAGTCTTACATTTTTTAAAACCAGTCAGTCGCCCATTCGAAAACAGGCGAACATCCCTGGTTCTGTTTAAGTAAAAGAGAAGCCCTTGGCAGTGGTTAACTGTTGCGCACTTCTCTTCCAAGTTTAGTATATTGAATTAAAACAGAATCTCCTATTCTTCTTTCCAATTTCGAATAAAATCCTCAATTTCCGCTTTTGTCTTTCCGCTTTTCTCCTGCATCTTCCCTACTACCTCATCAAATTTCCCCTCTGCGAAAACCTTCTCATCGTCAAACCACGAACCGTATTTTTGTTTGACAGCTCCTTTAATTCTTTTCCATTTTCCTTCTAGTTCTAACTTATTCATAGGCTTATAATTTAATGTTTATACTTGTTTTTATCTTATTTGTGTAATTCTTAACTATAGGGGAGAATCCCTTTACTATCGTGTTATACGTTGCGCTTTGTTCCTTGAACAAGACGAATGACGAGCATAATCAACGCCACGACTAACAAAATATGTATGAGCTCTCCTACTACTTGTCCAAAGGCAAAAAAACCAACTCCCCAACCTAATAGCAGAAGAATTACAAGAATCCAAAAAATATCTCTCATCTGTTTTGATTTTAATAGTTATACTTCATCTCTTTAGTCATCCCAATAGCGGAAGAACAACTGTATTTGGAAACCAACAAGTGTATGACTCGTCAGTTTTTTAAAGTAGTTATTACGCTTGTATTTGTTGTTAACTATTAGTAATGCATCGCGATACAGTACGTTGATATTTGTTAAGTAATAACCTTGCTTTTACACTTAAAATAAGACAAAAAGCATACTAAAAGGGTCCTATTATTCAAAAAATAACTAAAAAAACAACATAAAAAGCAGTGTAAACTAAGGCCTACCCTTAGATTAGCAAAAGTTTGCAAAAAAGTTTATCGATGCATTCAAAACTACATAAAACTGCATATTGTAGAAACAAAGTGTGGACATAATTCGCAAAAAGCGAATTATATCCACACTTTATTCCGTATAACACAAAAATCACTACATAAAAGTAATTTTAGTGTTAAACTATAACTATTGGGTAGGAGCATCACTAAACAATCGACAAAGCCGACCTATCCTATTATAGTCTTTACACCCCTCGGCGTATTCGACTCAAGGAGGATGAGGTTATACCCAGATAGGAAGCCAACATACTCAAGGGCACGCGATTAACCAAGCCAGGATAATGACTAAGAAACAGCAAATACCGTTCTTTAGCATCGAGGTTTAGCATCATATTGGCTGTTTTTAATTTGCTCTCAGTTACAAATGCATACAGTTTGGCTATCAATAAGGGCCAAACGGAAATTTCCTTTTCTAAGAGGCGAAAATTCTCATAATTAATACACCAAATACGCGCATCTGTAATGGCTTCTACATAATCGTTGGCTGCTGCTTGAATTAAAAAATTGTGCAGATCTCCGATAAATCGCCCTTCATAGATGAAGTAACGCGTAAAATCGTCTCCTGTTTTGTTGTAGTAGAGCGATCGAAACACGCCTGATTCCACAAAAGCAAGGTGGTGGCTTATTTTTCCGCTCGCTGTAAAATATGCTCCTTTGGCTACCTCTCTTACGGTAAATACGCGTTGAATAATCAGGCGTTCTTCTTCTGTTAGCTTGGCAAATTTCTCAATATAGATCAGTAGTTCTTCCATGTGGTGCTGGCTATAATATAGCTTGATTCTCTCCCTATAAATGTAGGCAATTAATTATAGGTAGACACCGATAATTCGATGATTTCTTCTCTTTGAGGTCCAGTAGACAAAAAAGTAACCGGTACTGCAACCGCTTGTTCGATATACGCGAGAAATGCGATAAAGTTAGGTGACAAATCTTCCTTTACACCGACGTTTTGAAAATCAAAATCCCAACCCTCAAACGTTTTATACTGCGGTTGTAGTTTTTTTTCCACTAGATTCGTACTAAAATAGGGATATAGATCGCCGTCTACTTCATAGTGTGTGCAAACGGGTACTTCTTTTCTCCCATTTAGGATATCCGACTTGGTAAGGATCAGTTGGGTAACTCCATTGAGCATAATCGCGTATTTCAACGCAGGAATGTCCAACCACCCTACGCGTCTTGGTCTCTTGGTATTAGAGCCATACTCTCCTCCTTTTTGGCGCAATTCTTCTGCTTGTTCACCCAAGATTTCCGTCGGGAAAATACCCTCTCCCACACGAGTGGTATACGCTTTTAGTACACCATAAATCTCGCCTATTTTGGTTGGTGAAACCCCCAATCCAGTACAAGCACCTCCAGCAATTGTACTCGAAGACGTCACATAGGGATACGTCCCGTGATCAATATCTAACATGCTGGCTTGAGCTCCTTCTGCCAACACTTTTTTTCCTTCGTTTAAGGCTTGATTCACATACAATTCCGTATCAACAATCGACAGTTTTTTTACAAACGCTACAGCTGATAGGAACTCCTCTACCAAATCCTCATACGCAGGCAAGGTACAACCGAAAGCCTCTAGTTCGCGATAGTGGCGCTGTGTAATAGAACGGAAATCTGCCTCAAATTGAGCGCTATATACATCACCTACACGCAAATTCTGACGTAAGATCTTATGGGCATAAGCGGGAGCAATTCCATTTTTTGTTGTTCCAATTGTGCGATAATCTGGATTTTCTTCGTAAACGATATCAAAATACTTGTGGGTGGGAAGAACCAAATGCGCCTTGGCCGAGATCATCAAGCGCTCTGATACATTTAAAGTCGGATCAAGCCTACACAATACAGCTAACTCTTCTTGCAATTGAATTGGATTAACCACAACACCCGTCCCAATAACATTGAGGGTCTGGGGATAAAAAACACCTGATGGCAATAATTTCAACGTTACTTTTTGCTTGTGGTAATAGATACTATGACCAGCATTTGCACCTCCATTAAAACGCGCAATTACGTCATACCTACTGCAAATGTGATCAATGAATTTGCCTTTTCCTTCATCTCCCCATTGGAGTCCAACTAAAATATCCATATGCCTCTTGTTTATTGTTTTGAATGTTAAACAACAAAAATAAGCTGGCTAATGAAGGGGGCAATTGTCAAATGACAAAAAAGGAAATACTGTTCTATTTTACAATAAAACACTGTAGACCAGCACGTTTAGAACTGATCAACGACAATTTAAGGTGTACATTGATCAAATTTAACGCGTAAATACTCGTCAAATACTTGAGTTTTTACACGTGTTTCTCGCAAAGAATCGGCCATTACAAGTTCCAAAGACGGCTTAGCTACCTCTTTCTTCAAGTCATTTGCTCTAGTGCTCATAAAAACAATGAGAGCTAATACTCCTACAACAAATCCGATTGTAAACTTCATGTACTTTGCAATTTAGTACCGCCTAATGTAGGAAAAAAAAAGACAAAAGAAAAGTTTCAATCCTAGTCCTGTCCTATTAGAACTATATAGTTATTATTTACAATCCCATTATTCACTATATCGTTTTTTAAGGAGGGGTCAACCATGAACTAATTCACTGTTTGCCATATATAATAAACAACTATTTTTCTACAATCTTATCTACTATTCAAATCAGTTCATCCCAAACCTTCCATTTCTTCTAAAGGTGGTATAGCTCTTGTTCAGTCTGCTTGGATGTTTTTTTCTCTTTTTTAACGACTAAGATACCTCCTGAATAAAAGGAGTTTTATCCTTCTTATTTAGCGATGATAGGGACATATGCTAGTTGTACACCTACGAAAAAGAAACAACTAATACTGCTAACCTCTTGAACATGAACAAATACATTTCAACTACCACCCACCAACCGCGATATATCTTATTTATCGCACCTATACTCCTATTGTGCGCTATTGCCCTGCTGCTGTATCATTGGGATGCACTTTCGGTAAAAGGGTATATCTACATACAGAAAGAATGGTTTTATTTTATCAATGCCTACTTGAAAGAACATCCACAAATGATCTTCAACTTAACACAAATTGGAGATGCCATGATATTTCTATCTTTTCTGACGTTTTTACTGCGTTATGCTCCAAAAATATGGGAATCCATTATCACGGCTTTACTAATTTCTATGCTGTTAACCCTTTCATTAAAAGAGAGCTTTTCCATTCCTAGACCAGCCAAAATATTTGATTATAAAACGTTTACCATAATTGGCGAAAAATTAATAGGTTCTACTAGTTGTCCCTCTGGTCATTCGATTACTATTTTTACGATCCTGACAGTCTTGTTATTTACCCTTGTTCCCAAAAATGCAAGCTACCGCCTTCCCTATTTCATTTGTGCGATAAGCATGGGGTTGCTCTTTGCCTTTACGCGTGTTGCCGTTGGAGCCCATTACCCCTTAGATGTGATCATTGGTTGCATATTGGGCTATTTATCAGGACTTCTAGGAGTATGTATCACTCAAAAATACACCTTATGGCCCTGGATCCACCAAAAAAGATATTATCCCCTTTTGCTGCTTTTATTGCTTTGTTGTAGCATCGCCCTCATCGTGCGGATTCTCCAGGACAACCTATTCATATACTATTGTGCGCTAGTGAGCGTAACCTATTCCTCTTATAAAATTGCAAAAGTCTATGTTCAAAAATAAACCTACAACCTCACTGATTGCCCTTTGGATGAGTGGACTCAACACCTTGTTGTTTCACTTTGCATTCTTTGATTTCGCCTATCAACAGCTTACATCTGGGATAGTCACCCGGCTACTACTCCTCCTTAGTTTAGTTGTGGTTATGCTTACAGCTAACTTTTTTGCTTTCTACTTGTTGTTCTCCCTCTCCCGTCGAATGGGTAAAATCGTACTCTCCCTCTTTTTTCTACTGAACGCTGTAGCGGTTTACTTTGTTCACACCTATCACATTCTTGTAGATGAAAGTATGATTTCCAATGTATTAAACACTAATTTAGAGGAATCTAGCAGTTTTTTCTCATGGAAACTTGTGATATACACACTCCTCTTAGGGGGCATACCTAGTTTTTTGCTCTTTAAACTGAAAACTAAAAAAGAAAAACTACAAATCATACTTTGGCGCAGTGGTACGGCTCTGACAATCCTGCTGTTGATGGTGTTCATCAATGCCAAAAACATCCTTTGGATAGACAAGCATTCTAAGCAATTGGGGGGCTTGGCAATGCCTTGGTCCTACGTAGTCAACACCGCTTTGCATTACACACATCAAGCGCAAAAAAACAAGAAAGAAATTCAATTACCCGATGCGAAGAACAGGCAAAACGCCATAGATGACCCGCAAAAAGCAGTAGTTATCTTAGTTATTGGCGAATCCACAAGACGTCAAAACTTTTCTCTTTATGGGTACGCCAAAAATACGAATCCCTTGCTTTCTCAAACAGAAAATATCTATCCCTTTAAAGCCAATTCGTCTGCTACCTATACAACAGCAGGGGTAAAAAGCATTTTGGACTACAAGGATACGGATGATTTATACGAAATCTTACCCAACTATTTGTACCGCAATCAGGTGGATGTTATTTGGAAAACGACCAATTGGGGAGAACCGCCCCTCCACATTCTCAACTACCAAAACAAAGAAACCTTGATACGAAATTGCAGTAATGATGCCTGTGCATATGATGAACTACTCCTAACTGGATTAAAGGAAGATATTGCAGGCAGTACAAAAGATAAAATACTACTTGTCTTACACAGCAGTACAAGCCATGGTCCGACCTATAGCAGCAAATATCCTCCCGCCTTCGAAGTTTTTAAACCCGTATGCAATAGTGTTGAGCTGGCTAACTGTTCACAAGAAGAACTAATCAACGCCTATGACAACACAATTGTGTATACAGACTATATACTCCACCGGGTAATTGAAGTACTCAAAGACTTTCCCGACTACAAGCGCAGCCTGATTTTTGTATCCGATCACGGTGAATCATTGGGAGAAAACAGCCTGTATATGCATGGATTGCCCCTGCATATAGCCCCTAAAGAACAGTATGAAATTCCCTTTATCGTTTGGGTAGGCGACGCCAATCAAAAAGTAAAACCCTATTCCCAGCTTTCTCAA
Organism: Myroides sp. DF42-4-2; assembly: GCF_030326445.1. NCBI lineage: Bacteria > Pseudomonadati > Bacteroidota > Flavobacteriia > Flavobacteriales > Flavobacteriaceae > Myroides > Myroides sp. DF42-4-2. The sequence goes on from NZ_JACAKI010000025.1 coordinate 23,304, forward strand.
CATCACGTCTTTCACAGTGTCCTACATTTTTTAAACCTTGAAAGCCCGATATACGACGAGCAGATGAATATTTTTGAATAAGTACAATTCCCTTCTATTTCAGTGGACCGCGATTTGTGAATTGTGATCAAAACTTAGCGACCTTAGGTCAAAGAAGATTGGTCTATTGCTCAAACTGAAGGTTCTTTGCTGCATCAATATAAATGTAAAACATGAAAGCAACTATCTTTAGTTTGTGTGCTTGTACGCTGGCATTATGCAGTTTAGACGCTTCAGCACAAAAAGCACAACATCCCTTTCGCTTAGGGGTGAAAGTTTCCTCTAATCACGCCAATATCGCGGGTAACTTAAAAAACTTGAGTACCTCTAGTGCACAAGGATTTTCTGCGGGGATTACCACTCAGTACCACTTCGACCGGCTTTTTATTCAGACGGACTTATTGTATAGCGAATCAAAATCGCCCGTGGAACACGCGTTTGTTCATCGAGCAAAATGGAAGAGTATCGATATTCCCTTTGCCTTAGGCTATACGCTTTTGGACGTACAAAAAGTTAAAGTACACGTTTTAGCAGGAGGAATTTACAGTCAGATCATAGACGACCAGCTAAAGCTCACGGAAAACCTCGAACGATTTGACTATAGCCTCAATAAAAACAACGTGAAAGCGCAAATTGGCGCTGGCGTAACCGTGGGAGATTTTGTTGTAGAGCTAAAATATTCTCGCAGTTTAAACAACCTTTCAAAAGATAGTAAATCCAAATCTAATCATGTACAAATAGGTCTAAGTTATATGTTCTTATAGTCGATGCACTATAGGGAATGGTTCTAAATTAAGTTTATGGTAGGGGCGAATAGGTATTCACCTCTACCATAAACTTAATTTAGAACCACCAGTGGTCAAATTACACCTCCGTGAATCAAACGATTATCATTTATTTACCTTTGTAGTTTAAATACGATCGATCTCATGCATCCAACGATAAATATAACGAAACACAAAAGGTTGTTTTTTATTCTTTTTTGGTCTATAATCGCCCTTTCTGTATGGCCGTTTGTTCACGCCCATAATCGTCCGCTTTACTGGCTATTGCAATGTGCAGTGATGATGCTCTGTTTCATCAGCATCTCACATTACTTGAGCGATGTCGCCTTGCCTAAAGCCCTAAAAGAAGGAAAAATGAAGCGTTTTATTGTCTTATTCTTTGTGGGTATATTAGTTCTCAACGCATTGATGTCACTGTGCTTTACACTATTTCCCTACTTTATTGATGATACGGCAATGTTAGCTGACATGCAAGCCACTTCATGGAGAGAGTACTACGTACATCGCCTATTTAGTTCTTTTCCCTCAGCCATGGCCGTTGTTACAACAACCTGTGGTATACGCTTCTATGAAGAACACTACAAAATCGAACAACTCAATGCCAAGTTGAAACAAGAACACCTAGAAGCCCAAATCAAACTACTTCAGGATCAAATCAACCCTCATTTGATGTTTAACGTCCTCAATCACATTCACATTCTCATGCAAAACAACGTTGAACTCGCGTCAACTGTTTTACTAAAATTCTCCGATATTTTGCGTTATCAGCTGTATGAATGCAACCAAAAACAGGTATTCCTTCATCAGGAAATGCGCTATTTACAAGATTTAGTCGCCATCGAACAAGTACGCTGGCAAGACGAATTAGCCGTTACATGCACGTGGGAAATTGACAATAGACAGCTGAAAATTGTGCCTTTACTGTTGGTTCCTTTGATTGAAAATGCCTTTAAACATGTCTCCCGCTTACCCCATCAACAAGGGTATGTGCGCATGAGCTGTATCGAAAAACAAAATGTCTTACATTTGGATATTCAAAATTCATACAACCCTCGTTTTAAACGAGAAAAACAACAAGGTGGCATCGGCATTGCCAATATTACCGAACGACTAAAAATTCAATATCCCGATCAACACTTTTTAACCATTACAACAGGTGAAGACAACTACGCGGTTTCACTTCAAATTAATTTAAATCACTCCCATGCTAACACCTAAAAGCCCCCATTTGCTCAACTGTTTAGTCATTGACGATGAGCCTTTAGCCCGACGATCTATCGTCGATTACATTGCCAAAGTTGATTTCTTATCAACCAAAGCCTCTTGCGGATCAGCACTTGAAGCTCAGGAACTAATTAGCAATGAAAAGTTCGATTTACTCTTCCTAGACATCAATATGCCCTATTTATCAGGCATTGACTTCTTAGAATCAATTAGCAACCCGCCCTTAGTAATTTTCACAACTGCCTATTCTGAACACGCCTTGGATGGTTATCGCTTGCAAATCGTGGATTACCTCTTAAAACCTATTGGGTTCAAACGATTTTATCAAGCAGCTTTAAAAGCCAAAGAACTATACGAGCTCAAAAACCAAAACAAAGAAGAAGTCGGACTCGCCGACAGCACAATGTTTATAAAACACGAAGATAGCTTTGTCAAAATTCAATGGCCCGATATTTTCTACATTGAAGCCATGCAAAATTACGTGAAAATACACACCCATCAGAAGAGTTATGTCATTCACCAAACCATGGTAGCTTTGGAAGAATTACTTCCCAAAGAACACTTCTTCCGCATACACAAATCGTATTTGATTAACGTCGATCACATTTGTTCAATTTCAGGGAATAGGGTTTTGATTAACAACACCCAATTGCCTTTAGCTCGACTTCGAAAAGAAGCTTTACTCAACGATATTATCTACAAGAATTTACTGAGTAAATAAGACCAAAAGGGCTATTTTAAAGCAATATACCTTTACTTTAAAATAGCCCTTTTACTCCTTGTATTTCAATACTTCACTTACAAACTCCACCTCAACTTAACTGCTCCATAAAACGTAGTAGTAAATCGGGGATCTGCTTCTTTCTTCTCCTTAAAAATATTCTTTATTTTTCGTTCATTAAAAGAAAACGAGCGTACCAACGAACTACCTGTAGTTAGTGATAGAGTGAGGTTTTTGTTAAACTTGAACTCCGGTCGGAATCCCGCGACAATCTGCTGAAATCCCAACAAAATATCTTTGTCGTCTTTCTTAATGATTGCAGTCATCCCTTGTAAATCGACTGCTACTTTCAGATCGACGATTTCACTTACTTTATAACCAAATTCCGCCCCTTGAGGGAAAGCAACGCGAACGAAGAAATCACCATGGGTTTCCCAACTAAAATAGATTCCAGGCAAGACCATAGGAACACCAAAGCTATTCGTTAAGACTGGACCAACCCCCAAAGCGACATTGTCGTTAAAGTGTTTGATAAAAAATACACCGCCTTGACCTAAAATTGCTTCAGACCTAATTTCTTTTCGATCAGCATAAACCCCTACAGTTCCCATCATTAATAAAGACCACGAGTCACTAATCGATCGGAAGTGTTTAAATCCAATCTGGGCATTTAACAATTCCGTGGGAAACAAATCTTCCTCATAACGCCTATGCTGCATCTTGGCATAGGCCCCTTGTGCAACGAAAGACCATGTGCGCGGTTTACCCCTGTGATCCATACGCGTAGACAACGGTATTTCAATATTTAATTCTACGCGTCTAAAATCTGTTTGTGCGGGAGTTTTCACACTGTCTATAGGTCTGACATAATTGGAAAAGGGAACGTAATCCACCTTAAACTCCCCTCTTAAATGATCCTGTGCGTGTAGCGATAAACCGCACAAAATCAGCATACAGTACATTATAAATACAGCTGTTTTCATATTTGTTATTTTGGTGCAAAACAACTATAAAACCAAAGCTAAAGCCACATTCTTTTGACCAATGGTAGTATTTTGTTGATGACTAGATGGTTGAGCATTTACCATAAAACTAGATTCTTCACTAAATATTGCTTACATTTGGTCTATTAACTATCGCATATACTAACCACTTAACTAGTCCACATGAAAAGGCTTTGGAACTTAGAAATTCGATTAGATCAAACGGCTGAAAAACCAATTTACTTGCAAATTGCAGATGCAATTATTGAGGCGATCCAACAAGGCAGGCTCCACAAAGGAGATATATTACCTAGTACGAGGACCTTAGCGAGTACAATAGGTGTGAACCGCAATACCATAGTGAAAGCGCTGAGTGTACTTTTAGATGAAGAATGGCTCATATCGCTAGAGCGCAAAGGGATTTACATCGCGCAAACCATGCCGCAAGTGCGTCCGCAAAAACCTAAGCAAGCGAGTCCAACAGCTGCAAATGCTCCTTTTCAGCATCCAGCTCCACTCGTTTTTGACAATGGGTATCCCGATAGTAAGATTGTTCCAATAAAGGAATTAGCACGTGCCTATCGACAAATTTTTAATCGAAATGCCAAATGGCAAATGATGGGGTATGCCAATGCAGAAGGAGATCCACGATTCATACAGCATATCGCTCATATGCTCAACCATCAAAGAGGGATGCAGGTCAAAGAAGATCGCGTTTGTATAACCCGAGGGGGGCAAATGGCTATTTACTTAATTGCTCAGTGTTTACTCCAAAAAGGAGATGCTATTTTAGTAGAAAACCCAGGATATCAATCGGCATGGCAAGCCTTTGAACGCGCAGGCGCTACATTAATCCCCATTGAAGTAGATGCCGAGGGAATCTCTACCACCGCCCTGCGACAACAGTTGGAAAACAACCCCAATATAAAGGCCGTGTACCTCACCCCTCATCATCAATTTCCGACAACCGTTACCTTGAGTTTACAAAGGCGATTGGAGCTTATCCAACTCGCCAATACCTATAATTTTACAGTTATTGAGGACGATTACGACAATGAATTTCACTATACCTATCGCCCCGTACTCCCCTTGTGTAGTTATACTGAATTGCAAAACTATGTGTATATAGGCACACTGAGTAAAGTCGTAGCACCAGCTTTGCGCATTGGCTTTTTAGTTAGCAGTCAGCTTGCGCTTATTGAAGCGATTACACAATTGAGAAAAATCATTGACATTCAAGGCGATCGCATTATGGAACAAGCCGTACTTCAATTAATTGAAGACGGCATGCTAAGAAAACATATTAAAAAAGCGACAAGTTTATACAAAGAGAAAAGAGAGGCTATGCTTGAATTTATCCAGCGCTACATGGGTGATACTGTTACGTATACAATTCCCGATGGCGGCTTGGCTTTTTGGCTCAAGCCCAACAAATCCTTAGACTATACACGTCTGTTACAACAACTAAAAGAAAGAGGCGTCCAATTGGTCAATCCCAATGATTATTATAGGGCTCCGACTTCTTCCGATGGCTTGCGATTGAGTTTTGGCACCCTTTCTATCGATGAATTAGAAAGAGGTGTTCGAATCATAGGAGAATGTCTTAGAGCACAATAGTCAAAGGTCTACATCTACTCTTGCCATTTCGCCAATGGGGTGACGCCTCCTTGCACTTTATCTCCTAGTTTTACCTCAACCTTACAGCTGATAGGTAGTAGTAAATCTACACGTGAGCCGAACTTGATGAATCCCATTTGATCCGTCTGTTCTACAACCGTCTTTGGCGTCAAGTAATTGACAATGCGGTTGGCCAAAGCCCCAGCAATTTGTTTGGCTAATACTTCCTGGCCATTTTTATGTCGATAGACCACGCTATGTCTTTCGTTTTCCGTAGATGATTTTGGATGCCAGGCTACTAAGTGTTTCCCCTTGTGATACTGACTGTACACTACTTCCCCTTGGATGGGATTTAAGTTGACATGCACATTGAACACACTCATAAATACAGACACCTGTAACCGCTTTTCTGTGAAATACTCATCTGCCTCTACTTCTTCTATCACAACGACCGTTCCGTCGCAAGGTGCAACTATACACCCCTCATCCTTGGTCATTACTCGGGAAGGAATGCGAAAAAAGAAAATGACTAACCCCCATAACCCTAGGGTTATCAACAAAATCAATACTTTTACAAGCACTAACTTCTCGCTAATTAAATAATAAGCCCCTCCGTTAACTAGGAGTAAAACGATACTCGCTATCGCAATGGATCCTCTTCCTTCTTTGTGTATTTTCATGCTATTCTCGTTTTAAGTAATCGCCATCTCCATCTTTGCTGCATTCAATTAAAAAAATGACACCATTGAATAGGCGCAGCAAAAGACAAGATGGATGTAAAAAATTAAGATGATATTGTTTGTTTGGAGGTTCTGGTTGGATTCGAACCAACCTACTAACTCTTGCGGAATTAGGCCTACCACTCACCACAGAACCATTTGTTTTCTGATACAAACATACGGGCACTTTTTCTGATCTGACTCATACAGAATTGGTATTTACTAGCTGGTCCAGTTTAGGAATAGCAATACAAGCTGTCACTGCTGGACTAGGGCTATATTCCCATTCTGCACCAGTATAACCTTCAAAAATCACTCTATTTTTGCGATGCAATTCTATAATAATCAATTAAATAAATCAACAAAATGGAAAAAGTACTTTTTTATCATGCAGGATGTCCAGTATGTGTTAGTGCAGAACAGGACCTTTTACATCTGATCAAAGATCATCAAATTGAGATTGTACACCTTGGGGAAGAAAAATCCAGAATACAAGAAGCAGAAGTCTATGGAGTTCAATCTGTACCTGCGATTGTCTTGGCCAATGGCAATGTCTTACACCTCAACTTTGGTGCCTCAATCAAGGATCTGAAGTAGATTAGATTCATCCATAAAAAAACGCTGCGTTTCACAAACCAGCGTTTTTTTTTGCACCTGCCATTCTCACTATAACCACTTCTGCTATAGGGTTACACTCCCGCATCGGGCAAGTAACGCACCATATAGTACAACCCCCAAGCAATTACCATAATTACTGTAATCCATACCCAATACGGTATACTTTGAGGGGTTTCACTCCCTATGATCAAAAAATCTTTTTGATCAGCTTTTCCATAAGCATTGACCATAATATTGACGATGCCATCTACCACCCCACCTTCTTTCATTCCCTCCACTTCAATGGCAGGGCCATTTCGAACAATAAAGGGGATTTTTCGAATCCCTTCTTTTCCGGTATGATCCTTACTGACAATGGTCAATAGATGATCGCCATCAACCAGCTTATGGGTATCCAACGCAAAGGTAATGGGCGTATCTAAAACAGCAATAGGTTGCGGTTCTTCATCAAGGAAGAGGTATACTTTACTTTTTTGTTCCATAATACAACGCATTTAAAACAGTTCTCTTAATGTGATCCTCATTGCGTTCTCCTGGCTTAATCAACCATTTAACCGAAAAAAACAACGTCAGGACAACCACTACTGCAACTACTGCAATAATGAGATAATCCCATTGGCTATCCGGGCCTGATCCGTGTACAATTCCCTTTAGTACTTTGGGTTGGTTGCGTTCACACACCGGACACGCCATTAGGGTAGCGGTGCTGAGGAAAGTGAGTATTCCAGCTGTTATATTTTGTTTTGCTTTCATTGTTTTGCTTTCATTTCGTTAATATAATCCATGATTTCTTTTACTTGTTCTACGCTGACTAAAGGGGCCTGATTTCCCCAATTGTTTCGCTCGTAATTGACTATGGCTGTTACTTCTTTTGCAGTCCAATTGAGGTTGCTTCCCACAGCAGGCATAACGCCGTATTCTCCACGGGCATCGTATCCATTCATGATAATATCCACAAAGAGTTGCAGGTTATCATCCAGCACAACGGGACTGTTTTTGAGTGGCGGAAATGCACCAGCTAAACCTTCGCCATTCATTTGATGGCAAGAAGCACAATTGGTAGCATAGAGGTTTTTGCCGTCTACACCTGTATCTGATTCCCCTTGTGTAAATTGCGTTGTCGCTTTATCCTTCAATGGATATAGAAACTCAGGAGCTACAGTGGCTTCGGGTAATTTTGCTTGTTTCAATTCCCGCAAATAAGCCACGAGATCAAGTGCCTTTTCCGTGGCGATAACCTGGCCTTTCGCGCTATTGGCAAATCCTTCAGGAACTGAAACTACCACATCAGTATCGGAGGGGTTGTGTTTGTATTGAAACAAGAACGGATAAGCGGGCATAACTGATTCTTTAACCACAATTCTCGGGTTAAATAGATGGACGAGATGCCAGTCGATACTCGGTTGTCGGGTACCTATATCTGTTAAATCAGGTCCTGTGCGTTCAGTTCCCATTAACGTAGCAGTATTGGTCCATAGGTCCATCCGCTTATTTCCCGCATAATCGGCTGACATAGAAGGCCTACTTCCCCATTTTCGGTCCATTTCTACATTGCGCACTTGCTGGCTGTGACAAGCGACGCACCCATTGGCAATAAACACCTTTTTACCGCGCATAGCCGCCTCACTTAAAGGTTCCGCATCCGGTAATGGTTGTATCCTCGACTGATTGTCTAAGGCCGGTAAAATCGCTACAAAAAGCGTTAATACAACAAACAAAACACTGGCAACGAGGTATAATTTTTTATGATTATTGAAGATCTCCATAACTAAACATTAAGAATTTGAACTAGACTTGATTTGCTCTTGTAATTTTTCAAGTGCGAGCGTTGCGATTGCGGTTTCCTTTAGGGGAATTGATCGCGTCATCCTGTAAAAATTAAAGGCGAAAAACAAATGTGATACCCACATTAAACTACCGCCTATCGCACGCCAGAGCCAATAGGGCATCATCAGCTTAACGCTTTCGATAAACGCAGCGTCTCCCATCCACAAGATTCCGCGTAGGGTTCCGCCATACATCAAAGGGATGGAATAGAAAAGCAATCCAATAAGCGCTAGCCAAAAATGAGCGCCTACTGTTATTTGAGGAGCTTCTTTTCCCGTTAACTGCGGCACTAATGCATAAATACCTCCCCACAGCAAAAAGGCAATAATCCCATACATGGTTAAATGCGAATGCGCTACCGTAAAATCAGTAAAATGCCACAGTAAATTGGTAAAGCGAAAGGATTCTGCTGTTCCTTGAAGCGAGCCTGTAAAGTAAAAGATAATACCCACCACAAAAAAAGGAACAGTATAGCTATCCCTTACCTTATGCCAGGCTCCTCTGAAGGTCATAATGAAATTTGTTGTCCCCGCAACGACAGGAATAACCATTCCCACACTGGCCACAATCGCCACCGTTTGCAACCACCACGGAATAGCACTGAATACAAAGTGATGCGTGCCTATTAGCGTATAAAAAAGAATTTGTGTCCAAAAAGCTAAGATTCCTAAGCTGTAGGAGTAAATGGGTTTATTGAGCTGTTGAGGGACGAAGTAGTACACAATACCCAAGGTAAATAGCATAAACCACATACCCACTGCTTGATGCATATAGTAGCCTTGTACGATGGTTTCTCCTAATCCATCTTGCCATTGGGGTAAATAGCCTACTAGGGCAACAATTGTAATAAAAATAACCGCAGAGACAATATACCAATTCGAAATATAAATTTCATTTGTTTTGCGCTGGGCAATCGTTCGAAGGTAATTGCGCAGTGTAAAATACAATCCTAGGGCAAAGAGTAACATAATCGGCCAAATGTACTCGCGATATTCTCCTCCTCCATTGTTGATCCCTGCCAGTAAGCTCAGGGATCCAACTAACACAGAAGCATTGATTAATACAAGGGAATACCACGCCCATTTATAACTGGCTAAAGCGGTATTACTTACCCTGGGAACAATATAGTACCCCAAGCCAATCATCCCTAGTGAAGACCACCCCCAAAAAACGGCATTCGTGTGTACTGGGCGCAGTCGACCAAAACTCAACCAACTAGTCTGATCTAGATCAGGAGCGATAAACTTGAGCCCCAAGTATTCACCAACAGTCGTACCAAAAAGCAACCAAAAGCTAGCTGTTCCCAAAAACCACAAAATCAGCTGGGTAAGCTTGGGATCAATGTCCAAGCTTTTGTCATTTCTCCTCTTTGCCGCTACAACAGCTATAGCATCCCCTTCTTGCGCCTGTAGCAATCCTTTCTTATCCATTGCAGCTTGAGTACCCGACAATTCCCGATTTGAAAGCGTATAGTCCAACGCCTCTTTTCGCTGCATGAATACCTCTAAATCCTCTTCGGATAGATGCTCAAAATAGTGCAACAAGTCATCAACTTCTTGCTTTTGCAACTTTTGTCGTTGTCGCTTGATCACGTGGTAGATCTGAAATGCCATCATCCAAATTCCCAATATAATGGGAATGGCAATTAATACAATAATAATCCAAATTCCTGGCTCTTTCAAAAGTGGACGATCCTCCAACCGCATTGTTGTTTGGGCCTCGGCAACCTGCGAAAAAAGAAATCCCAAGATCAAGAGTACAACCCTTTGCTTTGAGCGCGTGAATTGCGCCAATACCTTGAGCTGTCCTGATTTTAAATAGGCAAAATAACGCCTAACATCCGCAGGTTTTTTTTGATGCTCTTGATAGGAATGCAACAATTCCCTTGCTTCCAAGTACAAAAAACCAAAAGCAAGGAGTACCAGTACCCCCATTAAAATCAATAGTATTCCCACACCATTACTCCAATCAAACGCAAAAGACAAGGGTTTCATACTTGGTGTCTCTATCGCAATTGCTGGTGTAATAAAAAAGGCACCACAGGGAGCCGTACACGTTGTAAAAAAGACAGTTTTCATTCTATTTATGTATTACAGTTTATTTCAAAGACAAATCAATCCCATCCTCCTACTCCATCTTCCGATCGACGGGTTCGAGGCTCCTTCTATTTCGAATTGACAGTCAAAGGTAAATACCAACTGGCTCATCTTACTGGTTCAGATTTAACAAACAACCCTAGACCAATAAACCCTATTTAGCGTACAAACAAGATCAAACGCAATAAATAAAGATAAAAAACTCCTTTATTGTCTCAATTGTGATTTGAATCATAAAATAAACCTTGCATATGGAGGTAACTTTGGGATACAATAATATCTAAACTATATCAAGATGAAATCAAAAGCGCTATCATTTATGCTACTTACAAGCTGTTTAACCCTTCTTTCATGTGGAGATAAAACGGTAAAAACACCATCAGAAGAAGTGACAACAACAAATGAAAGAAAAGTAGAAGTTGCTGCAGAAACTAAGGCTACTTCAAGCGATGCGAATGCGCCTGCTTCGGAACGCGTGGATTTAGTAAATAAAGGAAAAGGGCCGATCAAAACGTTGGTACTTGGTGATATTGATCAAGCTATGGCAGCTAAAGGGCAAGAAGTATTTAAAACCATGTGTACGGCATGTCATAAAACGGACAAGAAGTTTATCGGACCAGCGCCTAAGGGCATCTTAGAGCGTCGTACGCCAGAATGGGTGATGAATATGATTTTAAACCCTGAGAATATGATTGAAAACGACCCCTTGGCTCAAGACTTATTAAAAGAATTCAATGGAGCACCAATGGCGAATCAGAATTTGACAGAAGAAGAAGCGCGTGCCGTTTTAGAATATTTCAGAACACTGTAACCTAACACTATAAAGTATGAAAAAGTATATCAATTTAACCTTATTGAGTTGTCTGCTGGGCATCACCTTAGTCAGCTGTTCAAAATCAGGTCAAAATAACAAGGGAGCGCTCTCTTCCAATGCAGCAGAAAAAGTATATGTTGCACCAGGAGAATACGATGAATACTACGGTTTTTTTTCGGGGGGATTTAGCGGACAGCTATCTGTATATGGTTTGCCTTCAGGGAGGCTTTTTAAAGTAATTCCCGTTTTCTCTCAAGATCCAGAGAAAGGGTATGGATACAGTGAGGAAACCAAACCGATGTTAATGACCTCTCACGGATTCATTCCTTGGGATGATTCTCACCACCCGGATATTTCTCAAACCAATGGTGAACTAGATGGACGTTGGATTTTCATCAACGGAAATAATACACCGCGTATTGCCCGCATTGACTTAGAAGATTTCAGTACCGCTGAGATCATTGAAATTCCAAACAGTGCTGGGAATCACAGTTCGTCTTTCGTTACGGAAAACACAGAATATGTAGTAGCGGGAACGCGTTTTTCTGTGCCAATACCCCAACGCGATATCCCGATTAAAGAGTACAAAGGAAACTTCAAGGGAACCCTGTCATTTATTAAAGTGGACCAAGAATCAGGGGATATGGACTTGTCTTTCCAAATTCAGATGCCTGGGTTTAACTATGATTTATCCCACCCTGGTCGTGGAAAATCACATGGTTGGTTCTTCTTTACTACCTATAACACAGAAGAGGCGCATAGCTTATTAGAAGTAAATGCCTCTCAGAATGACAAGGACTTCATTGCAGCAGTGAATTGGAAAAAAGCCGAAGAATACATCAAAGCGGGAAAAGGAAAAAAAATGCCTGTAAAGTATGCTCATAATAAATTTGACAATGCCACACATATGGCTACGCACACCATGAAAGAAGAAGTACTCATACTCGATGCAAGCGAACTACCCGATTTAGTATACTTATTGCCCACGCCAAAATCACCCCACGGTTGTGATGTGGATCCCTCGGGAGAATACATCATCGGCAACGGAAAACTTTCAGCCAACCTTACTGTACACTCTTTTACGAAAATGTTAGACGCAATTGAGAAAAAGAAATTTGACGGAGAAGCATATGGTTTGCCTATTTTAAAATTTGAAGATGTTTTAGCAGGTGTAGTAGAACAACCTGGATTGGGACCTTTGCATACGGAGTTTGATGGTCAGGGCAACGCCTATACTACTTTCTTTATCTCTTCTGAAGTGGTAAAATGGAAATTAGGCACTTGGGAAATTGTCGATCGCAAGCCTACGTATTATTCTGTTGGTCACTTGATGATTCCTGGTGGTAATTCGAGAAAACCAGATGGCAAATACTTAGTGGCGATGAATAAAATCACCAAAGATCGCTACTTACCTGTTGGCCCCGATTTGAATCACTCCGCTCAACTCTACGATATATCAGGAGATAAAATGGAATTATTGCTCGATTTCCCTACTATTGGAGAACCGCACTATGCTGCGGCAATCAAAGCGGAAAAGATCATGCACAAATCTAGACAGATCTATAAGCTCGATGAGAATAAACACCCTTATGCTACAAAATCGCCTGCCGAAACTAAAGTAACGCGAAAGGGCAATGAAGTTCACATCTACATGACCATGATCCGAAGTCACTTTACCCCAGATAATATCGAAGGCGTAAAAGTCGGTGATAAGGTATTTTTCCACGTGACCAACTTAGAACAAGATTTTGACGTGCCACACGGTATCAGTATGCTAGGAGCAAATACATCCGAACTCCTCGTAACACCTGGTAAAACGGAAACTTTTGTTTGGGAACCCAAACAAGTGGGGGTTTGGCCTTTCTATTGTACCGATTTCTGTTCGGCTCTTCACCAAGAAATGCAAGGTTATATTCGCGTATCCCCTGCTGATTCAAACCTAGAGCTTTCCTGGTCACTAGACGATGAATAACGAATAGAACCTATCGCTTTACATTTAATCTTTAAAGGACAGGAATTAAAATTCCTGTCCTTTATAAACAAAAAAGTATGAAAAAATCCTCTATTTTAATGATAGTGGGCTCGTGTTTACTCCTATCCTTATTCTACTTTCCACTTTGGAACATTGAACTAGGAGCTCCACAATATCCAATTCCCTTGGGAATGAATATTTATATTGATGGGATTAAGGGCGTAGGAGAATTTGATCTTCAAAATATTGACGGACTCAACCACTATATCGGAATGAAAACCATTCCTAAGCCGGATCAAATGTGGGAGTTTACTGTTTTTCCAATTGTCATTGCCTCCATGGCTATCCTGGGTATTGCCTTGGGCATTGGTGGTTATTTCAAAAAAGTAAAACCCATCTATTTCTTAGGTTGGCTGCTTGTTATGGGAATACTAGGCATTGCCGGAATGTACGATTTCAACTTGTGGTTGATCGACTACGGAAGTGATTTAGATCCTCATGCCATTATGAAAATGGTCGATGCCCACGGCAACCCCTTAACCTATGAACCTCCGCTATTTGGACATCGAAAAATACTAAACTTTGACGCCTATTCATACCCTCACCTAGGCGCCTATCTCATGGCCTTGGGTATGGTCTTAGTCTTTATCGCTTATCTCGTTGGAATGAAATCTAAAAAAAAATAGTATGAAACCACTCACATTTCTTATGCTAAGCCTTCTGTTTGTCTCTTGTACAGTCAAAGTGCAACCCATTGAATATGGCACAGACGCTTGTGACTTTTGCAAAATGGGCATTGTAGATGCAAAACACGCTGCTCAATTGGTAACAACCAAAGGCAAAAACTACAAATTTGACGCGATTGAGTGTATGTTGCACTACCTTGCCGATACCGCAAAACCAGCAAAGGAATACACACACCTCTTAGTTGCTGATGTGCTCAATCCCGGTACATTAATACCCGCTGAACAGGCGAATTTCATTGTATCCAAAAACATCCCCAGTCCAATGGGAGCCTTTCTTTCCGCAACACAAACCAAGGAAGAGGCAGATCAACTAATAGACGAATTTACAGGCGATCACTACACCTTCACCACCATACGTCAACAGCTGTCGCACCAATAAAAAGCAGGCTTTAACCTCTTTAACGCTATGAAAAAAACGCTTGAACTACTATGTATTCTCCTTTTCCTTCTTTTAGGTTGGAATATAAAGGCCAAAACCATTACTGTTCAACCTCATTCCGCAATTAACACAATCAAAAAAGCCATCGAAATGGCTGATTCCTATGATCTGATTGTCGTTGAAGCAGGAACCTATAAAGAAACGGATATTCACATAAATAAACCACTCACCCTCCTGAGTAAAAACGCCATCGTTGATGGAGAAAACAAAGGAGAAATCTTTATTATCCAAGCGGATTATGTCACGGTAAAAAACTTTACCATCATCAATGTAGGAAGCAGTTACATAAAAGATTATGCCGCAATACGCGTAAGGGAAAGCAAACACTTTATCATTGAAAACAACACCATTAAAGAGCTGTTTTTTGGTATTTACCTCGAAAAATCCAAGGAAGGAAAGATCCTCTCCAATAAGATATATGGCAAAGCCAAAAGTGAATTCAATTCAGGCAATGGCATTCAGCTGTGGTATTGTAACAACATTGAAATCAAAGACAATTACGTCGAACGTGTACGCGATGGGATTTATTTAGAGTTTTCTAATTACTGTACCATTCACAACAATATCAGTAAAAACAATGTGCGCTATGGCTTGCACTTTATGTTTTCCAATCACGATGTGGTAACCAATTGCTCTTATACCAACAATGGAGCTGGTGTGGCCATTATGTTTTCCAAATTCATGAAAATGAGTTACAACTTGTTCAGTGATAATTGGGGATCTGCTGCCTATGGGGTGTTGCTAAAGGAAGTCAATGATACGGAAATTAGCCGCAATATATTTAAAAACAACACCACAGCTATTAATATAGAAGGATCCAACCGCGTACAGTACCTACACAATGATTTTATTAGCAATGGATGGGCGTTAAATTCCAGAGGAGCCAATTATCAGAACACGGTAAACTACAATAATTTTCTAAACAATTCATTTGATTTACTCTACCAAGGTCAACTCAATCAAAACAATTTTGACCACAACTATTGGAGTAATTATACGGGTTATGATTTAGACAAAGACGGCATTGGAGATGTTCCCCATCGACCGATTAAGCTCTTTTCTTATATCGTGAATAAAACGCCTGAATCCATTATTTTTCTGCGTAGTCTATTTGTCGATATCATTGATTTCTCAGAAAAAGTAGCTCCCGTATTTACGCCAGATAACTTAGTAGATGCCCAACCTTTTATTAAACAAATTCAGCATGATTACGATAACTAATTTACATAAGAAATTTGCCGAGAATCAAGTACTAAAAGGAATTGACCTCGAAATTGGTCAAGGCGTACTCGCTATTTTAGGCCCTAACGGAAGCGGTAAAACTACCCTCAATAAATGCATTTTATCTATGGTACATCCCGATTGTGGCAGCATAGAAATTCAGGGAGAAAATATCGCTAAGCAATGGAAATACCGAAGCAATATCGACTATTTGCCACAAATAGCCAGTTTTCCCAATACCCTAACCGTACTTGAATTGATTCACATGATCAAAGATCTGAGAAATGACAACCAAAAAGACCACCAAACCCTGGTTGACTTATTCAAACTCTCGCCTTTTCTCAACAAAAAAATCAATAAACTGTCGGGAGGTACTAAACAAAAAGTAAACATCCTATTGGCCTTTATGTTTGACAATCCAATTTTAATTCTCGATGAGCCCACAACTGGATTAGATCCCGCCGCCATGATTCTATTGAAACAACTGATTATCAACGAAAAAAAAAAGGGAAAAACCATTATCGTTACCTCTCACATTATGAGCTTTGTCGAAGAAATTTCCGATCAGATCATCTTTATTCTTGAAGGTAAACTATACTTCAAAGGCACTATAGATGAACTAAAAGAAAGGACGAAACAAGACAACTTTGAACATGCTATTGCTAACCTTTTACTTGATTCTTATGCTTAAAATTCTAAAATATAGCTTTTTCGATTTAATGCGCAGCAGATGGAGCTACTTCTACTTGTTCTTTTATCTTGCCCTTGGATTTGTCTTGCTATTTCTCAATCGCGATATTGGAAAAGCCATTATCACGTTGATGAATGTGATCATTGTTCTTGTGCCTTTAATCAGTACGATTTTCGGTATTATGTACTACTATGATTCCAAGGAATTTACAGAACTACTACTCGCTTTGCCGATCAGGCGTTCGTCTATTTTCATAGGACAATATTTGGGCGTTGCCTTGTCTTTATCCATGAGTTTACTCATCGGTTTGGGCATTCCTTTTATTTGTTACGGCCTTTTTGAGTCGGACATTATTTTCGAATTTCTACTCCTTTTAGGCATAGGTGCATTCTTAACCTTTATATTCAGCGCATTAGCCTATAATATTGGTTTGAGAAACGAAAATAAAATCAAGGGATTCGGATTTGCTATCTTATTATGGTTGTTCTTAGCCGTTGTATATGACGGTATCTTTTTGAGTATTCTCCTCGTGTTTGGAGATTATCCATTGGAGAATATCTCCTTGATTGGCACGATTTTGAACCCCATCGACTTATCGCGTATTTTAATCTTACTCAAACTCGATATTTCTGCTCTATTGGGCTACACTGGAGCCGTATTTAAAAAGTTCTTCGGCAGCGGATTGGGTAGCTTACTATCCTTTGCCCTGCTTGCCCTTTGGACTGTACTGCCTATTCTGTTGATCTACAGAACAGGGAAGAAAAAGAATTTTTAAATATTGAAGATGGTGAGTAGTGAGTGGTGAGTGGTGAGTGGTGAGTGGTAAGTGGTGAGTGGTGAGTGGTGAGTGGTGAGTGGTAAGTGGTGAGTGGTGAGTGGTGAGTGGTGAGTGGTGAGTGGTGAGTGGTGAGTGGTGTACATCCCTAAATATGGTTGACCGTTTTTA
>NZ_JACAKI010000026.1:0-40490 GCF_030326445.1 Myroides sp. DF42-4-2
ACTTTCATAGGAAAATTGATTTTTTATGGTCAACCTATGTCAGGGACGTACATGGTAAGTGGTGA
Organism: Myroides sp. DF42-4-2; assembly: GCF_030326445.1. Lineage (NCBI taxonomy): Bacteria > Pseudomonadati > Bacteroidota > Flavobacteriia > Flavobacteriales > Flavobacteriaceae > Myroides > Myroides sp. DF42-4-2. The sequence goes on from NZ_JACAKI010000026.1 coordinate 66, forward strand.
GTGGTAAGTGGTGAGTGGTAAGTGGTGAGTGGTAAGTGGTGAGTGGTAAGTGGTGAGTGGTGAGTGGTAAGTGGTAAGTGGTAAGTGGTAAGTGGTGAGTGGTGAGTGGTAAGTGGTAAGTGGTGAGTGGTGAGTGGTAAGTGGTAAGTGGTGAGTAGTGAATGGTGAGTAGTGAATGGTGAGTAGTGAATGGTGGGTGGTGAGTCCATAATGAGTCCATAGTGAGTCCATAGTGTCTCTATTAAAAGTCAGGGTTTTAATAGAGACACTATGGACTCATAAAGGAGGAAAGATAGTGGTACGTCAAACGAAAGTCGAAGGGAAAGCGACTAAAACTCGAAAGAAAGGACGGAAGTATCCCAAAATTAGAAGTATCTTTCGCTTAAAAAGAAGTAGTGATGAAAAAAAGTGTCAAAGAAAGAGAGATTTATTACAGTGATTTTGGAGTGAGTGAAGGGCGTTCTCGAGCCTTTTTTCACGATAGCCTGAGTTACGGTAGTTTTGTTTATGATTTTGAAACGAATCAGAAATATTGGATTGCCGCTAAACCCAAAGACAGTGAAATCAAAGCCATAACTGCAGATGGAAAGTATGTGCTTGCGATCGATACAACATTTGATACGCGTAAGCGATTTATTCGCCTGGTCGAAGTGGAAACTCAAAAGGAAGTGGCTATGACCAAGGTCGCTTTTGGTTACGAAGCCTTGTTTACTCCCATAGAGGGCGTAATTCTCGTTCGCGGTGATATCAAAAAAAGGGAAAAGGTCGTTGTACTCGATATCAAAACGGAAGAAATACGATATGCTTTTCCAGGGGCAAATCCCTTGAGCTACGGACAGCTAAATGAGGAATTGAAAACTTTTGTTTTGCCGAATCCAAGGAAGAAAGCCGAAGTTTTTACCTATGATTTTCAAACGGGAGAAGCCAATGTAATTGCTTTGCCCTCCAAGCGATTGATTCATCGGGTAGCACTAGTGGCTCAAAATACCTACTTCTATATCGATGGGGATTATATCGCTACTTTGTTTAAGGATGGAGCAGTGGTGTGGCAGACACCCCTGGGTTTTGACGATTCCCTCCACTATGCCCCTGATTTTTTTATCCGTGATAATCGCGTGTATTTTTCCTATTTGTATGATAGTCCTGCAACGGAACTGACAGAAATGAGAATTCCTTGTTTTTATACCCTTGATTTAACAACAGGTAAAATAGAAACGATGCAGATCCCTGATCCTGATTACGCTGGTTTTTTTCTCCCTTTTTTAGGCAATCAAGTCGTGAATAATTTTGGGTTGTGTATTGATTTGGATACAAGAGAACTATCAAAATTAGCTTCTGCTATTTTTGTATAAGAGAAAGATTATAAAGTGATTACGATGATAAATTACAACGACAAAACCTTTCGAGCAGTTAGCAATACACCCAATGGGGAAACGTCTAGCGAAACGGTTTTTCACTACCAACAGGAGGGGAGAATCTTAACGGCAACCTACAAAGGAGGGAAGATTGTCTCTGGACATTTGATCGGATTGGTTGATGAGCGTGGAACGATCGACATGAGATACCACCAAGTCAATGACAAAGGTGAATTGATGACAGGGGAATGTCAATCTACCCCTGAAGTAATGGAAAATGGAAAAATCCGCTTACATGAAGTGTGGGAATGGACCTCTGGCGATCAATCTAAAGGGACTTCTATGCTCGAAGAAGTATAGCAATAGAAACAAAAAAACCGCTACTCAGCGGTTTTTTTTATTATGTATACTGTTCTAGTATTTTCTTGTTAATGGCTTTAATCAAAGCGGGTCCTTCATAAATGAATCCGGTATACAACTGAATTAACGAGGCTCCTGCTTCTAATTTTTCTATGGCGTCTTCGGGAGTGTGGATTCCTCCTACACCGATGATAGGGAAGGCGCGATTGCTCTTATCCGCCAAGAAGCGAATAACTTCTGTACTGCGCTTCGTTAATGGTTTTCCACTTAATCCACCAGTTTCTACTTTCTTCTCCGATTGTAGTCCTTCTCGACTAATGGTGGTATTGGTTGCAATAACACCTGCAATCTTTGTCTCTGCCACAATATCAATGATATCGAGTAGTTGACTGTCTGTCAAATCGGGTGCGATTTTTAAGAGAATTGGCTTGCTTTTCGGCTTAGCGCTATTTTTTGTTTGCAAGGCATGCAATAAAGCGGTTAAAGGCTCTTTGTCTTGTAACGCACGCAGGTTAGGGGTATTGGGTGAACTCACATTGACTACAAAGTAATCGACATACGGAAAAAGTGCCTCGAAGCAGATTTCGTAATCGTCAGTGGCTTGCTCGTTTGGAGTCACCTTATTTTTTCCGATATTTCCGCCAATGAGTGTTCCTTTGTTTTTCTTTAAACGTTCAATCGCTTGTTCAATTCCCCCGTTGTTGAACCCCATGCGGTTAATCAAGGCATTGTCTTCCACTAAGCGAAACATGCGTTTTTTGGGATTCCCGTCTTGTGGTTTTGGGGTAATAGTTCCAATTTCAATAAAACCAAAGCCGAAGTTTTCTAACTCTCTGTACAATTTTGCATCTTTGTCTAAACCTGCTGCTAGTCCAACTGGATTTTTGAATTTCAAGCCAAAGACCTCGCGCTCTAATCGCTTGTCGTTCACTTGAAACGTAGAGCGAATAAGGGCCGATACACCTGGAATTTTGTTGATGAATTTCAACGAGTTAAAGGTAAAGTGATGCGCTTTTTCTGGATCCATAGAAAAAGCAAACGGTTTAAAAATACTTTTGTACATAAGATGGGTGTTGTTGTGTTGTAAAAATACAGTGCGAAAGTACATCTTTTGTTATAATTTTTAAAACCTTCGGCAAAGAATACTTTGTTTTTCTGCGCTTTCTTTGGTGTACAACCAAACAAATGGAGTGGCATCTATCCTCCAAGTGAGCAAATGCTGGGTGTAATCTTGAAACTAGCTGTAAATTAAACGCCTTTAGCGGGTTGTGTAAAGAAGGAAGCTCCAAGTAAAAGAGCGGCAACAAATATCAAGCTAAGTGAACTAATACCTTCGCCTATAGCTAAATGCGCAATTCCCGCACCAATGAGGTTAATGGTAAAACCCGCATAGGCAAATCCTTTGATTATACGTGGCATAAAGGGTAGTAGTAGCGCAAGTACACCAAGTATTTTGGCAACTCCTAATTCAATGCGAAAATAATCAGGGTATCCCAAATAGGCAAAGGCCTCTTTAAATGTTGGGTCTGTGAAATAACCATAGGCGCTAAATAACATAAAAGCGCTAAATAAAGCTGTTGATGTCCAATAGATTAATTTCTTTTTCATGTGTTTTGTTTTTGATTTGTATAGCAAAGGTACCACCTTTAAAAGATGAAAAGGAGGGGGCTAACTAAATGGAAACTGGTTACCAATTGGTAAGTGCAGGAAGCGTATCTTTGACGGTGTAGTCGATTTTTCGTATCTTTACTTTAGGCGAAATTTGAAGAGCGATGAAAGAAGCGATGAAAGAACAACAGGCACAGTGTAAAACGAATATAATGGGGGTCAAAGACAGCATGTCCATTTTAAGTGGCAAGTGGAAGCTGCATATATTGGGTACTTTATTGTTGCACGATAAATTGCGTTTTATGGAACTCCAACGCGCTTTAGGCGATATCTCTGCCAAAGTGCTCAGCAAAGAATTAAGAGATCTTGAACTCAATCAACTGATTAACCGAAGAGAAATTGACGGCTCAATCGTCGCTGTTGAATATGAGATTTCTCCCTTTGGAATTACCCTGACTCCCGTGATTCAAGCCCTCGCCAATTGGGGAAATACCTATAGACAAGAAATCACCAAGCAGATGGAAAAAACCAAAGGTTAGAAAAACAAGAAAGGACAAACGAAATTATTTCAGTAGAAAAGCGGGGAAAGCGAATAAAAGGTCTTGTTATTCTTCGCCAAAATCTGTATCTTTGCCACTCATTTTTTAAAATTAATCATGATAAAAATTACATTACCAGACGGATCAGTGAAAGAGTTTGCCTCAGGGGTAACTCCTTTCGATGTTGCTAAAAGTATAAGTGAAGGATTAGCTAGAAATATTATTTCTGCCAGCTTCAATGGTACCACCATCGAAACCACCACTGCTTTGACCACGGACGGTAGTTTAGTTTTGTATTCATGGAATGATACAGAAGGGAAAAAAGCATTTTGGCATTCTTCTTCTCACGTAATGGCACAAGCTTTATTGGAGCTATTCCCAGGTATTAAGTTAACGATCGGTCCTGCTATTGAAAATGGATTCTACTATGACGTAGATTTCATGGATCACAAAGTTACGGATGCTGATTTTAAGCGAATTGAAGATAAGTTTTTAGAAATAGCTAGAGGAAAACACGAGTTTTCGATGCGTTCTGCTTCCAAAGCAGAGGCGTTAGCCATGTATAAAAAAGAAGAAAACCCATATAAAGTAGAACTAATCGAGAACCTAGAAGACGGAACAATTACGTTTTGTGATCACGATACCTTTACTGACCTATGCCGCGGTGGACATATTCCCAATACAGGAATCATCAAGGCATTTAAAATTTTATCAATTGCAGGTGCTTATTGGAGAGGAGACGAAAAAAATAAACAGTTAACACGTGTATATGGTATTTCGTTCCCGAAACAAAAAGATCTAACGGATTATTTGGCTTTATTAGAAGAAGCAAAAAAACGCGATCACCGCAAATTAGGAAAAGAGCTAGAGTTGTTTACATTCTCTCAAAAAGTAGGGCAAGGGTTACCGTTGTGGTTGCCAAAAGGTGCTGCTTTAAGAGATCGCTTGGAGTACTTCTTGCGTAAAGCACAGAAAAAAGCAGGATATGAACAAGTAGTAACCCCACATATCGGACAAAAAGAACTGTACGTTACTTCTGGGCACTACGCAAAATATGGGGCAGATAGTTTTCAGCCCATTCACACACCAGTAGAAGGGGAAGAGTTCTTGTTAAAACCAATGAACTGTCCGCATCACTGTGAAATATACAACGCAAGACCTTGGTCATACAAAGATTTACCAAAGCGTTTTGCTGAGTTCGGAACCGTTTATCGCTACGAGCAATCAGGAGAATTACACGGGTTAACTCGTGTACGCGGATTTACACAAGATGACGCGCATATCTTCTGTACGCCAGATCAATTGGACGAAGAATTCAAAAAAGTAATTGACCTTGTGCTTTACGTTTTCGGATCTCTAGGGTTTGAGAACTTTACCGCTCAAGTATCTGTTCGCGATTTAAGCAATCCAGATAAGTATATCGGATCTGTGGAGAACTGGGAAAAAGCAGAACAAGCAATTATCAACGCAGCCAAAGACAAAGGGTTAAACTACGTGATTGAAAGTGGTGAAGCTGCTTTCTACGGTCCGAAGTTAGACTTTATGGTGAAAGATGCCTTAGGAAGAAGCTGGCAGTTGGGAACAATTCAAGTAGATTACAATTTGCCAGAGCGTTTTGAATTGACGTATAAAGGTTCTGATAACGAATTACATAGACCTGTAATGATTCACAGAGCACCTTTTGGATCAATGGAGCGTTTTATCGCGATTTTATTAGAACATACAGGTGGAAATTTCCCACTTTGGTTGATGCCAGAGCAGGCTATTATACTGTCTTTGAGTGAGAAGTATGAAAAATATGCGAAAAAAGTTTTAGATTTGCTAGAAAATGACGAAATTCGCGCGGTCGTAGATAACAGAAATGAAACGATCGGTAAGAAAATCCGTGAAGCAGAAGTACAAAAATTCCCTTATATGCTGATTGTAGGTGAAGAAGAGGAGAAGAATGGAACGATTTCTGTGCGTAAACACGGGGATTCAGGCAAATCAAATCAAACGATGAAAATAGAAGAGTTTGTTGCTTTTGTTCAAAAAGAAGTGAGTTCATCAATGAAACAGTTCGGAGAATAAAAAAACAAATGATGTATAACGCTTGTAGAACCAAGCATTAAAATTTTTAAAGCCATAGCAGTAAGACAAAGAGGAGGATTTAGACCTCGCGAAGAGAAGAAGGATTTGCATAGAGTAAACAACGCAATCCGTGTTCCTGAAGTTCGACTTGTTGGAGACAATGTCGAAACGGGTGTATATAAACTAGCAGACGCTTTGCGTTTAGCTGAAGAGCAAGAATTAGATTTAGTGGAGATCTCTCCCAATGCAGAACCGCCCGTTTGTAAAGTAATTGACTATAAAAAATTCCTTTACGAGCAAAAGAAGCGCGAGAAAATGTTGAAAGCTAAATCAACGCAAATTACCGTTAAGGAAATTCGTTTTGGCCCTCAAACTGATGAGCATGACTATGAGTTTAAGAAGAAGAATGCAGAAAAGTTCTTAAAAGAAGGAGCTAAATTAAAAGCATTCGTATTCTTTAAAGGTCGTTCTATCATCTACAAGGATCAAGGACAAATTTTGTTATTGAGATTAGCACAGGATTTGGAAGAATTCGGAAAGGTTGAATCAATGCCAGTATTGGAAGGAAAACGTATGACCATGTTCATCGCTCCTAAAAAGAAAACAAAGTAATTCTTCCCGCTAAAGAAAATAGAATTAAGTAAGATAATCATAATACCTAGGAACAAAATGCCTAAAATGAAAACTAAATCTAGTGCTAAAAAGCGTTTCAAGCTAACTGGTACTGGAAGAATCAAAAGAAAACACGCTTTCAAAAGTCACATTTTGACTAAAAAATCTAAAAAGCGTAAATTAGCTTTAACTCACTCTACTTTAGTATCTAAAGCAGATGAGCACAGCATCAAAGATCAATTAAGATTAATCTAATTCTAGGTAACTAGAACTGTAGATTCGGTTAAAATTTTTTAATAACCCTGGAGTGGCGCTTAGTAATTTAGAAGAACTTGTAAAAGTCGCCCACTACAAAAAACACTTGTAAAGAAATGGCAAGATCAGTAAACTCAGTAGCTTCAAGAGCAAGAAGAAAAAGAATTTTGAAGCAAGCCAAAGGTTACTTTGGAAGACGTAAAAACGTTTGGACAGTAGCTAAAAACGCGGTAGAAAAAGCAATGCTTTATGCTTACCGTGATAGAAAACAAAAGAAAAGAAATTTCCGCTCTCTTTGGATTATGCGTATCAACGCTGGTGCAAGATTACACGGATTAAGCTATTCTGTATTCATCGGTAAATTGAAAGCTAACAACATCGAATTGAACCGTAAAGTTCTTGCAGATTTAGCTACAAATCACCCTGAAGCTTTCGCAGCTATCGTTAATAAAGTAAAATAAGAAACGTTTGTCAAATCAGATTAGTCTTACTTAATATAGTTAAAGCCCTACTCACGAGTAGGGCTTTTTTTGTTTACCGTTCGCCCTAAGCACACAACAAACAAATCGAAGGTTCATCGAATACCAAAACAAAATATAAACTAGGTGAGATACACCGTGCAACGAACAAACCGCGCAACCAACAAAGCACAACCAAGAAAGCATTCATACCTCATAAAAAAAAACTATATTTACGTTTCTAATTCAGCCACCCTCCATGATATCATTCTTAGATTTACAGCAGATCAACCAGGCCTATGAAGCGGAGTATCTGCAAAAAATAAAACAAATATTCCACGATGGAATGTATATGCTTGCCAATGAAGTAGTTTCTTTTGAAGAACATTTTGCCGCTTATTGTGGAACTTCTTTTTGCGTGGGGGTTGGCAATGGTTTAGATGCTTTAAAATTGATTTTTGACGGTTATATCAAATTGGGGAAACTCAGTGTAGGAGACGATGTTTTAGTGCCTGCAAATACCTATATTGCTTCGATTTTGGCTTTGTTGGAATGTGGGTTGAATCCTGTACTCGTTGAACCTAATTTAGATAGCTATACCCTCGATTTAAGTGGAATCACCTATTCGATTACTGCTTCGACAAAAGCTATTTTAGTGGTGCATTTGTACGGACAAGTGTATGAGATGGATAAGATCCAACACTATTGTCATGACCGAGGATTGTTGTTGATTGAAGATGCCGCACAGGCCCATGGAACGACTTTCAACGGCATCAAAGCGGGTGCTTTTGGCGATGCTGCAGCTTTCAGCTTTTACCCGAGTAAGAATTTGGGGTGTATAGGTGATGGAGGAGCCGTTACGACGAATCACCTGGATCTAGTAGAGGTTATTCGTGCAACGCGTAACTATGGCTCTCACATCAAGTACCAAAATAAATACAAAGGCTTTAATTCGCGTTTAGATGAAGTACAAGCGGCACTGTTAAACCTCAAGCTTCCGCATTTAGACGAGGACAATCAAAAGCGTTTGCATATCGCTTATCGCTATATCAGAGAGATTAAGAATGTAAAAGTGATCTTGCCTCATCTCTCCTCAGAAGGCGCACATAATTTTCATTTATTTGTGGTTCGTGTAGCAGAACGCGAGCAGTTTCAACGGTATTTGTTAGCCAAGGGCATACAAACGTTGATTCACTATCCGATTGCCCCTCATCAACAACCCGCCTTGAGTGAGTTTAGCTTTTTACAACTCCCCATTACAGAATTAATCCATCAAGAAGTGGTTAGTTTACCTCTGTCACCCATACTTACAGACGAAGAAGTAACGCAAGTCATCCAAGCAATAAACGCCTATTAATGATAAGAGATATTTGGCATAAATATAAGCAAAGTGAATTCACCACAGTAACCCTTCTAAATACGATAGGCATAGGGGTGCGTTTGCTTACCGCCTTGTGTTCTGCTAAGCTTTTGGCTTTGTTTGTTGGTACTTCTGGCATGGCCTATATGGGAAATCTGCGCAATATGTTGGCGTCTATGGAAGCCTTTTCTTCTTTTGGATTTGCCAATGGTATTGTTCAATATGTGGCGACACATCGCGAAAATAAAACTGCAATTGAGCGCTTTGTCAATGTTTTGTTGCGCTTTATGCTGGGAATTCTCCTCCTGGTGTCGCTGGTGATATTCCTTTTTCGACGCGAATTAGATCGCTACTTATTCGAAGATGCCTTTTCTATGCCTAGTTTGTTTATTTGCTTGGGATTTGCCTTCCCCTTGCAAGTGTTAAACGGAATTTGGATCGCTTTTTTAACTGGTTTATCCCAGTTTAAAAAAGTTATTTACCTCAATATTATCGGCAATGTATCCGGCTTGTTCTTAACCTTTTATTTGGTGTATACGCAAGGGTTAAACGGTGCATTACTGGCTATGGTTCTTAGTCCTGCTATCCTTTTTTTTATCTCGCTTTACTGGGTCAAAAAAGAACTGAAACTGCAGTGGCAACCCTTTGACTTTTCCCTCATAAAGCCCTTGTTCTCCTATGCTGTAATGGCCTTGTTCTCGGCCGTTATTAGTCCGCTCTGTATGCTGTGGGTGCGCAAATTGCTCATGATAAATACAAGTGTTGAACTAGCGGGTATATGGGAGGGAATCCAACGGATTTCAGGTATTTATATGCTGTTTATCACCACCTTGGCTTATACCTATTTCTTGCCTAAACTTGCTCAATTACAGCAGTATAAAGATAAGAAAGCTATCATTAGCCTGTATTTTAAAGGGGTAATGCCCTTGTTTGCCTTAGGCTTATTGGTGGTCTATCTCTCCCGCAGTTGGATCATTCCCCTCATCTTGGATCACAGTTTTAGTCCTATGATAGATTTGTTGAAGTGGCAACTAGTAGGCGATTTCGTCAAAGGTGCGGGATTGATCTTTGGATTGCTCTTTTATACCGAGCGCTTGGTTTTGCCCTATCTAATCTGTGAAACCCTATTTTTTAGTTGTTTCTACGGATTTACGTATCTGTTACTCCCTCATTTTAGTATGGAAGCCGCTACTTTGGGGTACACTTTAGCGTATATAATTTACAGTTGTGTTTTAGTTGTCTATTTTTCTTGGTATTTTAGCCGTTCGGAGTTTAAAAAACACTTGAAGTAAATGAAGAAATACAGCATTTTTGATTGTCGTGAAATTGTCGTCCCTCAACTTATGGACGAGAGAGGAACGCTCGCCGTTATTGAGGAGGATATTCTTCCCTTTGAAATAAAACGCTTGTTTTTTATTTATGGAGTGCCTCGAGATAAGCACAGAGGTGGACATGCACACAAACAGCAAACGACTGTACTCTTCGCTATAAACGGAAGTTTCGAAGTAATGCTCGACGACGGCAATCAAAAGAGAAAAGTGTATTTAGAAGATCCTACAAAGGGCTTGATACTTCAACCTGGTATTTGGAGTGTATTGGACAATTTTGAAGCTGGAACGGTTTGCTTAGCCGTCAATTCTGGGGCATATGACGAAAGCGATTACATTCGCTCATATGATTTGTTTTTAGCCTCTCGTGCACTATTGCAAGAGGTTTAACCATTCCTTCTTTATCACATCCATATCAAAAGCATAGGCAGTTTTCAAGGTATTTTGTTTGATTCTATTGCGCATTTCTGTATCCAGAGCCAATACGTCCATAGCTGTTTTTAAGGCCTCAAAGTCTTGATCCTCAATTAAAAATCCGTTGTATTGATCTTGTATAATTTCACTTGGTCCTGTCGGGCAATCAAAGCTAATTATAGGAATCTCACAAGCTAAGGCCTCGAGTAGGACTGTGGGAAAACCTTCCAATCGACTGCTGTGCACAAAGTACAAGGCTCCTTTGAAGATAGGGAAGGGATTTTCGCAAAATCCAGGGAGGTGAACCCAAGCAGCGAGTTGATGTTGAGCGATTTGATCGACCAACTGTTGTTTATACCTTCCTTCGCCTAATATAACCAAGTGAATTTCTTCCTTGGGAAGTTTACTTCGACTATATAGTTCAATTAAACGGTCAAATTGTTTGAGGTCAGAATCCATACGTCCACAGGCAACAATATACCTTTTCCCTTGGAAAGAATGAGGTTGATTCGCTTGTTCGCGTATACTGTCAATTGGAATGGGATTGTAGATGGTTTGCACCTGTTTATAGCGATAAGTTGCTTTTACTTTTTCTGCAATTGCCTGACTTACACAAATGATTTGCTTTGATTTTCTATACAGGTGTTTCCCCAAAAAAAGATTGGATGTAAAATACCACGAAAGTTCCGAGCTGTGAATCGTTGGAATATAGGTAGCGTCAAAAACAAAACACTGTAACAATACTTCGGTGAGGGGTTTACTTCGCGTTCGAAAGTCTATGACATAATCAAAACCCTGTGTTTTGATGTAGTTTCGAAAAAGGCGATAGCGCTTCCATTTATTGCGCAAGGAAAAGCCCGTGGATTTGTGTACGCCTAAATTGTATAATACACCGCCATAAGGATAGGTAATAACGTTTAAATTAAGGAGGTTGTGCACCTCATAGCCTTCCTGTTCTAAATGGATGGAAAGGGAGCTGTGAATGCGTTCCGCACCACCATAAGCAAGGGTGTCACCCACTAACGCTATTTTTATTTTCCTTTGTGGCATAAAAAGATAAACGTACATTTGAATAAATCACGGCTAAGATAATGAGAATACTTTTAATTGGGGATTATAGCGGATTACATTCTGCCTTGAAAAAGGGACTAATACAGCACCCCAAGGTGAGGGAAGTGGTCTTGCTAGGTGATGGTGATAAATTCAAGGACTTAGAAGTAGACCGTTCTATTCGCCCACAATGGACCAACAGTCGATGGGGGACTTTTTTTCGCAAGGCAATTCACAAAGTTTTTCGCTGGGATATTGCCGAACTAGAAAAAGGATGGCGCGCCCAACAGCACTTCAAGCAATTGAAAGATTTTGACGTGGTTCAGCTGATCAATGACCGCCCTATTCAAACCATCGCCCGATGGGAAAAACACCTTTTACAACAGCTATTCGCCCAAAATAATAAAGTGTTTTTACTCTCTTGTGGAATTGATGTACACGGTTTACAGTACTTGACCAAACACCCAGAGGAAGTATCGCTTTTTCAACCTGTATTTGCGAATCCCAACCTACAACATCACTATGCTTATGTTGATGTTTACCGTCAAAAGGGAGTGATCCAAACACAAAAGATGATTTTGTCTCATTGCCAAGGTATTATTGCTAGTGATATGGATTATGTTAATCCCAATAAGGCGCATCCGAAATATTTGGGATTGATTCCACATCCAGTGGTAATTCGCGAATATCGTGCTGTGGAACAAGCCCATGATGGGAAAGTCTGTATCTTTTTGGGGATTAACCGCGGGAATTACCATCAAAAGGGAATCGCTTTCTTTGAAGCAGCCCTAGCACAACTGCAAAAGAAATACCCCAATCAAATAGAAATTTGTATAGTGGAACAATTGCCTTATGCGGCGTATCAACAAGCGCAAGAAAAGGCAACGATTGTATTGGATCAGGTATTTTCGAAAGATCAAGGATATAATGCACTAGAGGCTATGGCTAAAGGAAAAGTGGTTTTTACAGGGGCAAATGACGCGTTTTTAGCTCATTATAATCTACAAGAGGGAGAGGTGTGTATAGAGGCCAAGCCCAATGTTGCCTACTTAGTGGAACAATTGAGTTATTTGATTGAAAATAAAGCGCTTATTTCAGCCATAGGAAAACGAGCTCAACAGTTCGTTCGCGAAATTCACGATTGTGAAACGATTGCTAATCAATATGTAAGGCTATGGGAATCAAAAAAATAAATCTGCTCTATATTGCAACTTCTATTACCGGTGGAGGTGGAGTGGCTCGCATACTCAGTCAAAAAACGGCGGCATTTGTGCAAGCAGGTTATGAGGTGCAAGTGGTGAGTACCAATGATCTAAGTGATCGGCCATTTTATAACTTTGACCCCAGGGTTCGCTTTATCTTGTATTCACAACCTATTCGCACGATCGTTCAGCTGAAGCAATACTGTACTTTTATACAACAAAAGGTGATAGACGTCAACCGTCCCACCTTCATTTTTGTCATTGACAATGGGGTTAAAGGGTATTTTATCCCGTATTTTTTGGGTAATCGCATACCCGTGTATTTCGAAGTACATGGCTCGCGTAATTTTTTACTGTCTCCCATTCAATCGCCCCTCAAGCGTTGGATTGTCGATCGCTTAACTCTTGCGTTGAGCAAGCGCTTTCATGGGCTTATTCTTTTAAACAAGCAATCGGCTAAAGATTGGACACACAACAAGCTAACGGTTATTCCCAATTGGATAGAAAATCAAGGTAATCGCCCAGTATTAGCAGTAAAAAAACAACGACAAGTCATTGCTATCGGTCGAATTGTACCTGAAAAAAATTACGAAGCGATGTTGGCTATTTGGGCAAAAGTGCAGCTAGAACAACCCGATTGGACATTAGTCATTTGTGGTGGTGGACCAGCAGCATACGTTGCTGAACTAAAAGAAAAAGCAGGAGCAGGTGTGATTTGGAAAGGGGAAATCAAAAACGTTGATCAAGAGATACAGCAGAGTGCTTTTATGTTGCATACCTCAAATATGGAGGGAATGCCGATGGCTTTTTTAGAGGCTATGGCGTTAGGAGTAGCCGTTGTGGCTTTTGATGTTGATTTTGGACCTGCTGATTTGATTGAGCATGCGTACAATGGCTATTTGGTGCCACAAGGGGATCAAGAGCAAATGATCGACTGCTGTTTAGCGCTGATAAAGGATAGCAACAAAGCAGAACAATTCGGAGCACATGCCGTGCAAACAGTTCAGCAGTACGATAAATCTGTTGTGCTTCCTCAGTGGATTACTTTTTTTGAATCTCAAGACTAGCTTGGTGAAACGCGATTAGTTTGAAAAGCTTATACGCCAACATGGAGGGCTTTTTTCCCAAAAGATTACGTGAAATTAGACCGCCAAAAACAGTTTGTACACCCGTAATTAATGGAGTTAAGTTATTGTTTTTTAATTTTTTATATAGCTTGCTAAGCTGTACGTCTTCCGCTTGTATTTTTTGATCTTCAATCAACTTAGCGAGTACGGTACAAGCCTCTTTTGTCCGCGCTAAATAGGCTGCATTTGACTCTGTACTCCGGTGTAAAACAGGATTTTTTATTCGCCTAACCTCGATGTTGCGTTGCTGTAATTGAAGAAAAAACTGCGTATCCTCATATCCATAGGTTTGAATAGTAGCATCGAATTCAAGTTGTAGTTCGCGTTGATTAAAAAATAGATTGCAACAGCTGTGTAAGTGTTTGTATTGTTCTATTTTTAGCCCATAGGTTTCCCTAAGCGATTGTGGTACACCTTTAGCGGTCGGTTGGTAGGTAAAGCCCCCTTGAATAAAAGAGCCGGTATTGACTTGATCGATATAGGTTTGTACAAACGTTTCCGAAAGGGGAAAGACATCGGCATCCAACAATAAGACCCAAGGATATTGCGCTTCTTTTAGCAGTCGATTTCGCGTTGAGGCGACGTGTTGATTGATTGAATTTTGCAAGAAACGCGTATGGGATAAACGCGAAATAGTTTGATTTTGAAATTGCATTGTTGAAGCATCATCACACACTAAGATTTCAAAGGGAATGTTTAAGGTAGATGCCTCCTGATGTAATCGCTCTACCAAGGGTAGAATATTGTAATTATAGACGGGTATAGCAATAGATAGCATAAGAAAACTAAGAGGTGCGATGTATCACTTCGAAGAGAGAACCGTCATCGCATTTAAGTGTTTTGGCAGGGTATTTCAACAATAGCGCATAGTCGTGTGTCACCATTATGATGGTACGGCCGTTTTTGTTGATTTCTAAAAGTAGTTCCATCACTTCAGCACTTGTCTGTGGATCCAAGTTCCCCGTTGGTTCATCCGCAAGGATTAGATCAGGATCGTTCAATAAGGCGCGTGCAATTGCAACGCGTTGTTGTTCTCCACCAGAAAGTTGATGGGGCATTTTTTGAATATGTGTGCGCATTCCTACGCGCTCCAATACTTCTTCGATGCGTCTTTTAATAGCTTCTTGTTCCGTCCATCCTGTTGCTTTTAAGGCAAATTGTAGATTTCCGTATACTGTGCGGTCTGGTAATAACTTAAAATCCTGGAATACAATACCTAAGGAGCGTCTCAAAAAAGGAATGTCGCGCTCTTTTAACTGGCGAAGGTTATAGTCCACAATGATTCCTTCGCCTTCCGTTAAGGCTAAGTCAGCATATAGTGTTTTCATAAAACTACTTTTTCCAGCTCCTGTTTTACCTATGATATAAAGGAATTCTCCTTTGTTTACTTCGAGGTTAACATTAGATAACACCTGATGTTTATTTTGGTAAACATTTACATTTTGTAAGGATAAGATTACTTCTGACATAGCAACGAATGAATTAAAAGGTAAAAATACGAAAAAGTTGCGATTTATGGAAGGAGTTGTGCATGATTTAAACGGCGTTTTATAAAAAATCAATTCTGTTGTGTTTGTAGGTTTAAAGTTCTCATAATGCCACAAAAAAAGGAGTTCTTTTATGGAACCCCTTTTGTATTCTTTCATTTTATATTATTTCATTGTAGCGGATGATGGGAGTAACATACTCTTTACTTCTCCGAATCCAATGCGAATATCGTCATTTTGACAGAACCCCTTCATGGTGATGGTATCGTAATCCTCAATAAAAGTTCTTGTAGTACCATCAGCTAAAGTAAGGGGATTAGCACCAGCCCAAGTCAGTTCTAACAAGGAACCAAAGCTGTTAGGAGTAGAACCAGAAATCGTTCCCGACCCCATAAGATCTCCTGCGTTGATCTTACAGCCATTGATGGTGTGGTGAGCCAGCTGTTGACTCATGGTCCAATACAAGTATTTGAAATTAGATTGACAAATAAGCGTATCTGTTCCATTTTCAGGTTGCAGATAGACCTCTAAGTTAATATCAAATGTTTTGTTTCCTGTTTGCTGTAAATAGGGAAGTGGTGTAGGTTCTTGCTTGGGGCTTGCCGTTCTAAAGGGCTCTAAGGCGTCTAAAGTAATCACCCAAGGCGAAATAGAAGTAGCGAAGTTCTTGGCTAAGAAAGGCCCTAGTGGAACGTATTCCCAAGTTTGAATATCGCGTGCACTCCAATCGTTTAGTAACACCATACCAAAGATGTGATCTTCCGCTTCATCTACTGGAATACTTTCGCCAAATAGGTTGGCATCCGTAGTGATAAATGCAGTTTCTAACTCGAAGTCAATGCGTTTAGAAGGACCAAAAACAGGTTGTGATTCTCCTTTGGGCAGCGTTTGTCCCAAAGGGCGTTTTACGTTGATTCCCGAAGGTATAACAGTAGAACTTCTTCCGTGGTATCCCACTGGAATGTGTAGCCAATTGGGCAACAATGCATTCGCAGGATCTCTGAACATTTTACCCACATTGGTTGCGTGTTCTTTACTTGAATAGAAGTCGGTATAATCTCCAATATACACGGGTAGTTGCATTTCTACCTCGTCCATTTTAAAGATGACTGCTTCTCTATGTTTTGCGTTGTTTTGTAAGGTGGAATTTGTTTTGTCAAAGATATCAGCGATTCTGTTTCGAACTGCACGCCATGTTTTTTTTCCACTAGAAATAAAATCATTGAGATTGTCTTGTAAAAACACATCGTCTGTGAGATCAATTCCCTTGAGGTAGCCTAACATTTGTAGCGCACTTAAATCGATGGCATGGTCGCCAATACGAGTTCCAATTGTTACAATATCATCTTTCGTAATAAAAACCCCAAAAGGAATATTTTGGATGGGGAAGTCAGATCCTGCCTGAACGTCTAACCAAGATTTTCTTTTCGGATCATTTGCCGTAATCATCATATTTATTGCTTAATTAGTTGAGTGAATAGTTTTATCAAATATATAATTATAGGGCAAATTAACAAACGAATTTTGTACATTTGAAGTCAATTTAACGAAATATACAATTCAGATGAGAAGAGATACAGAAATTTTCGACTTAATCGTAGAGGAAGGGGATAGACAAGTACACGGTATTGAGCTAATTGCCTCTGAAAACTTTGTGAGTGAGCAAACCATGGAAGCAGCTGGTTCTTGTTTAACTAATAAATACGCAGAAGGATATCCGAACAAACGTTACTACGGCGGATGTGAAGTAGTAGACGTTGTAGAGCAAATTGCGATTGATCGTGCAAAAGCTCTTTTTGGTGCTGAATACGTGAATGTTCAACCTCACTCTGGATCACAAGCGAATACCGCTGTTTTTTCTGCTTGTTTAAAACCAGGAGACAAAATCTTAGGATTTGATTTGTCTCACGGAGGGCACTTAACACACGGTTCACCCGTGAATTTTTCTGGAAAATTGTATAATCCAGTGTTTTATGGTGTAGAGCAAGAAACAGGTTTATTAAATTACGATAAAATCGCAGAAATAGCGAAGAAAGAGCAACCGAAATTAATCATTGCTGGGGCTTCTGCTTATTCTCGTGATATGGATTTCAAACGCTTTAGAGAAATCGCAGATAGCGTTGGAGCACTTTTAATGGCAGATATTTCACACCCTGCAGGATTAATCGCTAAAGGATTGATGAACGACCCAGTTCCACACTGTCACATTATCACAACAACAACTCACAAAACACTTCGTGGACCACGTGGAGGAATGATCTTAATCGGTAAAGACTTCCCTAATCCATTTGGATTAAAAACACCTAAAGGTGAAGTACGCATGATGTCTGCTCTATTGGATAGCGCTGTATTCCCAGGGAACCAAGGTGGACCTTTGATGCACATTATCGCAGCTAAAGCAGTTGCTTTTGGTGAAGCTTTATCTGATGAGTTCTTTACTTATATGCTACAAGTACAGAAAAATGCAAAAGCAATGGCTGATGCATTTGTCAAAAGAGGATACAATATTATCTCTGGCGGAACAGATAACCACATGATGTTGATCGACCTGAGAAACAAAAATATTTCAGGTAAAGACGCTGAACAAGCGTTGGTAAAAGCTGAAATTACGGTAAATAAAAATATGGTTCCATTTGACGATAAATCGCCTTTTGTAACTTCGGGAATCCGCATCGGAACACCAGCAATCACAACAAGAGGATTGAAAGAAGAAGATATGGATACTATCGTTGCTTTAATTGATAGAGTAATCACTAATCATACTGATGAAGCAGTAATCGAAGAGGTTGCTGACCTAGTAAACGACATGATGGAAGAACGTCCAATGTTCGTTTGGTAGTTTTTAGATGAAAGTAAAATCTAAGATAAACTGAGGGATTTCTAGTAATAGGAATCCCTTTTTTTTGTTTGTTGCTCTTTATCTCACCTAGTTTATATTGGTTTTGGTGTTCGATGAATCTTCGATTTGTTCGTTGCTCTTTGCACGGTTTGTTCGTTGCTCTTTGTGCAAACCGTACAGATTTATTTGTTCATTGTAAAGCGCAATTATCTTACAAGCGAAGAGACTAAACAAACCGTACAAACCGCGCACCGTACAAACCGCGCAAACCGTACAGATTACGTTGTTCAGGTTGTCAACCGTTAACTAGTTCATGAAGCAATAAAAATGTACTACACCTTCTACGCAAATTTGGTAGTGTCGCATATTGTTTTCTTCTAAGAAAAGAACATCACAGCGATCGTTGATTCGGGTTTCTTTTAAGAAGTGCATATCAATAACTTGAATTTGATCTACAGCTTCTTGACAAGTAAAAGCGGCGTCAATACACCACTCCAAATACTTGATATTGGTGACGTGTTTCACCATGTCCAAATCCGATAGTTTGACGCGCACTTGGTCAATAGGTTGATAATTGCCTTTGTGTAGTTTGGCGAAAGGAGTATCCGTCACTTTTTTATCGGTGTATTTGATAAAGTGTTCATGAGGTAAAGCGATGAGTTCAGGTCTACGTCTTTCGGTGTTGATGATTACCCAGAGGGAAGAAGCTACAGCGATAAGTAGGTCTCCGAGGTAGACCTCAAAATTCCGTATGGATCTCACCCCATCAAGGCGCTCGATCCAAGTATGAATGGTAATTTTATCTTGCCATTGCGGTAATTCAGCTTTTTTCTCTATTCTGAATTTGCTCAATACCCACGCTTGATTGTGTGTTTTTAAATCCCAAAAACTAATTCCGCCTAAGACCGAGTGATCTGCTGAAGCGCTTTGAATGAATTTACACAAATCCACCCACTTCAAGCGTCCAGAAGGAGAACAAGCAAAGAAGTCTATTTCGTAAGACTGTTGGTGAATGGAGGTAAATTGGTCGGAAATGGGCATACTAATTTAGTTTATTTGCTTGGTAATATCCTCTATAATTGATGAACTATCTTGTTGAAAGGAATACCAAGTGGTGTTTGGTGTGCGTTTAAACCAAGTAATTTGTCTTTTGGCAAAACGACGTGTATTCTTTTTAATTTCTTCTACGGCTTCATCTAGCGTGGCATTCCCTTTAAAATACTGGAATAGTTCGCGATAGCCTACTGTTTGGAGTGCATTGAGGTCTTGCTTGGGAATTAGCGCTTTTACTTCCTCTAGAAGTCCGCCTTGGAGCATGAGATCCACGCGTTTATTAATGCGGTCATACATTATTTCACGTGGAGCTTCCAAACCGATTACGATGGGAATAAAATTGCGTTTTACTTTCTTTTTCGCTAGAAAACTAGAGTAGGGCTGTCCCGTACCGATGGAAACCTCTAAAGCTCGGGTAACGCGCTGAGGGTTGTCTAGGGCTACCTTTTCATAGTGAACAGGATCGAGTTCTTTTAATTGGGCTTGTAGATAGGGTAATCCCTTTTCTTCTAGGGCTTGGTTGAGCTCTTCTCTAATGCGAGGGTCTATATCAGGGAATTCGTCTAATCCCTCTAAAATAGCATTGACGTATAGGCCCGATCCACCGACCATTACTTGTACGTTATTGCGTTCAAATAAGCGATCTAAGAGGGCAATAGCGTCCCGTTCAAAATCGCCTACTGAATAGGCGTCTTGAATGCTGATATGTTGAATAAAGTGATGGGGTACAGCGCTGAGCTCCTCCGGAGAGGGAACAGCTGTGCCTACTGTCATTTCTTTAAAAAATTGACGGCTATCACACGATAGAATTTCACATTGAAAATGTTGAGCAAGTCGAATGGCTAAGGCCGTTTTTCCAATTGCTGTTGGGCCAATAACGACAAGTAAATAATTATTAACGGGTAAAGACATCTCCTAATTTTTGTCCGCAATTATAGCAATAATTGGCGTCATCATCATAAATTGTTGTTGTACAAGAAGAACAAGATCTTCTGCGTCTAGCATCTACGCTTTTATTGCGTTTTAAGCTAGTAAATTCCGCGGTCACAATTCCAGTTGGTACGGCAATAATTCCATATCCCATAATCATAATAAAGGAAGCAATCATTTGACCAATGGTAGTTTGAGGCGCGATATCTCCATAACCAACCGTAGTCAGGGTTACAATACACCAGTAGATACTGCGCGGTATACTGGTGAATCCATTGTCTTTTCCTTCGATAACATACATTAACGCACCTAATAAGATGGAAACAACTACGATAAAGTAGATGAAAACAATAATTTTTGTTCTACTGGCTTTAATGGCTAGTTTTAGGTTAGACTCCTGACCAATGTATGGAACGAGATTGAGAATACCGAATAAACGAAGGAGTCGCAAGGCTCTTACTACGGATAGTACTCCTAAATCAGAAACAAAGAACGACAAATACATCGGCATGATGGAAATCAAATCCACAATACCATAAAAACTAAAGATGTATTTGAGCGGTTGTTTATTACAAATAATCCGCAAGATATATTCGATGGTAAAGAAAATCGTAATCACCCATTCCAAGACCTTCAATAGGGTGTGATGCTTCATGTCGTAGCTCTCAATCGACTCCAACATAACTAAAATCACACTCATGAGAATCACGGCGAGTAAAACTAAATCGAATAGTTTACCCGCGAAGGTATTGGATCCATAGATGATGATATAAATCTTCTGTTTCAGAATATCCCACTTATTTTTTAGTCTGCGTCTCAACGTATATACTTTTAATAATGGATTAATTTATAACCTGTTTTTTTATTCAAATAATTGAGGATAATGTTTCTGTTGTTTCGATGAAATGTAATTGGCGTAAGGTTTGCTGCAATTCGTGCAGGATCGTTGATTTGATAATTCAAATCGTAAAAACAATATCCCAATAGTTTTCCTTGTTCCAAAACAACCGCACTTCGCTCATTGATGCTCCGTCCTTTATCGAGGATTAATGCATAACCATCATCTAGGTTGTATTTTTGTAATAAGCTAAGCAATAGCTTATTGTATTCATTGTAATGTAGTTCAAATGTAGCACAAAAAGTTTCTTCTGTCACTTTATTTGATTTTTTTTCATGGAGCACTTCCAAGTAATAAGGCTGTTCAAAATCAGCTGTAATTTTATCAATGAATTTTCTACCTTCCGTTAGGGAAGTAAACGCCATATAGTTTTTCTTGCGTCCATCCGTTTTTTCCAAGCTAAAATAGCAGTAGCCTTTCAAGTTGGTTTTGATATACAAGGAATAAGGGAAAACGCCCTTTTTCGTTATTTTGTTGTATTTGGGTTTATTTAAGAGCACTTCTTCCGCTTCTTTCAGGATGGCAATCAATTCATTTCCCGTTTTTTCAAAGGTTACCGTATAGGTTTCTTTTTGCACCTTTTTGAACAGTACGGAGTTATTGGTAAAATGCTGCATAATTTTTTTCTTGATGTTGCGGCTTTTACCGATGTAAATAATTTGGCCATCTTCATTGTGGATATAGTATATTCCAACGGAAGTAGGAAGATTGTCTGTAATATCGAAAAACTTGGGATTAAATCCAGTTTTAATATCGGATTTAATCATGCTAGTTAAGATTGTTTTTTCGGTGTCTTTGGACAAGAGTAGCTGAAAGAGCTTTAGAGTAGCTAAGGCATCTCCATAGGCACGGTGTCGATCCGCTAGGGGAATACCTAAGTTTCGCACTAATTTCCCTAAGCTATAGGAAGGCATTTCGGGTAATAATTTTTGTGCTAGTTCAACGGTACAAAGCGTATCTTTTTGAAAATCATATCCCAAACGACTAAATTCATTGCGCAAGACGCGATAGTCAAACGAGGCGTTGTGTGCAACGAGGACACAGTCTTCCGTAATTTCTATAATGCGTTTAGCTAATTCATAAAACTTTGGTGCTAAGCGCAGCATAGCACTGTTTATCCCTGTTAGTTTTACAACAAAGGGTTGAATATCTTTTTCGGGATTGACTAAGCTAATGAGTTGGTCTACGATTTGATGGCCATCAAATTTATAGATGGCGATTTCGGTTATTCCCTCCTCATTGAACTGACCACCTGTGGTCTCTATATCTAAAACTGCGTACAATAGTATACTTATTTGTTTAGTTCGTAATTGCGTTCTCCAAAAATGGTACTTCCTATTCTAATCAGTGTACTTCCACAATCAATAGCGATAGGGTAGTCGTTACTCATACCCATAGATAGCGTATCGCATGCTACATTAGGCAAGTGATTATAGGATGTTTTTACCTTTTCAAAAATCGCGTGTAGCGTAGAAAATTCTTGTCTAATTTGATCCTGATTATCGGTAAATGTTGCCATTCCCATTAGTCCTTGGATCTTTATATGGTTGAGGGTTTTAAATTCCTCGCTATTTAGCAATTCCATTAGTTCGCTTTCATCGAGGCCGAACTTTGTTTCTTCATCTGCGATAAAGAGTTGGAGTAAACAAGGGATTACGCGATTATTTCGCTCCGCTTGTTTGTTGATTTCTACAAGTAAACGCAGGCTGTCCACCGCGTGAATTAAAGCTACAAACGGCGCCATATACTTCACTTTGTTGCGCTGTACATGACCAATCATATGCCACTCAATATCTTTGGGTAGAGCGTCATATTTATCCGTCATTTCTTGTATCTTATTTTCACCGAAAATTCTTTGTCCTGCTTCATATGCTTCTAAAATTGCCGCATTGGGCTTTGTTTTAGAAACAGCTACTAAGCTCACCTGTGTGGGTAGGTCAGCTTTAATTCGTTTTAGATTCTCAGCAATACTTGACATAATCTTCTATTTTAAATTTCATAGGTTAATAACCCATTCATGAACTTAGGTTCAATATAGGTACTTTTTGGCGGCATGATTAAATCGTTATCCGCCACCAGTTTTATCTCTTGCACATTGGTTGGATAGAGCATAAATCCAACTTCGTATTCTCCATCATCAACTAATTCTTTAATGGCAACAATTGACTCATTACCAGGAATATAATCAATTCTAGCGTCATTTCTTAAATCGTCTAACCCCAAGATAGGGTTTAAAACAGCATCATACAAGATTTGGGCATCCAATTGCATCAAAATGTTGTCTGTTTTGATTTTATCTTTGAGCTTTAACGAGTAAAAATCGCCGTCTAAGTACATGCCAAACTCCATTTTTTTAGAGGGTTTCCACAGCTGTTGCTGCTTGTTTTTTACGGTGAATTTTTCGCTTAGTAGGGCTAAAAACTCTTCTTTCGTATGGTTGTTTAAATCGTGTATAATACGATTGAATTCGTATATTTTTATATTGTTTTCTGCGATGAGAAAGGTCATAACCGTATTGCTGTGCGAATGGGGTTCAAAGCCATTTTCTCTTTTGAGCAAAGCGGCAGAGGCAAAGCGGTGATGGCCATCAGCGATGTACATTTCCGGAATATTGTCGAATTCACTACAAAGCCAATCAATACAGGCTTGATCGTCGATTTTCCAGATCGTATGTCGCTCTTTGGTCACCGTTGTAAAATCGTAAATAGGTCTATTTTCTTTATAGGTTGCGATCCAACTGTTGATGTTTTCCTTGTCGGGGTACATCATCAAAACAGGTTCAGTGTTGAATCGACTGTGGTATAAATACTCTTTGAATAGTCTTACGCGATATTCAAGGGTATCTTCGTGCCGTTTGATAACGTTATTTTCGTAATCTTCGATACAAGTACCTGCGACAATACCTGTGAATTTCCAATTTTTTGTTTCAATTTGATAGAGATACAAAACAGGATGTTCTTCCTTTGTTAGAATACCTTCCTTTTTAAAATCATTGAATTTTGCAGCCACCATTTTAAAGCGCTTATCACTAGTCACCTTTTGAGGATTGACGTAAGCGGGATGTAAAACGTGAATGAAAGAAAAGGGGTTGTAGTCTAAAAGATAGGCTAATTCAACTGCATTGTAGTCTTCGAAAGACCTGCAAGTTACCAAATTAGCTTTATCTCGTGTGGGGCGTATCCCCTGGAAAGGAATTATTTTTGCCATTCTTTACTATATGGTATCAAAAAGTAAGACAATCGACAATGGTATCGATTGTCTTGATATGATGGTTTATTTTATTTGTTTTTCAATTAAGAAAACATTTTCGCCACTTTTTCTGCTTTTTTACTAGCAGCATAATCATAAAACCCTTCGCCAGATTTTACCCCTAATTTACCAGCCATTACCATATTGACCAATAGCGGACATGGTGCGTATTTTGGGTTTTTAAAGCCGTCATACATTACGTTTAAGATGGATAAACAAACATCTAAACCAATAAAATCGGCCAATTGTAAAGGTCCCATAGGATGTGCCATTCCCAACTTCATAACCGTATCAATTTCTTCTACGCCAGCTACGCCATTGTACAAGGTTTCGATTGCTTCGTTAATCATCGGCATTAAGATGCGGTTTGCAACAAAACCAGGGTAGTCATTTACTTCTGTAGGAACTTTATCTAACTTGGTTGACAACTCCATGATTGCTTTTGTCACTTCGTCCGTTGTGTTGTAGCCGCGGATGATCTCTACCAATTTCATGATTGGCACAGGGTTCATGAAGTGCATACCAATGACACGTGCTGGATTTTTTACAACAGATGCGATCTGCGTAATGGAAATTGAAGATGTATTTGAGGCTAAGATCACATCTTCTCTACATACAGCACTTAATTCTTTGAAAATGTTTAGTTTTAAGTTTACATTTTCCGTCGCTGCTTCAATAACTAAATCAGCATTAACAACGCCGTCTTTAATTTCTGTGTAGGTAATAATATTCTCGATTGTTGCTTTTTTGTCAGCTTCTGTGATAGAACCTTTGGCAATCATTCGATCTAGGTTTTTGCTAATCGTGTTCATTCCTCTTTCAATAGCTTGCTCAGAGATATCGATTAAAAGTACTTTAAAGCCTTTTTGAGCGAAAGTATGAGCAATTCCATTTCCCATTGTACCTGCACCAATTACAGCAATATTTTTCATAAGTTATATGTGTGTTAACGAGTTAATTATACATTAGTTTTTGAACGCTTCAATGATTTGGTAAGCCAAGCGCAATGCTTTTGTACCATCTTCCAACGTCACAATAGGCGTTGTTTTATTTACAATAGCATCGTGGAAGGTTTCCAGCTCATCTAAGATAGCATTATTTGGTAGAACCGTAGGGTTATCGTAGTAAATTTGTTTTTTTACACCTTCGGCATTTTGCAAGATTAAGTCAAAATCACCAGGTGTTTCTGGGGCATCTTTCATTTTTACCACCTCACACGTTTTTTCTAAATAGTCGACAGAAATATAGGCATCGCGTTGAAAGAAACGCGATTTACGCATGTTTTTCATGGATATTCTACTTGCTGTTACGTTGGCCACACAACCATTTTCGAATTCGATACGCGCATTGGCAATATCGGGTGATTCGCTAAGTACTGAAACACCGCTAGCGCTCACGTGTTTTACAGGTGAGTGAACCACACTTAAGATGGCGTCTAAATCGTGAATCATTAGATCCAATACAACAGGAACATCTGTACCTCTTGGGTTGAATTCAGCCAAGCGGTGTGTTTCGATAAACATTGGATTTTCAATTTTAGAGCTAATCGCAACGAAAGCAGGGTTAAAGCGTTCTACATGTCCTACTTGTCCGAGTACCTGGTGTTTTTTCGCTAATGCAATGATGGCTTCCGCTTCGGCTACTGTTGTAGTGATGGGTTTTTCTAAAAAAACGTGTTTGCCCGCTTCAATGGCTTTTTTCGCACAGTCAAAATGGGAGAGTGTAGGCGTTACAATATCCACAACGTCAACGGCTTGAATTAATTCGTCAAGGCTGTCAAATTTGGTATAACCAAACTCTTGTGCTACTTTGTTTGCATTGTCTGTAAAAGGGTCATAAAAACCTACTAGTTCGTATTTTTCTGATTGGTTGAGCAAACGCAGGTGTATTTTACCTAAATGTCCAGCTCCCAATACGCCAATTTTAAGCATAAAAAAATAATTTTGAACAAAAATAAAACTTATTTATGGATTGGGTAAAATTTAAGCTTTAAATCTTTCGCAATACTTTGTTTGGATGGTTTTAAAGGGTGTGTTTTATCAAAATAATAGTTACTTTTGTGTAAATTATTTAATTACCGTGAAAGATTCTACGAAGCACCAAGGATTGCGCAATCAGTTGGTCGAAGCGTTGAAGGAAAAAGGCATTGTAGATCAAGCTGTACTTCAGGCGATTAGACGCATTCCTAGACATTTATTTATAGATTCGAGTTTTGAAAATTTTGCTTATCAAAACACCGCTTTTCCCATCGGTGCAGGTCAGACGATCTCGCATCCGTATACGGTTGCCTTTCAATCGCAGTTATTGGGTGTAAAACCAGAGGATAAAGTGTTGGAGATTGGAACGGGGAGTGGATATCAAACCGCAGTGCTAGTGGCAATGGGCGCACGAGTGTACAGCGTTGAACGACAGCTAGAACTGTATAAGAAAACCTCTTTACTACTGCCTAAACTAGGCATTCGCCCCAAATTACTTACTTTTGGAGACGGTTATAAAGGCTTGCCCAACTACGCGCCTTTTGATTCAATTATTGTTACTGCAGGAGCACCATTCATTCCACAAGCTTTGATGGGACAACTCAAAGTAGGGGGACGCATGATTATTCCCGTTGGTGAGGAACAACAAACGATGATCGAACTCATCCGCCTAAATGAAACTCAATTCGAAAAACACGAACATGGCGATTTTAAATTCGTCCCTATGTTAGAGAATAAAAACTAAATAGATACAAAAAGCATCCCCTAGAGGATGCTTTTTTAGAAAAATGGTATTCTTGTTTGTTGTTTATTTTAAATGGAAAGTGTATTGTACTGTTTTTCATTCAACTGAAACATATACTTGTGTGCATTTGGTGTTCCAATAAAATACGAGGGTAAGTCGCTGAGTTGCACTCCGTATACTTTTAGGGCAAATTCACATACCACTAATGCAATCCCAGCTTTATTTGCAGCATCTAAAGTGGAACGCAATTCGCTGTCGTTTAACTCTTGAACCATTTGCCCCATAATGACAATTTCGAAAGCAATCGCAGGATTGGCTTTTTTCATCTCCGAAGCAGTCATAATCGAAGCGCGTAAATTTTTAGTCGATTGAACTAAAATAGCATATTTATCTCCTGTTGTTACTTGTGCAACTGATTCGCTTCTTGTATGCACAAGGTTTGTCGCATTTACCAGTGTAGTTGTTCCTACAAGTACGGCAATCGCCCATAGCATTTTCTTCATACTAATCTATTTATGTTTGTTTCAAGCAAAACTAGCAGTTCCCATCTAAATAAATGGTAACAATTGTTACAGTATAACAAAATAAATAAAGGTATTTTTGAGGTTACTTAAAATAGAAATAAGATGAATACCGTAGTCAATTACTTTAAAAAATGGACACCTATGCGCTATATCCGCTTAGCATTGGCTATTTTGTTAACTGTTCAAGCATTGGATGCTCGCCTTTGGGTATTGTTAATCCCAGCGGCTTATTTACTTATTCAGGCTGTTTTCAATTTTGGCTGTAAAAATGATTCCTGCCGTATATGATTTCTAGCCTATCGTTTGGCATTGTAGTTTGCGCTATTCTACTAAAACAGTGTATTTTCTACCGTCTTATAAAAACAACGCTATTTCTTTCGCTACTTCTTCTGCTTTCTCTGCCAGAATAAAATGCCCACACCCCTCTAGTTTTACTAGGGTAAGATCAGATGCAACAGCTACTAAAGATCCTTTGAGCATTTCGTATCCACTTCCTCCAATACCTAGTACAGGAAGGGCAAGAGGAGTGTATGACTTGCTGTCTTCGATGTCTTGCGTAAAGGCTTGATGCTGAGCATTTGAAGCTCGAATGGCATCTTTTGTTTGATAGGAAGTAGCCTAAAGCGATCGATCAAAATTGGAGTAGGGGACTGAGGTATGCGTTAAGATAAAATCTCCTAAATAAGAATAAGTGTCAAAACCACAAAGTGCAAAAAAAAAGGATTCCAACAATAGAAATCCTTTTGTATTTTAGAGAAATCATTCCTCTCCCATCACCCACTAGCGAACTAACTTAATATAGTTCTCTTTTGGATTATCTTGAATAGAAGCGCGGACATACAGTAATTCTTCTTTATTTGTTTTTACGTTTAGCCGAATCAAACCTACTTCACAATAGAAGAAAGCGTAGGTCTCATCTTGCATTTCGATATTGGAAATAGGGGTGTTTTGCAGGTCTATTTCCTTTTCAATTTTACCGTCTTTAGGGTTGACGATAAAGAAAGTACTCTTGTTGTTATAGGCGTATATTTTGTTGTTAAAGACCTCCATTTGTTTAAGTTCAAAGCGTCTGTCTGCTTGTTCTTTAAAAGGCACTTCGGTTTGCCAAAGGATAGCGCCATCTTTAGGGTTAATCGAGTAGAACGAACGGCTTGTTCCCACTAACAGTTGATTGTTCACATAGGCCATTTTATGTCCAATTCTTCCTTCTACTAAATCAATTTGCCATATGATATCTAAGTTATCAGGGTGTAAAGCAAAGATTTCGGATCCTAGATCCGCAATAAAAACACTAGTTCCATCGCTCACGGGTTTAGAATACATCCCTCTTTTAAACCCTCTTGCATAAAGTGCCTTTCCTGTTTCAGCGTCAAAGTTGTACACATAGCCCGCATTGGGAACAATAACTTTGTTGTTGGTGTACATGACAGGCATGTGATTGTAGGGGAATTCAAGTTTGTAGTTCCAAATATGATGGCCCGTATTTTTGTCAAAAGCATAAATATTGCTGTTTTCATATTGGGTAACCAAGTAGAGTAAATCGTTGTGGATAACCGGGATTTGGTTAATCATCATTTTGTGGTTTTCAATGTTTTTTATCCCTATTTTAACTTCCCAAAACACTTCCCCGGTTTTGTGGTTTAACGCATAGAGCTCGCCGTTGAGGAAGGGGATATATACCACGCCATTTTCTAGCGTCAACTTATTGCGAGAATAGGTAACAATAGAATCCTTTGCCTGGAAGTTCCAGTTGATTTTTTGTGTTTTAAGGTTGAAGGATTTCAGTGTACCATCATAATCATAGATCAGGATTGCATCTTGATCTAAAGGAACAGTTTGAATTGGTGCGTATTGCTCGTTGAGTACAAAATCGTATTCTGTACCAATTGTATTGTTGGAATACTGATTGGTTTTGCTTTCCGGTCCCATAGTAGGTGGCACAGCTTTTAAGTCTTCTGAAGTGGATTGTCCAAGTACAGCTGTAGAAACTAGCCAGCCTAGGATTAGTAATAGATTCTTTTTCATTTTTTTTTGGTTGTAGTATAAAAAAAGCATCCCTGTTAGGATGCTTGCTTGTTGTAGGCCTTGTACTAATACGCTTTTTTCAAGCGATCTAAGGCTATTTTATTATCTCGGTCTTTGATTGTTTCGCGTTTGTCGTAGTTTTTCTTTCCTTTACACAATGCAATATCCATCTTAGCCAATCCTCTCTCATTGATAAATAAGCGCAAAGGAATGATGGTTAACCCTTTGTTTTGTACACTCTTATGTAAGCTTTTTAGCTCTTTTTTATTCAGTAATAGTTTGCGCTCCGTTTTAGCCTTGTGATTGAAGTGACTGCTGTTTGCATATTCTTCAATATGTGAATTGATTACGAAGAGTTCTAAATTTTGAAACTCACAAAAACTCTCCGCAATACTAGCTTTACCTAGTCGTAGGGATTTAATTTCTGTACCTGTCAGTACGATTCCAGCTGTATATTTATCTAAGATTTCGTATTCGAACTTAGCTCTTTTATTTAGAATGTTGATGTTCTTTTGCATAGCACAAAAATAATAAAAATTTAAAGTAAAACTATAGTTTGAGTAGAAACACTTGAGTAGAGCATCAAAGGCATCGAATTCGATTTATAAACCAATACCCAAAGACAAATACAACCTACAGTCGTAGGATGCTTTTTAGCTATATCAAATAGATTGTTTTAGGTTGTACCCGTTTAGTAGGTATTCTTATTGTGTTGCCTTTAGTATCCCTCTAGTATGCGTCCATAGTGTCTCTATAAAAAACACACTTTTTAATAGAGGCACTATGGACTCACTATGGACTCACCATGGACTCACCAAAATGTAGACACAAAAAAAGGCTATTGCAATATCGAGCAATAGCCTTTTTTATATTGTAAAAGTAGGAATTAAAGGAATTTATATCCTACGGCAATAAACCAAGTGTTTGGTTTTGATGAAAAATCTTTGCTAATGTTGCTCAAACCACCGTCATACGATACGTCAACTGTGAATTTTAAGATATCAACCCCAGCACCTACGCGGTATCCAATGTTTGATTTGTCAAATTCGTTGAATGCATTGTCAACAGCGCCTTTTGATAAATTATTTAAAACAGCAGTATAGACTCCACCGCCAAAAACTCTTAGGTTATATAGTGGACTCTTAAGTAATTTATATCCGTATACAACTGGAATTTCGATGTTTTTCATTGTCGCTTTGTCACTGCCAAAAGCCCATTCGAACTTAACGCTTTTCTCTGAATACATTAGATCTGCTTGGATATATGAACGACTGATATTGATTCGCGCCATAGCCCCAACACCGAAGCCTGTAGAGTTTTTTGTGCTGTAAACTTTCGGATTGCTTGAGAAATCTGTGAAGTTTAATCCCGTTTTAATCCCTATGTTTATCGGAGATTGCGCATAAGAATTAAAAGATAATGCCACAAGCATAATGCTAAATAGTAAACTTAGTTTTTTCATAATCTTTTTTTTATATAAGTGCTAAATTAAGTAAAAACGAATCGCTTACAAACAAAGAGTGTAAAAAAATGATAGTGATGGGGCAGAGACAAGAGGAAAATATTATAAAAATAGAGTAGCTCGAAAATAATATTTGAGGTATTATAGGGAAGGTCGCAGGGCGAATCTGCTCCATGTTTTGTCATTTTTAAAAGAAGCTGTTGGTGGAGACCTAAACAAGGTAAAACGCTGTGTACAAGTAATCGGCTCTTTTAATACGGTTGATACTTATACTCAACACGCTGCCTTAATGAATCCTGCTTCTGATCTTGTCGTTGCCGTATTTGGCGAAAAAAGGAAAGTACACGTGCAACACAGGCGGTGCAAGTTCACTGCCCTTGGGATCTAGTGTTTCGATTCAAACCGTGTTTGAGGTGGAGTAATTGTTTGCCTTCGCTACCTAGGAAAAAGTACACCCATATAAAACGCTTGACCGAACGAGTCTACAAGCAAATACAACCCAAGGGAAACTTCATGAACTAGACCTAAGGGCAGTGAGAAATGATAAAAATCAAAAAAATAGCTGTTCGTTTTTCAATAAATTGTATTTTTGAAAGGAGAACGCAACGACAGGGAACAGCAGTTGCGCTCTCCACTTATTCACCTCCACCTTACGCGAAAAATATCAATAAATACTACCATTATGCGTAATTTATTTGGCCTTTTTTGGCTGTTTTTTTTCCTGTATTTTATCTTTGGACATCCTGCCGTTATTTATTATAGCAGTGAATACCCCAAGCAGTATTTAGAACAGGTTAATCCAACGGAATCTCTTGTTTACCTAGGGATTAGTATTGTCTTATGGAGTGGGATATTCCTAGTTTTACTGCGTATAATCTATGGCTATACATTTAAAAGAAAGTGGAACATCAACCGCATTAATCAAACAGGAAAGCGATTGGACGCTTTCATTGTACAAACAAGTAAAAGCGCTAGTTCTGTTCGGGATCAGGCAATTAAATCGGTGGTTTTGCAGTTGAAGAACCTCCAGCAAGAGCCCATACAACACCAAATGGATATTTTCGATTCAAAGCCTATGGAAAGGCGATTTGAGGAAGGCAAGCACATACAGCTAAGGGTTGATCCTACGTTTAAACTTAAACCCTACGTTATCCTAGAGGGAACACAAGGAAAAATCAACGGGCTGTTTTTTGCGGGATGGTTGCTTTTGCTCAGTGGGGTGATCTATTACTACGTCTTTTCCTACCAGCTGGAAAATGCGAATTATGGTTGGCGATTTTTATCCCTAAGTCATCCTTTAATCAGTAGTGGGGGATTTTTGATTTTCTTTGCGGGTATCTTCTACTTGATTTTTAAGTTTATCATTTTGAAGAAATTGAATTTAGGTAGCTCAAGTTTGGCCTTAAAGTTTAGTGGTCTGAGGGCAGCGGCAGTTATTCAAGAGGTGAAGCAGACTGGAACGTATATCAATGAACAACCAGAAGTTCGATTTGAGGTTGAATATACAGATGCAACGGGTGTAATCCAACGTGCAACTGTTAAGAAAGTCGTCTCTCTGCTCGACCTAGGCAACATTCAAACACAGCGGAATTGTGTTGTTTTTTACAACCCCAAAAATCCTAATCAGGTGATGTTTGAGTCTGATGTGAATACAAAATAAACACAGTATGAGAAAAAGTATATATAGTCTTGGTTTAGCGGTTGTTTTTTTGTTGATGAGTTCGTGTACAGAATTTATAAAATCAATAGAAGATACTAAAAAGGGAAAGGATATGGAAACGGAAGACTTACCCCAACACTTGCCGGAAAAACAAGAAAATACGGCTGCTATTGACCCACCTATTTTCTCTAAAAAAGAGAGGGGATTTGCGGCAGATAAACAGCATTTACACGAGGTTGAAGTTGCACTTCGCCAGTTGCCCCAGTTTGAAAATAAACCGATTTACGTTTATCAATCGATTCATTTTTACGATAATTATCGCGTCTTGCTCCAAGTGCAAAACCCAGATAATCCAGACTATGTTGATGAGTACTATTACGCTAATGGGCAGTGGCATGAGCCAAAGCCAATTGTTTTATCTAAAAACGCAAAAATTGAGCAAGACTTATTATCTTTAGATGAAATTCCCTTTGTCAACGCCAATAATGTATACGAAGCTCTCAAGCAAAAAGTTGAAGAGATTGGAGGCGATTCTTCTGATTTAACCGTATATGTTATTACGAGAAAGAATAGGGTTCGCTGGTATCCGCGCACGGTTTCTAACGACCGCTCACGCTATGCAATTGAGTTTAACAAGGATGGAACATTACTATCATTCGAACAAGAATAAATAAAGGATGCACATTAGAAAAATGAATGTCGATGATGCCGTGGTTGTCACGGAACTCTTGACGCAGTTGGGATACCCAGAAACGGTGGACTTTATCGGTGCTAAAATCGCAAAGATGAGCCGACATACACAAGAAAAGTTACTCGTGGTCGAAGTGGACGATGTTGTAGTGGCTTTTATTTCGCTTCACCTGATTCCACAACTAGCTATGCGAGGCGATTTTATGCGAATAAGTTACTTTGCCGTAGAGGAAGAGCGAAGAAACGAGGGAGTCGGGAAAATGGTAGAGGACTATATTGCCGCTTTGGCTAGGCAAATGGGATGTGATCGAATCGAATTACACTGCCACAGCCGAAGAGAAAATGCGCACGCCTTCTATGTGAAACAAGGGTACGAAGAAGTGCCAAAATACTTCGTTAAACACCTAGCCAAATAATGAAACACCGCTATTCCTAATACAGTTTGACCAATTGTTGCACCTGTGATAGAATGCGAAAGAAATAGTATACCTTTGTTGAACAAAAAATACAATATTAGAATAAGACGTTATGGGAATCTTTTCAAAAACTTGTGAATATGCATTAAGAGCGGTTTTATACATTGCCAAAAGAAGTGAGCAAGGGCATAAGTCGGGCATAAAGGAAATCGCACAAGAAATCAATTCTCCAGAACACTTCTTGGCCAAAATCTTACAAAAACTAAGCAGAGAAGGGCTTATTCAATCGACAAAAGGACCCAACGGTGGATTCTATCTGGAGAAAGAAGACTTTCATCGTCCGTTGGCTGAAATCGTGGAAGCAGTTGAAGGCAAAGAACTTTTCGTTGGCTGCGCCATGGGCTTGAGTTACTGCTCTGAAACAAATCCTTGTCCTTTACATCACGATTTTAAGCAGATTAGAGATAATCTCGCTTGTGTGTTGAAAACAACTTCTATAGGTCAATTTAACCAAGGACTCATCGACGGACACTTTACACTGAACAAATAAAAATACAGTTTAGAAAATTTTAGTTCTTTTTACTTGAATAAAGGATAGAAATATCTTTTATTTGCATTAATGAGACGCACTTGTACAAGTGTTGTATCTAAATAGAGGATAAAAACCTCTTTTAATTTATAATTTAAAACTAAAATCAAATGACAACAGAACAAAAAGAACTCGTAAAATCAACTGTTCCTATTTTAAGAGCCCATGGAGTGGTGCTAACCAAGCATTTTTATCAACGTATGTTTGCGCACAATCCAGAGTTAAAACACGTGTTTAACATGGGGAATCAACAAAATGAAAAGCAGCAAACGGCTTTAGCAATGGCTGTATTGGCTTATGCTGAGCACATTGAAAATCCCAGTGTATTGTTACCAGTTGTTAATTCCATTGGGCATAAACACACCAGTTTGGATATTCGCACAGAGCATTATGCCATTGTAGGTAAACATTTAATAGCTTCAATCAAAGAAGTTTTAGGAGAGTTGGCAACAGATGATTTGTTAGGTGCCTGGGCTGTTGCTTATCAGGAACTTGCGGATTTGATGAGTGGTCACGAGCAAAATATATACAATCAAAAAGTAGCTGAAAAAGGAGGATGGACTGGTTGGAGACCTTTTGTAGTTAAGGAAAAAGTAGTTGAATCTAGCGAGATTACTTCTTTTTATTTATACCCCGCAGATCAAGGTCCTATTGCAGATTTTAAACCAGGACAATACCTGAGTTTGCGCCTTTTCTTACCTGAATTGAATCTGTTGCAACCACGTCAATACAGTATTTCCTGTGCGCCTAATGGAACGTATTACCGAATTTCTGTTAAAAAAGAGGTAGGGAGTCAGCATCCTGATGGTTTGATAAGCAATCGCTTGCATCAAGTAGTACAAGTGGGTGATCTTGTGGATGTATCTTCTCCTTCTGGAGTGTTTGTATTACAAGAAAATCAAGTAAAAACCAAGGTATTTATCAGTGGAGGAGTGGGACAAACCCCTTTATTGTCGATGTTAGAGTCGATTATAGAGCAAGAAAAGGAAACGGCGGTGAAATGGATTCACGGTTGCAGAGGAGTGGAAGTTCACGCCTTTAAACAACGCGTCGAGGAATTAGCAACAGTTTCGCCAAAGCTAAAACAACATATCTTTTACGATAATCCAGCAGAATCTACCACTGCGACTTACAAAGGTTGGGTGGAATTAGCCCAGATAGAGGATGATATTCTATCGCAAGAAGCTGAATACTACATTTGTGGACCGCGTGGATTTATCGAAAAACACTATCAGTATTTAGTGGAACAAAAAGTAGACAAAACAGCCATCTTCTTTGAGGAGTTTGGTCCTACATCATTGACACTATAATTTTTTTCATTAGTATAATTTGAAAGCGAGAAATGAGGCACTCCTAGTTGAGTAGGCCTCATTTTTTATTGCTGATCCCTTATGGCTAATATCGACTAGTTCGAATGGTTGAGTTTAAGTGATAAACTTCCAAAAGAGGCTAAACAAAATTGAGGTAGTGTGGCTGTAACTTTGCTATTTTTTCTTCTGCGTGTACTCAATATCAGCGTTAATAGCTAGCAATTGCTCTACGAAAGCGATAGGGTGTTCTGGAGAAATTAGAATGCTATCAAAAGTATTATACCAAATTTCTAAACGTTGGTTAGATAAAGCCGGTCCACTGACTGTACTTTTTGATTCTTCTATCTTGCGAATGCTTTGTATGGGAATGTTTTTAGTGACACATATTCCTCCTTTTATGTGTAAGTTGTTTTGCGTCGGGTCAATTTCATAATAGGTCTGATAGTAAATATCAGTAAGCATCATTACTGCGATTATGGCGATCAACCAAATGTACCAAGTCCCAGCAAAAAAAGCACTTACTAAAGAAGCCACTCCAACAGTTGTGAAAAGTATTTTTATACCCATAGAAATTTTACTTTTGTACCTTGTTTTCATCTACATGTCGTATCTAAATTGAGCTAAAGATATTCTATTTTGAAGTAAAATGTTTACCATAGTCTTGATTTGGTCATAAAAATACGACTGGACTACTATCTATTCTTAAACTGAGTTATTTAAACACTCCAGACTACCTTTACTTTTGTGCTCAAATTGATACAGGCGAATCTAGTATAATCGCTTGTTTTGTTTAACTACAACTTAATTCAATGATTATGAGTAACAACAACTACAACAACAAACTTTTATTTGAACTCATCAAACGAGAAGAAAGCCGTCAACGCGATTCACTTGAGCTCATTGCTTCGGAGAATTTCGTCAGCGAAGCGGTTTTACGTGCTAACGGATCTATTCTGACTAATAAATACGCAGAAGGTTATCCAGGAAGACGGTATTATGGGGGGTGTGAGTATGTAGATTTAGTGGAGAATATGGCGATTGAGAGTATTAAATCAGTCTTTGGTGCGGTTTATGCAAATGTACAACCGCATTCAGGTTCTCAAGCAAATTTCGCTGTATTTTCATCCTGTTTGCAACCGGGGGATAAGATTCTCGGTTTTGATTTAACTCATGGTGGGCATTTGACTCACGGTTCTTCGGTTAATTTTTCGGGCAAGCTATACCAACCTGTTTTTTATGGTGTAGATCCTACCACTCATTTGTTAGATTACGATGCTATACAGGCGATTGCCCTAAAGGAACGACCAAAGATGATTATTGCTGGAGCGAGTGCTTATTCAAGAGCGATTGATTACGAGCGTTTTAGGGTTATTGCTGATAGTGTCAATGCTATTTTATTGGCAGATATAGCGCACCCTGCTGGGCTTATTGCCAAGGGGTTGTTAAGTGATCCTATACCGCATTGTCACATCGTTACCACAACTACTCATAAAACCCTACGTGGTCCTCGTGGGGGCGTGATCCTTTTGGGAAAGGACTTTGAGAATCCACTTCAATTAAAAACGGCAAAAGGAGAAATTCGAATGATGTCTTCTGTTCTTGATTCTTCCGTATTTCCCGGTAATCAAGGAGGTCCTCTTATGCATACCATTGCAGCAAAAGCAGTGGCATTCAATGAGATTCTTACGGATGAATTTACTGCCTATGCCCACCAAATTCAAAAGAATAGTCGCGCTCTTGCTGATGCCTTCTTAGAAAAAGGGTATTCCATCGTTTCAGGCGGAACGGATAACCATTTGATGTTGGTCGATTTAAGTAATAAAGGAATTACCGGAAAAGAAGCCGAGCTAGTCTTGGAACAAGCGGGAATTACCCTCAACAAAAATATGATCCCCTATGATACTCAATCCAATGTAGTTACTTCTGGTATACGAATTGGAACACCTGCTGTTACCACCCGCGGACTCAAACAAAAAGAGATGTATAGCATTGTCAATTTCATTGATGAAGTCTTGAAAAATAAAGACAATGCCCTAAAACACCGCCAAATTAAAGAAGAAGTCCATCACTTGATGCAGAATTATCCCATGTTTGCGCATGAATTAATTTCCAGGTAAATCGCTCAGGAAATGGATGTGAGTATACACCAAAAATAGAAGTGTATGGATTTAATTTTTTTTCTAGTGGTACCTCGTAGTTTTTTGCTACGGGGTATTTTTTTAGGAGAAAGATCAATACCTATGAAAATTACTACAAGAGAACGAGGTAGTCTGGACTATTTAATAGTTTAAAACTGGCATACATATACGATCCAAATAACTTTTACTTTTGACCTATAAATAAGAAGTCAATACAGTTAAAACAGCAGTTTTGCTGCTAACAGACAGAACGAATAACTCATAAAACAGCAGCAGTAGATGAATACAATTCAAATGGTAGATTTAAAAAGGCAGTATCAACGCATTCAAACCGAAATTGATGCAGCAATCAAAGAAGTGATTGACAGTACCGCTTTTATCAATGGTCCGGCAGTAAAGGATTTTGCTGCTAACTTAGGGGCTTATACCCAGGCAAAACACGTGATTCCCTGTGCAAATGGGACCGATGCCCTACAAATAGCCTTAATGGCACTAGATTTAAAGCCTGGAGACGAAGTGATTACGCCATCATTTACGTTTATTGCTACGGTGGAGGTGGTCGCTTTATTGGGATTAACTCCTGTATTCGTAGATGTGGATCCCCATACATTTACCCTAGATATAACGTCTTTAGCTCAGGCTATTACCCCAAAGACTAAAGCGATTATCCCTGTGCATTTATATGGACAATGTTCGAATATGCAGCCGATTATGGAGTTGGCCAATGCCCGTGGAATTGCTGTTATTGAAGACAATGCTCAAAGCATTGGAGGGCATTATATTTCTGATGAAGGAATTAGAAAAACGGGAACCATCGGAACAATTAGTTGTATTTCGTTCTTTCCTTCTAAAAATTTAGGTGCTTATGGCGATGCAGGTGTGATTCTAACGAATTCTGATGCCATAGCGGGGCGTATGATGAAAATATGCAACCACGGATCAGAACGACGTTATTATCACGAGATTATTGGCGTTAATAGTCGATTAGACAGTATACAAGCGGCAATTTTAAATGTAAAACTCAACTATTTAGATCAGTATTGCGATAAACGACGAGCAGTAGCTGCATACTACAATCGTGCTTTTGCGGGTAACAAGCACATTCAAACACCTTTTGAACCAGCTTATAGTTACCACGTCTATCATCAATACACCCTGATTTTAGAAGGAGTAGATCGAGATGCTGTACATCAAGCCATGGCAGCTCGTGGCATACCAACCATGATCTACTATCCTGTACCTTGCCATCAACAAGAAATGTTTAAAGCACTTCAAGAGCGTGAATACGAGCTACCCCATACCGAATACTTGGTGTCTCGCGTTTTATCGCTGCCCATTCACACCGAATTGACAGAGGAGGAATTGACGTTTATTAGTACGCAATTTATAGAAGCAATCGAAGAAGTCAAAGCAAAACAAGCAACGACTATAGCGTAATTGATAGAAAAAGGAAGTTTAATCATTAGTGATTTTGCGTCATGATGCAGAAAAAAACAATAATTATTCACAGTAAAGTAGCTTATGGGTATGTGGGGAGTAATACGACCTCTTTAGTATTACAGCTAGCTGGACAAGATGTTATTGCTGTTCCAACAGTTGTTCTGTCCAACCGCTATGGATTGGCAACTGTAGGAGGAGGATTATTACCCGAAACCTTGTTTCAGGACGTATTGGATGGAATTTTAAAGTTGAATATACTCGATGAAGTGGCGACTATTATCACGGGCTATATAGGATCAGCGGAGTTAGTAGAACAAACAGCTGCGTTTATTCGAACCATCAAGAAGAGTCATCCAGCTATACTCTATCTATGTGATCCTGTGATGGGAGATCAACCGCAAGGGTTATATGTCAACCAAGAAGTGCCAAAAGCAATTATGCAACATTTGTTGCCTTTAGCGGATGTTTTGACGCCCAATCAGTTTGAAATGGAGACTATTTTACAACAAAAAATTAGCACTGAAAAACAAGTTGTTCAAGCTATAGCAAAACACGATATACTCCAACATAAAGATATTTTAGTAACGGGATGCAGATTTGAAGAGGAGGGGGATACCTTACAAATTATAGTCAAACACGCAACATCTTATGATCGGGTAACTACCTCCTATGTGCCTGTTGATCCCCCAGGTACAGGTGAACTTTTTGCTGCTTTGCTACTGCGGTATAAATTGCAAGAGTACGATTCCTATGTCGACTGTGCCAAAGAAGCCAGTATTTTGATTAAAAGAGCGCTGCAGCGCATCGCAAAAGAAGGAAGAAGTGAATTCGATTTAAACGACATATTGCTGCTGCATTTGGACATGAAAGAGGTTATGGCCATGCAACCGCATTATTGAAATGAAGTAGAGCATATTATGGGAGGAAGGAGAGTTTGATCATATGTATTTGGAAATCAATAAAATATTTTGTATATTGATTGTTGACAGTTAACAAACCACCGTTAACTAATACGGTTCCGTGGCCGATTGGGAGGCCTGACTACGCAATAGTCAGTAGATTGGTTCGAATCCAGTCGGAACCTCAAAAATAATAGTTTACTGCATCGTGCAGTAAACCGTAAACCAATATTGGCATAAACAAAAAAGCCTTCTAAAATAAATTAGAAGGCTTTTTTTGTGTGGGGAGAGCAGGATTCGAACCTGCGAAGGTTTCCCAACGGATTTACAGTCCGTCCTCGTTGGCCGCTTGAGTAT
>NZ_JACAKI010000027.1:0-27728 GCF_030326445.1 Myroides sp. DF42-4-2
CTCACTATTCACCACTCACTATTCACCACTCACTATTCACCACTCACTATTCACCACTCACTATTCACCACTCACTAAAATCATTTTCTTCTAAATTCATCTGGGGCAACGCCAATGTGCTTTTTAAAGAACCTCGAAAAGTAGGAGTTGTCTTTAAAATTCAATTGATAGGCAATCTCACTAGCGGAGAGGTTGGTGTGAATTAATAGTCGCTTGCACTCAATCAAGATGCGATCTCGGATCATATCTCCCGCAGACTTATTTTTTATTTTTTGGCAAAGTGCATTGAGGTAATTAGGCGTAACCAAGAGTACTTTTGCGTATTCCTTAGGAAATCGATATTCATAAAAATGCTTGTCAATTAGGGATTCAAATGATTTGATTAGCTCATTGGATTTTAAATTGTTGGTTGATCCTATTGCGTTCTTGTCGATTTCTTTTTTGCAGAGTAGGAGCACTTCTAAGAGATAAGTGCGAAGGAGATTGATGTATTCTCCATTTTCCGTTTCGTATTCTTGCAGCATGCGATCCATGGTCAATTGAACCCAGGTACTGAGTTCTTCCTCTAAGCCGAGTAGATGATGGGAAGTAAAACGCCTGAAAAAAGGCAAGTCGTGCACAAAGAGGTGGTCCGATACAAATTGTGTGATAAAACTAGGGGTAAAGCTCAGCACATATCCTTGTGTGGTCGTATTATACGTCCAGCTGTGTTGTTGCCATGTGTTTAAAAAGATAATATCTCCTTTTTTTACTTCATACGCTTGTAAATCGATGTATTGTATACCCGTTCCTCCTGTGATGTAAATAATTTGAAAAAAATCATTCTTATGCATTTTAGTCGAATAATTATTCAAATGCTGTAAGGTGTGTTGCAGCTTTTTAATAATAAAATCTTTTCTTTCTCCCTTGCTCGTAAATAATCCTTGATTGTTTAAAACCCCATTGTACATTTCATCTATTTTATTTAGTATGCTAAAGATAAATTTATTGCTTTAAATAAGATGATTTATTGATTATTTTAGTATTTTTTTATAAAAAAACATGCATAATGCATGGGTTTTTGGGTAAATTAATTCTTTGTTTATTGTATGAAGTATAATAGTTTGTTTGTTTATTAAACAAATCAAAAAGACCGCCCTTTCACAAAGTGGAAAGAGGCGGTCTTTTTTTTAACAAACTAAACCAATCGTTTGTTTTCGTTAGAAAACATATTCGTTAGCGTCTATTACTTTTTTAGCAATAGATTCGCGCAATGCGTTTACATTTGGTAGGTTAACGTATTTGGTAAATCTTCTTAGTCCCATGAGCATGATGCGTTGTTCATCCCCTTCAGCAAAAGAAGCGATTCCCTCTTTCCCTTTTTGTGCAACAATGTCTACTGCGTGGTATAAGTAGAGTTGGGCCATGGCAATTTCCTCTTTCACATGTTGTTCTCCTTTTGTTTTTGCCAATTTTTCCGTTCTTAGGATGGCACTTTCTGCCATGTAGATTTCGATCATCATGTCTGCAGCTGCCATCATCAGGGCTTGGTGTTTTTCTAACTCAGGTCCAAATTTTTGAACAGCACTTCCTGCAACCATCAAAAAGGCTTTTTTCAGCTTTTCAATCATTTCTTTTTCTTCGGCGAAGAGTTCGGAATAATCAGGGGTATCAAAACTAGGGATACTCATTAATTCATCGGCTACTTGCATAGCAGGAGTCAATAAGTCTACGTGTCCTTTCATTGCTTTTTTGATTAACATCCCCACAGCTAGCATGCGGTTGATCTCGTTTGTTCCTTCGTAAATACGAGAAATACGAGCATCTCTCCACGCGCTTTCCATCGGTGTATCTTCAGAGAATCCCATTCCCCCAAAGATTTGGATTCCTTCATCCGTACACGCTTGCACGTCTTCCGAAACCGCTACTTTCAGGATAGAGCACTCAATGGCAAATTCTTCTACACCTTTTAATTCAGCCTCTTGGTGTGTATTTCCTTCGGCTATGCGCTGTTGAATTCTCTTTTCGATACTTCCAGCCGCACGGTAAGAAGCTGATTCTCCTACATAAGCGTTAGTAACCATCTCTGCAATTTTTGTGCGAATTGCACCAAAAGAAGAAATAGGCACTTTAAACTGAATGCGCTCATTGGCGTATTTTACAGCTTCTGTTATTAAACGACGCTGAGAGTCCAAACAAGCAGCAGCTAATTTAATACGACCCACGTTTAAGGCGTTCATGGCAATTTTAAATCCATTGCCGCGTTCAGAAAGCATATTTTCAACAGGTACTTTGGTTTCGTTAAAAAACACTTGACGGGTAGAGGACGCTCTAATTCCCAGCTTGTGTTCTTCTTCACCCAAAGAGATCCCGTTAGACGGATCGTTCTCTACGATAAAACCAGTGATGTTTTTATCGTCTTCAATACGGGCAAATACGATGAAAACATTACAGAATCCCGCGTTGGAAATCCACATTTTTTGCCCTGTAATAGAGTAGTAGGTACCGTCTTGTGATAGCACGGCTTTTGTTTTTCCTGAGTTAGCATCAGATCCCGCGTCTGGCTCTGTCAAACAGTATGCGCCAAACCATTCCCCGCTCGCTAATTTAGGGACGTATTTTTTCTTTTGTTCTTCATTTCCGTATAAGGTAATTGGCATGGTTCCAATTCCTGTGTGAGCCCCAAAAGCCGTTGAAAAAGAACCTGTTGCGCCTGAGATATAGTCACACACGAGCATCGTCGAAACAAATCCCATACCCAATCCGCCGTAAGCTTCTGGTACAGCAAC
This sequence comes from Myroides sp. DF42-4-2, assembly GCF_030326445.1. NCBI lineage: Bacteria > Pseudomonadati > Bacteroidota > Flavobacteriia > Flavobacteriales > Flavobacteriaceae > Myroides > Myroides sp. DF42-4-2. The sequence goes on from NZ_JACAKI010000027.1 coordinate 2,769, forward strand.
GCCTAATAGACCAAGCTCACCCGCTTTTTGCATGCATTCTTTTGTGAAGGCATAATCTTTATTTTCAAAGCGATCTTTGTGTGGCCACACTTCTTTGTCGATAAATTCCTTTACCGAGTCACGCATCATTAGTTGTTCTTCTGAAAAATCTTCCGGAGTAAAGATATTTTCGCTTAGGGTTTCTTTTATTAAGTATTGACCTCCTCTTGTTATAGCTGTATTCATGATTTATTTTTTTAGGGTTAATTGATGGTTATAGCAATTCGTATATTCCGGCGGCTCCTTGACCTGTACCCACACACATGGTTACCATACCGTATTTAGAGCCTCTGCGTTTCATTTCGTCAAACAATTGAACGGATAATTTAGCTCCCGTACAGCCTAGAGGGTGTCCAAGTGCAATAGCACCACCATTGACGTTTACGATAGCCGGATCAATGTTGAGCTCTCGGATTACAGCTAAAGACTGAGAGGCAAAAGCCTCGTTTAATTCGATCAAGTCGATGTCTTTCAATTGTAATCCTGCTTGTTTTAGCGCTTTGGGAATAGCTTTAATCGGTCCAATTCCCATGATACGTGGTTCAACACCTGCGGCCGCATAGTTGACCATGCGCGCAATAGGCTCAATATTTAGTTCTTTGACCATTTCTTCTGACATCACCATCACAAAAGCGGCTCCATCACTCATTTGGGAAGAGTTCCCCGCTGTTACAGATCCGTCAGCAGCGAATACAGGTCTCAATTTAGCGAGTGCTTCAATTGATGTTCCCATACGCGGTCCTTCATCTTGGGTCACCGTATAGGATTTGCTTTCTCTTTTGCCTTTTTCATTGACAAATACTTCATCAACCGTAATAGGTACAATTTGATCAGCAAATTTCCCATCTGCGATTGCTTTTAATGCCTTCATATGGGAGTGGTAGGCAAACTCATCCTGATCCGCACGAGAGACGTTAAACTGATTGGCAACAGCTTCTGCTGTAAGTCCCATTCCCCAGTAATAATCCTCATGCCCCGCTTTGGCTACCCCGTAATCTGGAGTAGGTCTATATCCTCCCATGGGAATATAACTCATGCTTTCCGCACCACCTGCGATGATGCAATCCGCCATACCAGCCTGAATTTTAGCCACCGCCATTCCGATGGTTTCAATTCCAGAGGCACAGTAACGGTTAACCGTTACCCCAGGAACATCGTCTACTTTTAATCCCATAAGCGAGATCAAACGCCCCATATTTAAGCCTTGTTCCGCTTCGGGCATTGCATTTCCAACCATGACATCGTCTATGCGTGTCTTGTCAAATTCAGGCAGGGCCTTCATCAAATATTCGATGGTTTCTGCGGCTAGCTCGTCGGGTCTTTTAAAGCGAAAGACACCGCGAGGAGCTTTTCCAACAGCTGTTCTATATCCTTTTACTATATATGCAGTTTTCATGTTTTTGTAATTAGTGGGTTAGTTAGTTTCTCAAAGGTTTACCTGTTTTTAGCATATGTTGAATACGCTCTAAGGTTTTGCGCTCTCCGCATAGCGATAAGAAGGCTTCTCTTTCTAGGTCCAGTAAGTATTGTTCAGAAACAAACGTAGCTTCTGACAAGTCTCCACCAGCCATCACATACGCCAGTTTATTGGCAATTTTGTGATCGTGCTCAGAGATATACTTTCCAGCCATCATACTGTCTGTTCCTACGTAGAACATACCCAACGCTTGACGACCTAATACTTTGATGTCTTTGCGCTTAACCGGCTGTGTGTAGCCTGCTTGTGCAAGTACCAGCGCTTCGCGTTTTGCTTGTGCCAGTTGTAAATCCTTATTGACTACCACCACGTCTTTGCCGCGTTGAAGAATGTTGAAATCGAATGCCTCTTCCGCTGAAGTCGCTACTTTGGCCATTCCAATCGTTAAGAAGTGCTCTTGTAGGGTGTTGAGTTCAACGTCGTTTTTGCGGTATAAGTCGGACGCTCTCAGGGTCATTTCCTTCGATCCTCCGCCACCAGGAATTAAACCAACTCCAAATTCAACTAGCCCAATATAAGTTTCTGCCGCTGCGACAACTTTGTCTGCGTGTAAGCTCAACTCACATCCACCACCAAAGGTCATGCCGTGGGGAGCTGCTACAACAGGAATAGCTGAATAGCGCATTTTCATCATGGTGTCTTGGAACATTTTGATGGCGATGTTCAATTCATCCCAATCTTGTTCCGCAGCCATCATAAAAATCATCATCAAGTTGGCTCCGACAGAAAAGTTAGATCCTTGGTTTCCAACAACTAATCCCTCGAAGTCCTGTTCTGCAATTTCAACCGCTTTGTTTAGTCCTGCTAAAACCCCACCGCCAATCGTATTCATCTTGGAGTGGAATTCTAAGTTTACAATTCCGTCGCCTAAATCGAGTAGGGTAGCCTCGCTATTGCCCCATACTTTATTCGTTGAGCGGATGTTGTTTAAAACAATAAAAGCATCTTGCCCAGGAATAGCCTCATATGCTTTGGCTTGCTGGTTGTAGAATAGTTTTTTGCCATTTTCTAATTTGTAGAAATTCGTTGCTCCAGTAGCTGCCAGTTCTTTTACCCAGGCTGCTACTTGGTAGCCTTCTTTTTCAACTAAATCAATTCCCTTTTGAATACCCAAGACATCCCAGGTTTCAAACGGACCGTATTTCCACGCATAACCCGTACGCATAGCGTCGTCAATAGAATACAGCGTATCGGTAATTTCGGGAACGCGTTGAGAAACGTAAGCAAATAAAGAAGCGAAATGCTTGCGCATTAATTCGCCTGCTTTTCCTTGATCAGCAAGAACTACTGACCATTTTGCTTTTGTACCACCTGCTTGATTCGCCGTTTCAATCACTTCGATTTTCGCGCGCTCAAGCGGTCTATAAGTTAAGGTGTTTAGATCTAAGGCAAAACGATTGGTTTTTCCCTCTTTATCCACCTCTTTGTAGTAAAATCCTTTTCTTGTCTTATCGCCTAAGAATTTGTTCTCAAGCAAGAAATTTAGCGCTTTATTGTCTTTGATATCTTGAATCATCGCATCGTCGGGACAGTTTTGTTTTAACCCCATGGTTACGTTAATTGCTGTATCTAAGCCAACTAAATCCCCAAGTTTGAAGGTTCCCGTTTTTGGACGACCCAAGAAAGAGCCCGTAAGTGTATCTGCTTCTTCTATAGTTAATCCAATTTCCTGTGCCAATTGCATCACCATCGCCATGGAGTATACCCCAATTCTGTTTCCGATGAAACCTGGAGTATCTTTACACAATACAGGGGTTTTACCTAAGTATAAACGCGCATACTCCTGGAAAAAGCTAAGTACTTCAGGAGCAGTATGTGGTCCGGGAATAATTTCAAATAAAGGCAAATAGCGCGGGGGATTAAAGAAGTGTGTCCCGCAGAAGTGTTGTTGGAAATCTTGCGAACGCCCTTCTACTAAGAGTTTCATGGGAATTCCAGATGTATTCGAAGTAATTAAAGTGCCAGGTTTTCTGTATTTTTCGATATTTTCAAAAACAGATTGCTTGATATCTAGTCGCTCTACAACAACTTCGATGATCCAATCTACCTCTTTGATTTTCGATAAATCATCCTCGAGGTTCCCTACAGTGATACGGCTGGCAAAGCGAGGCGTATAAATAGGGGCGGGTTTTGATTTTAGCGCGTTTGTTAAATGAGTCTGTGCAATTTTATTGCGAATGCCACGATCATTTAAGGTTAAGCCTTTTTTCTCTTCCTCTGGAGTTAAAGCATTGGGAACAATATCCATTAACAATACCTCAACACCAATATTGGCAAAATGACATGCAATAGCTGATCCCATAACGCCTGAACCAATTACAGCCACTTTTTTAATTCTTCTTTTCATATGTTTATATAATTCCTATGGTTAATACTTCGTTTTAGTTGATGTTAGCCCTTACTTTTTAGAATCAAAAATTGCTTTGTCCGCAATGAGTTGATTGATGGTTTCAGTAACCGTGATAAAGTTGGCAATTTGCTCTTCTGTTAGGTATTGGCGGATCGTTTCATTGAAGCGCTTCACTTTCTCTTTGGAAAGCTCCCTTTTTTCTATACCCAATGGCGTAAGCTTAATAATAACGCCTCGACCATCATGAGGATTTTTTTCTCTCGTGATTAATCCTTTCTCTTCCATCTTTTTTAGCGTACGAGTTAAACTCGTCGCTTCCATGCCCATACTAGGCCCTAATAACGTAGAAGGAGTACCCTGTTTATCAATACTCAAAAGAGCAAAAGCCAACGACATGGTTGCATCGTATTTCGCTGCTTCTTCATTGTACATTCTAGCTACGGCTTGCCACGTTGCCCTTAAAGTATAGTCAATTGTTTTGTCCTTCATTTCAAGTTGGTTAAACTCAAATATAGTAAAAAATAATATGCACGCATACTATTTGAAAGAAAATTTTTAGGTTCACTGTCTTTCATTCGGTATATCGGTTTGTTTTTTTTAGGTTAACTCCTTCTAAGTTAGTGAATTATTTTTAGGTAACGCTGGATTAAGTAGATTAAAAAATTGCGATATGCGAATAAAAGGCGGTGGGATTGTAAAAAAGCAAGGATAAAATAGTAGAAAAAGCAAGGGATTGGCTTTATAAAGAGTATCTTTGAAACCTCAGTTTTGATCAGTTGTAAATAAATCAATTATAATTTTTTTTAGCATGAATCCAACTCCATTTTCTTTTATAAGAACATCAAAAACGTATTTACCCCAATATGATGTACTACTAGAAAAAGTTTATGCTTACAGTGTTTGGCCTGCGTTTATTTTACAGGATCAGGTCAACCTTACCTATTGGGAAGAGTTATATGTAGAGTTTCCCTTGTATCAGTTTTTCATGATGGACGGACAAGAGGTGGTGGGCAATGGCAATTGTGTGCCTTTGAGTTTAACGCCTGAAGAGCTGCTTCACTTACCTGATGAAGGATGGGATTGGGCCTTAGCGCGCGCTTTTCTCGATAAAAAAGCGGGTAAACAACCCAACACATTATGTGCCTTGCAAATAGGGGTGAATCCTGCCTATCAAGGACGTGGAATCAGTCAGTATTTGGTGCGTTTTATGAAAGCTATTGCTCAGGAGCAGCGATTTAACCATTTTATTTTGCCCATCCGACCAACAGCTAAGCATCGTTATCCGCTTCAAGACATGGAAGAGTATATCAAGTGGAAGGATGAAAAAGGACAAGCTTTTGATCCTTGGATTCGCACCCATGAAAAAAATGGGGCTAGGGTGATTAAAGTATGCCCTAAAGCCATGTATGTGGAGGGGAGTGTTCAGGAATGGGAGCAATGGACGCAGCGTTCTTTTCAATCGTCAGGACACTATGTTGTAGATTTTGCCTTAAACCCAATCGAAATAGACCTTGTAAACAACAAAGGGATTTACGTAGAACCCAATGTTTGGATGCAGTACACCCTAAGTGAATAATACCAAAGACTCCCTTTTGCTGGGGAGTCTTTTTTTTTTGCACTAAAAGTGGAGCATAGGGCCACATAAATGGAGTTAACTCATGCATCTCCCTTATTCTTCTGCGGTTTAATGGGGGATTTCGCCTTCATTTTTCTCGGTTTCCTGTATTTTTTTGTATTTTTGTTCGCATGAAACGAATACTTCCTTTCTTTTTTGTTTCCTTTTTATTGGCTTGTTCCCAAGAGGCCAAACAGTTGCCTTATTTAGGGCATCCTGTAACAGAAACCTTAGCCTCTGGTGAAACAGTAGAAAAGCACTATGAGATTCCCGATTTTGAATTGCTCAATCAGGATAGTCTAGTGGTAAACAATCAAACACTAGGAGGGAAGATTTACATTGCGGATTTCATCTTTTTGCAATGTCCGACGATATGCCCCAAAATGAATGCCGAGATGAAAAGGGTATACGACGCCTTTCACGAAAATGAAAATGTCATATTTGTTTCTCATACCATTGACCCTAAGAACGATTCGATTCCCGCTTTAAAGGCCTACAGTGAGTCTTTGGGTGTGGATGGAGCAAAATGGCATTTCTTACACGGAGAGGAAGGCGCCATTCACCAATTAGCCCAAGCGTATTTTATGCAAGCCTATCAAGCGTCCGACGCACCTGGGGGCTATGCGCACAGTGGTGGTTTTCTGTTGATTGACCCAGACCAACACATCCGCGGCGTATATGATGGAACGAGCACCACAGACGTCAACCGCCTGCTAGCAGAAATTCCCGTTTTGTTGAATGAAAAGAAAAAATAAATGAAAAAGCGTATTGTACTGCTCTTACTGCTTTCTTTTATTTACCAAAATACCTCGAGTTTTTGGATTCTAGCCTCTTTTTACCTCAATCAGAAATTTATTGTTGAAAATATATGTATCAACCGCTTTGATTTGATTCCCATGTGTTACGGAAGCTGCTATCTTCAAAGTGAGTTGTCGGAAGATTCGGATAAAAAGATGGAGCTTCCCCTCTTAAAAACCAAAGAAATACAACCTTTATTTGCGCAAACACTGCTGTATAATCCCTATGAGGTTCGACTAGTACCTGTAGATGCGGTACAGTATTCAACCGATGTAGAGGTTTTTATCCCCCCTCATTTTATTGGCGCAGTTTTCCAGCCTCCAGAATGGGCTTAACTACCTAATTAACCGTCTTTGTGAGCATTTCTTTCGACCAGTCTTTTTTTTGCCCAGGCAAAGGAAACAGCTATTGGTCGTGTGTTCTAAGACTGATAAAATGAAGTTGAACCATTTAAATTTAAAACTATGCAAGCGAATAAAGTACCCGTTTGCACTATTGGTTTATTTGATGCTTCAACCGATCTCTGGATGGGATCCGTTGAGGGATTACTCAAGAAATACCCTACATTAGCCTTGCCACATAGCAATGCGTTCTACCTTATGCTGTGTATTGAAAAAGGAGAAGGCCTGTTTGTGATTGATCAAGATCGCATGCGCATTGGCCAAGGTCAAGTGCTACTAATTAAACCAAATTGCATTAATACCCTTGCACTGAGTGAAGAAGCAACAGGAACCGTTATTGTGTTTACAGCTGATTTTTTCTCTCTGCGCTACAATACCAATGTATTGCATCAATTTTCGTATTTTACAGAGGTTAATCACGCTGTATTTACCTTGCCTGAAGAAAAACAAAAGAATTTGATTTTTTTGCTGTGGCAGATGATGGAGGAATTTCAGATCAAAAAGAAAGCCTCCCATAAAATCTTGCGTTCGTATTTGAATATACTGTTGATTGAGTTTGATCGACTCTATGTGCCTCAACAAACCGTTAAAGTACACAATGCCGTTAACGACAAAATACAGCGCTATCAATCCTTGATTGAACAGCATTTTAAAACCCATAAGATGCCATCAGATTATGCCGAAATGTTGAACATCAGCACGAATTATTTGAACAAGATTTGTCGAACCATCTTAGGCCATACCTCAGGGAGTTTAATCAAGCGTCACATTATTCTCGAGGCAAAGCGCTTGTTGAGTTATACCACGAATTCTATTGGGGAAATAGCCGATGAATTGGGATTCGAACACGCCTCTTATTTTGTTACCATGTTCAAAAAAGCCACGGCTCAAACTCCAGAACAATTTAGAAAAAGTCAATGGACATCCTAAAAAAGAGGACGGGAATTAGGTAAAAAAGATCAGCTAAAAAAGATCAACTAGGAGGGAGAAGTAAAGAAAGGTGATAGGTTTTAGGCGGAAATAGCGCGAAAAATACTTTCATTTTGTTAAATGTATCACGGAATTATTTCGAAATGACTACCTTTAATTTTTAATAAAGTAAAAAGATATGATGCTAAAGCGATTGCTTTTGTTTTGTTGTTTGTTCATCGGTTCGCTTGCTGTGCAAGCACAAAATCCTTTAGGACAGATGATAGAAGGTTTTAAGGAAGATTACAATACGAGTAATTACGACAAGTTCTACCATCGTTTTTCAGAGTCCCTTCAAAGCAAGGTGCCCTATCCTGCTGTAGAAGCCTTTTTTGATGAAATGAAGCAAAACTTAGGGTCTATTGTCAAGATTGAGTATTATGGAATCAACGACGATCAAACGCCTTTGTTTAAAACGCAGTTTGAAAAGGATACCGCCATTGTTAACTTCGCCTTTGATGACGAGGCTAATATTGTGGGATTTCGCATCCTCGATTACGTCAATCAAGACGATTTACGCGAGGATTTGATCAGCAAGTCAAGAGAAGATATTATTCGAGAAAATGCGGCTTTCTTACCTGAAGAAGGACAAATCGCCCTAGCGATTATTAAGAACGATCAAGTTTTTTACTACGGCATTAAAAAACGAGGCAATAACCTGGTGGAGGTGGAGAATAAAAACGGCGTATTTGCCTTAGGCACATTCACCTCTATTTTTACCAATACCCTTTTAGCACAAGCTGCGGTAGAGGAAAAGGTAAAATTGTGGGAAGATATAAATGCGTATTACCCTCAGCCGTTTAAAGATACGTTGACTTTTTCTTTTTCTTCCCTGGCCAATGGTAGTGCACAATTGCCTTTCTTTCCTAAAATAACAGTAGTTTCCGAGGATTTGGGCGTGCAAAAAAAAGGTAAAAAGAACAAAAAAACAGCAGGTAGCGCGTCTATTGCCAACTATTTAGCCCACGATATTGTGTTGGATACGGTTCAAACGCGCGGTCGTTTTTCTATCTTCGGCATTAGCGTGTTGGGAGATGCCTTAACTCGTGTGTATGAAAAACCCTATGCTTCTTTATTTCAAACACAGATTGTAGATAAATATGGATTAACATCGACGTATCTAGTGAAGCCAAAGCGATTGAAAGCCATTGAATCCATTGGAAAGGTTGATTTGGGCTTAGATAAGAAAGCCAACTACTTCGATATTTTCTTGCCTTCTACCCAAGGGTATTCAACTGTAGAGGATATCACCCAATACGTGCAAGCGTATTTTAAACCCGATCATCCAGAACTCGACCTGATGCAAAAACCAACAAGTATGATTACCCAATACGATTGGATTAGCTTAGGATGGCGTTTAAACTTTTTTGGAGCCGATGCATCCCTTTACTTTCACAGGGGTATTGATGTAGCCTATTCCAATTTTGTCAGTTTTAGCCCAGAGCGCAAAGAAGGAGTCATTGTATTGACCAATAGTTCAGAAGATGAGGTGGTACAACTGATCGAGAATTTGAGTTTTCAATTGTGGTCCAAACTCGTTTTGGAAGACAAAGAAGTAGCTATAGAATAGTAAAAAAGCTGATTTTTTTAAATCAGCTTTTTTTTATGTTCGAAAGTAGGGACCCGACTGGATTTTTTTGTGTGAGTCATGCCTATATACCCTAACCCAAGCCATTGTGAACATAGACAATACAACTGGGGTGAAAATCACAGGTATTGATGCTTATTTGTTTGTCTTTCGACACCGTTTTAACGTAGTTTAGCTCCGCGATTATAAGGGTAAAAGTGAGAGGAGAAGTAAGAGGTATTTCCCATTGATCGGCTTGTACAACCTCATGAGGCGTAACGTATAGACTATAGGAGGAAGAGGAGTGCCCAGCAGCTGTGGTCAGCGGAATATGCAGCAAAGTAAAATCGATTTGAACCGCAGACGCCTGTGGGGGGAACGTAAGGTAATCTTGAGCTACAAATGAATCGAACTGGAGGATTACTTTCTCAGAGGCTACTGTTTGTATCCTCAAGGGTAATGTACAAAAGGATTGAAAAGGACTGTTAATGTTAAAATCAAAACCGACGAGTCCTTGCATAGGTGTATTAAAAAAGGTACGCTCTCCTAAGGGGTAGGCTGTATTTTTCTTGAGTAATCCAAGGGTGGCACTCGTTAAACGGCGAAAAAAATTGCGGTCGTGTTTGTTGTAAATAAAATCACAAATAGACAAGCGAATTATTTTGCTATTCCTGGAGGCATAGCCAAACGTATGAGCTGCTTTTTTAGTGTTTTGGGTTTGTTTTGGTTTGTTTCCTTTGCTCTGTATGAGGTTAACTCCGTGTACTACACGAGTTGTAGTGGGACCTAAGACTCCTCTAAGGTGTCCTTTTGCATCTAGTTTTGCCATCTTTTTTAGTATTTATAACGTTGTATCTTGCTGTTTTAAAGCTATTTTAAAGCATGTGCCAGTATTTTTGGTCTATACTGTCACCATAGTGCGTCTATTAAAAACCACACTTTTAATAGACGCACTATGGACTCATTATGGACTCACAATGGACTCATCTCAAATCAGAGTCGGACTAAACGTATGCTTACTATTGTCTCGTCCTGATATAGCTGTACAGCTCTTGTTTATAATCCTATTATCTACTATACGGTTTTTTTAGGACGGGTTATATTGTTCATTTAGCTTTCCTCTTACGGTTGTGTTATTTGCAAGGTACATGGAATTGGAACTGTTTTGAAGACGGTAGGATGATAATCGTTGAAGACTATATGAAATTGTTTTATTTGTTTTGTATAGTGAAAGCAATTTATTCGAATAGCAGTTGAGTGTCGGGGACAGGTGTTCTACTGGCCCTGTCCTGCCGAAATAGAAGACATCGCATCAGTTACTCACGTTTGCTTTACACTTCTTTGTTTTTCCCGCCTTGTCCTGCCGACGCAGGAGGCATCGCATCGGTTACTCCTGCTTGCTTTAGACTTCTTTGTTTTACCCGCCTTGTCCTGCCGACGTAGGAGACATCGCATCAGTTACTCACCTTTGCTTTACAATTCTTTTTTTCCCCTATTTTAATAAAAATAAATGTAATTAGGCTTTTAATTAGGCTGCTTAGTTTGAAATTGTTAATTTCATAAGGTTCTAAATTGTGAATTTATAGGAATGAAACAGTACTATTATTTTTTGAGTGTACTACTTTTATTTAGTATGTATTGTCCCTCTTGGGGACAAGTTCCTCCTTATCAACATACGAAAACATTGTTATTGCGTGAACGATTAAAAACAAATTACTACCAGAAGAGCCTTATTAGAACAGAAGAATGGATGAGATCCTATAAACGGGAAGATATACCTCTGTTTGCCATGTTTACTTATGATTCTATTTTAGATTTTGATATGGAAAGCAAGCTACAACGCTTTTATTATAGAAAATACAGCAGTTTTACAGCTCCAAAAGGAGTAAGGAAAATAACCTATTATTTGGGAAATAGCTGGATTGACTCGATCCAAGAGAGCACACATGTATTTTATTTTAATCGTAAAACTCAACGTTTAGAAAAAGAAATTCAATATGATAAAAATGATTTTAATTTACAATGCTACGATCAAGTAAAAAAGAGAGAATACAAGTATCAATACGAAGAAACGAAGGAGGAAATTACCGTTACAAAGTTTGAAAACACCAAAAATGGTTTACTATTTCTTAGTCAATATGTATACTCCAAAGATAAAAGTAGATTATTGAGAAATAAATTTACAACCCTTGATTATCAGTTAGATTTGTTACGACAACATATTGATACAACTGCTTTGAATAAGAATGTAGAATTTAAGTATGATGAGTACAATAAACTCAGAGAGATTGTTTATCAGGGTGCAATTGACTATGAATCTGAATTTAATTTTAAAAAGAATGATTTTACTTGGGATTCTAGCAAAAATGAAGATTACACACATGGATGGTCTAAGAAGGAGAATTGGCTTTCTTTTATGAATAAAAGTGAAGAAGAAGGACAATCTGTTTTGTTTCCTAAAGATGTCGATCTAAAATTTATTAATGGTTTTAGTTTTTCCTATGAGGACAAGGGAAATAAAGAAATTTTGAATCCTGCTGAACAAAGTTTAATAGCGCGTATGCAACACTCAAGTAATATTTATAATTCTTTTATCCAAGAGAAGGATAAATATCAAAATACAAAAAGTAGTCAGTATTACTTAGATCATAAGATTTTGCTATTTGATGAATCTACACATCTTAGTAATGCTTATATGGTCAGCAACTATCATTTAAGTTTCTCTAATGAACCTATGTGGAATATTAGAGATAATATTCCAATGGAATATGTTTTCTTGACGAAAAGAGAACTAAAAAATCAATATAGTTTGCTTTATATTCAAAAAAATGGTCCATTAATGAGGCCACTCATGCATGTTTGGTTTTGGGATAATAAATATTTTTCAACTTTTAAGAGTTGGTCAGACCTGAAGAATGAAGAGTATATAGTAGAGCTAAAACCTAAAAAAGGATTGAATGAAATTTACTTAATTCACAATAATATAAAACTTCCTTTAATAACAATTAATTAAAATTTTTAGTATGTCGTTTAATTCTTTTAATGAAGATATAGATTATGAAGGTCAGGATCTTCATATGTTACGAAATAATAAGGTTTTTCCTTTATATGAGTTTTTGGATCCAAGTACATTTTCGGCTAGTTATAAGTATCGCTTGAAAGGTGATTATATTTCAATTTGGATATCCTAATCAAATCCCTGATCGCGCGGATTTAAGGTTGCAATCCGTACCTTAGACTACACCCAATGCTTTATACAGTTTAAGAAAGATTTTTGTTCCACCCGCCTTGTCCTGCCGACGCAGGAGGCATCGCATCGGTTAATCACCTTTGCTTTTTACTTCTTTGTTTTACCTATCCTGCCGACACCCGATTGCACGGATTTACATCCGTACGTTAGATGTTAATTATATTAATCAAAATCTGGTAGAAGATAAAGTTGTTTCAACTGTAGAAGAGTATTATTTGAGTTCGGGTCGTAATTATACAGGCTTAGAGTATGAGATTGAAGTTGTGGTATTGTTTATGGGATAGATGAAGGCACGGATTGCTCGTTATTTAATCTATAAAAACAAAATAAAAAGACTAAAAAAATCAAGCGGATGTTTTTTATTAAAACATCCGCTTGATTGTATGTAATACTTATGCTTTAGGTGAAGAGGGTTTGTTAGCCTTTCTAGGTCTTCGGCGACCATATGATTTATTTACTATTTTACCTCTTCTTGTTTTTAAATCTCCTTTTCCCATAATAAAAAATTAAAGTTTAACATTCGATTTCCCAAGATACGAATATTAACGCTAAAAATAAATTTTTTGAAGATAAAATTGTAAGAATCAGCTCTTTTAGTAGTCAAAAAAAGAAGAGGTAGCAGGGGGATTTCACTCTAGTTGAGGTAAAAGTATCAGCGGTTAAAACGCGATTCTTTCTCCTGTGTAAATGTTGTGTAAATTAGTTTGTAGAGTTGCTATTTAAGCCTTATTTTAGTGCCCTTTAAAACCAATTATGAAACATATAGATTATAACCGAAAAGACCTATCAGATCAAACGTTACTTGATTTGTATAAAAGGCTATTGAAACCAAGAATGATTGAAGAAAAGATGCTTATTTTAATCCGTCAAGGAAAAGTGTCGAAATGGTTTTCTGGAATTGGGCAAGAAGCAATATCGGTAGGTATTGTAGCTGCTTTAGATCGCGATGAATATGTGTTGCCTATGCACCGTAATTTAAGTGTTTTCACGTCTAGAGATATTCCATTGTACCGTTTGTTTTCTCAATGGCAAGGTAAGGGAAATGGTTTTACAAAAGGAAGAGATCGCTCTTTCCACTTCGGGACACAAGAGTTTAATATTGTAGGGATGATTTCGCATTTAGGTCCACAATTAGGTGTGGCAGACGGAATCGCTTTAGCACATAAATTGCGTGAGCAAAAGAAAATCACTGCTGTATTTACAGGAGAAGGAGCTACTTCAGAAGGAGATTTCCACGAAGCCTTAAACGTAGCTTCTGTGTGGGAACTTCCTGTATTATTCGTGATTGAGAATAACGGATATGGATTATCTACACCGACAAATGAACAATACCGTTGTGAGAATTTAGCGGACCGCGGGATTGGGTATGGAATGGAAAGCCATATCATCGATGGAAATGATATTTTAGAGGTATATGCAAAAATCGATGCATTAGCCAAATCGATGCGCGAAAACCCACGTCCAATTCTTGTTGAGTTCTTGACTTTCAGAAGAAGAGGACACGAAGAGGCGAGTGGTACAAAATACGTTCCACAAGAATTGATGGATGAGTGGGAGAAAAAAGATCCAGTTGAAAATTACCGTGCGTACTTGAAAGAAATCGGAGTATTGACAGCGTCAATGGATGAAGAAATCAGAGCGGCATTCAAAGAGGAAATTGACACCGATTGGAAACGTACCCAAGAAGAGGAGCCAATCCAGGCCAATCTCGAAACAGAATTAAACGATATGTATGCGCCATTTGAATATGAGCACGTTGAACCAAGCGGGGAGATGAAGAATATTCGCTTAATTGACGCCATTTCAGAAGGATTAAAACAATCGTTTGAAAAACACCCAGAGTTAATCATCATGGGACAAGATATTGCAGAATATGGAGGTGCTTTTAAAGTAACGGATGGTTTCGTAGAGCAATTTGGCAAAGGACGCATCCGCAATACGCCAATTTGTGAGAGTTCAATCGTTTCTGCTGCTATGGGATATTCGATCAATGGCGGAAAAGCAATTATGGAAATGCAATTTGCCGATTTCGTCTCGACAGGATTCAACCCAATTGTCAACTATTTGGCAAAAGTACACTACCGTTGGAATGAAAAAGCAGATGTAGTGGTGCGTATGCCATGTGGTGGAGGTACACAAGCAGGACCGTTCCACTCCCAAACCAACGAAGCTTGGTTTACAAAAACACCAGGATTAAAAGTAGTCTATCCTGCATTCCCAGTAGATGCTAAAGGATTGATGAATACAGCAATTAACGATCCAAACCCAGTTATTTTCTTTGAGCATAAACAATTGTATAGAAGTATTTACCAAGATGTGCCAAGTAATTACTACACCATACCATTCGGTCAAGCCGCTTTGATCAAAGAAGGAGCAGATGTAACGATTGTTTCCTTTGGAGCAGGGGTTCACTGGGCATTGGAAACGTTGGAAAAACATCCAGAGATCCAAGCAGATTTAATTGATTTGCGTACCTTACAGCCTTTAGATGAAGAAACTATCTTCAAATCGGTGAAGAAAACAAATAAAGTTATAATTTTGCAAGAAGACACCCTATTTGGAGGTATTGCAAGTGATATATCAGCAATGATAATGGAAAACTGCTTTGAGTATTTAGACGCTCCTGTAAAACGAGTAGCGAGTATTGAAACAGCCATCCCATTTGTGAAAGCTTTAGAAGATCAATATTTACCAAAAGGTAGATTTGAGGCTGCGCTTTTAGAACTATTAGCGTACTAAATAAAAGAACTACACAACAGAAATATATGAGTAACACAATCACACAGACTAATTTTAAATTTCCAAACCAAAAAAGCGTCTATCACGGAAAGGTTAGAGAAGTGTATACCATTGCCGATCAGGTTTTAGTAATGGTGGCCACGGATCGCTTATCGGCTTTTGACGTGATCATGCCTAAGGGGATTCCGTACAAAGGACAAATCCTGAATCAAATTGCTACGCGATTCATGCAGATGACAGAAGATATTGTTCCCAATTGGTTAATTGCGAGTCCTGATCCCAATGTTGCCGTGGGGCATATCTGTGAGCCATTCAAAGTAGAAATGGTGATTCGCGGGTATTTGGCCGGACATGCAGCTAGAGAATACAATGCAGGAAAACGAGTATTGTGTGGTGTTACCCTGCCAGAGGGATTGAAAGAAAACGACGCCTTGCCACAACCAATTATTACCCCTTCTACCAAAGAAGAATTAGGGTTGCACGATGAAGATATCTCTCGAGAAGATATTCTTGCTCGAGGTATTGTGTCAGAAGCAGATTACCTTGTTCTAGAGCAATACACTAGAGCTTTATATCAAAGAGGGAGTGAGATTGCCGCGGAAAGAGGCTTGATTTTGGTGGATACCAAATACGAATTTGGAAAAACCAAAGACGGAAAGATTGTTTTAATCGACGAAATTCACACACCAGATTCTTCGCGTTACTTTTATGCTGAAGGGTATGAAGAGCGTCAAGCAAAAGGAGAGGCACAAAAGCAATTGTCAAAAGAATTTGTGCGTCAATGGCTAATTGGCAACGGTTTTCAAGGTAAAGAAGGACAACAAGTGCCCGAAATGTCAGAAGCCTATATTCAATCAATCTCTGAGCGCTATATTGAGCTGTATGAACATATCTTAGGAGAGCCTTTTGTAAAGGCAGACGTCCAAGATATTAATCAGCGAATAGAAACAAATGTATTGGCTTTTTTAGCTACAATGTAAAAAGTGAATTCACATGATGTTATTAGATAATTTAAAGTGGCGATACGCTACTAAGCGCTATAACAGCGCTGTAAAACTAGAAGATGAAAAGGTCATGCAAATTGTCGAGGCTGCTCGTTTAGCACCTACGTCTTCAGGATTACAACCTTTTGAAATGATATTAGTTAAAAATCAAGAGGTGAAAGAACAATTGTTTCCTATTGTAATGAATCAAATGCAAATTAAAGAATGCTCTCATGTCTTGATATTTGCCGCTTGGGATGAATATACAGATCAGCGTCTTGATTCGGTATTTGACAATATGGAAGCAATCCGAGAATTGCCTAAAGGGGAGATGAATGATTTCAAGAATAGCATTAAAGCTAATTTTGCACCCCTAACGCAAGAGCAGCACTTTCAACACGCAGCCAGACAAGCGTATATCGCGTTTGGGATGGCTATCGCAGCAGCGGCAGAGTTGAAGATTGACGCTTCTCCAATGGAGGGTTTTCACAATGATCAATTGGATGCCTTTTTAGGACTAGACAAAAAAGGATTAAAAAGTGTAACGATCCTTGCCTTAGGAGAGCGAGATCACCAAAACGATTGGTTAATGCCAATGAAAAAAGTGAGATTCCCCTTAGCTTCCATGCTAACGGTTATTGAATAAAATAAAAAAAGCCTTTGTTTACACAAACAAAGGCTTTTTTACTTTTATTGTATTGCGGATTTATTAATCAAAAGCATTTTTTTAAGATATGATTTTTAAATCCTTATTATTTTTACTCTTTTGGTGTGTAATAGTTAAAATAACAGTGCGCTAATTCACAATATTACTGCGGTTTAAATTAGCTTTTTTGTTTGGATTATTTTATATTCGTATCCTGTAAAATATTAGGTTACGCGATGAGTCAAAATAAAAAAAACACAGCACTTTCTTTTGAAGATTTTAAGAAAGAGGTTATTCAAGATTATACAATTGCAAAGATCAGTAGAGAATGTAGTTTACTAGGTCGTCGTGAAGTATTAACGGGAAAAGCTAAATTTGGGATATTTGGAGATGGAAAGGAAGTACCACAATTAGCAATGGCTAAGGCTTTTCAGAATGGGGACTTCAGATCGGGTTATTACCGCGATCAGACCTTTATGATGGCAATTGGTCAGTTAAATATCCAACAGTTTTTTGCTGGTTTATTCGGTGATGCGAATATTGAAAATGATCCCATGTCTGGTGGACGTCAGATGGGTGGGCATTTTGCTACGCACAGTTTGGATGAAAATGGAAACTGGAAAAAACTAACAGCACAAAAAAATTCAAGTGGAGATATCTCTCCAACAGCAGGGCAAATGCCTCGTTTACTTGGACTTGCACAAGCATCAAAATATTATAGAGCGATTCCTGAAGCGGATAAAGACCAACAATTTTCAATCAGTGGAAATGAGGTAGCTTGGGGAACAATCGGAAATGCTTCTACTTCAGAGGGGTTGTTTTTTGAAACAATTAATGCAGCAGGAGTATTACAAGTGCCAATGGTAATGAGTGTTTGGGATGACCAATATGGGATTTCCGTACACGCAAAATACCAAACAACAAAAGAAAATATCTCTGAAATATTAAAAGGGTTCCAACGCGACGAGCACGGAAACGGCTATGAGATTCTACGCGTAAAAGGATGGGACTATCCCGCTTTAGTAGAAACCTATGCAAAAGCAGCTCAAATCGCTAGAGAAGAGCACGTTCCGGTGCTGATTCACGTACAAGAACTAACACAACCACAAGGACACTCTACTTCAGGGTCGCACGAACGCTACAAAAGCAAAGAGCGCTTAGCATGGGAGGCAGAGCAGGATTGTATCTTGCAAATGAGAAATTGGATGATTGAAGCCAATATCGCTACTGCAGAAGAGTTGGATGCGCTAGACAAAGACTTGAAGAAACAAGTTCTTGACGGCAAAAAAGAAGCGTGGAGAAAATACCTTGATCCAATTATTGCAGAAAGAGATGAGTTGGTTGCTGTTTTACAACAAGTAGCCGCTCAAAGTCCAAATAAAGTATTCATTGAAAAGCACATCGCTGATTTACAAGGGTTAAAAGAGCCTATTCGCCGTGATGTGATGGTTACAGCTCGTAAAGTATTGCGTTTGATTATCCAAGAAAGCAGCAAAGCGTTAGTGGTGCAGTTCATTGAAAAATACTACGAAAACGTACAGCCGCGATATAGTTCACACTTATATTCAACTTCTAAAGACAAAGCACAACACGTGGAAGCGGTGTTGCCAACCTACGATGCAGATGCAGAAGAAGTGGACGCCCGTGTAATTCTACGCGATAACTTCGATTATATCTTGGCGAACCACAAAAATGTAACCGTTTTTGGAGAGGATTCAGGTAATATCGGAGACGTTAACCAGGGATTAGAAGGATTACAAGAGAAACACGGAGAAACACGTGTAACAGACACGGGTATTCGTGAAGCGACAATCTTAGGTCAGGGAATCGGTATGGCAATGCGTGGAATGCGTCCTATTGCTGAGATTCAATATTTAGATTATTTGTTGTACGCGATTCAGATCATGAGTGATGATTTAGCTACGTTACAGTACCGTACGGTAGGGCGTCAAAAAGCACCTTTAATCGTTCGTACGCGTGGACACCGTTTAGAGGGAATCTGGCATTCAGGTTCACCAATGGGAATGATTATCAACGCGATTCGTGGTATGCACGTTTTAGTGCCTCGTGATATGACTAAAGCCGCTGGTTTTTACAATACGCTATTAGAAAGTGACGAGCCTGCTTTATTGATCGAGTGTTTGAATGGGTACCGTCTGAAAGAGAAGATGCCAAACAATATAGGTCAGTTTAAAACGCCAATTGGAGTAGTGGAAACAATTAAAGAAGGAAGCGACTTGACAATTGTTTCTTACGGTTCAACCTTGCGCATTATCGAACAAGCAGCTAAAGAATTAATGGAAATTGGCATTGACGTAGAAATCATCGATGCACAATCCCTATTGCCATTCGATTTGAACCACGATGTAGTGAAGAGTTTGGCAAAGACCAATCGCCTGTTGGTGGTGGATGAAGATGTGCCAGGAGGAGCGTCTGCTTACCTGTTGCAACAAATTATAGAAGTTCAAAAAGGATACCGTCACTTAGATAGTGAGCCGCAAACACTAACTTCTAAGGAGCACAGACCGGCTTATAGCACGGATGGGGATTACTTTAGTAAGCCCTCAGCAGAAGATGTTTACGAAAGAGTTTATGCTATTATGCATGAAGTAAACCCAAAAAAGTTTCCCAAATTGTATTAATAATCGCACAAAAACCTCTCATATTGAGAGGTTTTTATTTATTTGATAATTTTAGCTGACATATGATGGGTATTAAAACTATTTTTTTTAATTTGTAAATTATTAGATTGTAATTGTTTTTGAAAAAAGAGGAATAGAAAATAATCCATAATCTGAGAAATTCTCTCTAATTTATTATGAAAGCATACAAAATATGAGTAATTTTGCATTTGTTTTTTTAAACATAGTTATATTATGGTAAATGATTTATTTGACAGAATACAGAAGAATAAAGGACCATTAGGAAAATGGGCGTCACAAGCTGAAGGATATTATGTTTTTCCTAAACTTGAGGGACCTTTATCAAATCGTATGATGTTTCATGGAAAAGAAGTAATCAATTGGAGTATCAATGATTACTTAGGGTTGTCAAATCATCCAGAAGTAAGAAAGGTAGATGCTGAGGCAGCTGCAGAATACGGAGCAGCTTATCCTATGGGTGCGCGTATGATGTCTGGTCACACTACAGTGCATGAGCAACTTCAAGATGAGTTAGCTGCTTTTGTACACAAAGAAGCTGCTTACTTGTTAAACTTCGGTTACCAAGGGATGGTGTCTATTATTGACGCATTAGTAACAAAGAATGACGTTATTGTTTACGATGTTGATTCGCATGCGTGTATTATCGATGGTGTTCGCCTACACATGGGGAAACGCTTTACGTACAAGCACAACGATATCGAAAGTTTCGAAAAGAACTTAGAGCGCGCAACTAAAATGGCTGAAACAACTGGTGGAGGTATTTTAGTTATTACTGAAGGCGTTTTCGGAATGCGTGGACAACAAGGAAAACTAAAAGAAATCGTTGCTTTAAAAGAAAAATATAACTTTAGATTGCTAGTGGATGATGCACATGGTTTTGGTACTTTAGGTGCAACAGGTGCTGGAGCTGGAGAAGAGCAAGGATGTCAAGATGGTATTGACGTGTATTTCTCTACTTTCGCTAAGTCAATGGCTAGTATTGGAGCATTCGTTGCTGCAGATAAAGATATTATTGATTACCTAAAATACAATTTACGCTCTCAAATGTTTGCAAAGTCATTGCCAATGATTTTCACAAAAGGAGCCTTAAAACGTTTAGAATTGTTGCGTACACAACCTTCTTTAAAAGCAAAATTATGGGAGAATGTTGATGCGCTTCAAAATGGATTAAAAGAAAGAGGATTTAATATTGGAGATACCAACACTTGTGTTACGCCAGTATACTTAGAAGGAAGTATTCCAGAGGCAATGGTGATGGTAAACGATTTGCGTGAGAATTACAATATTTTCTTGTCGATCGTAGTTTATCCAGTTATTCCTAAAGGAATTATCTTACTGAGAATGATTCCTACGGCAACACATACGATGGAAGATATCCAAGAAACACTAGCGGCTTACGAAGCAATTCGAGAAAAACTAGAAAACGGAACATACAAGCGTATTGCTGCTGAAACTACAGTAGATGTATCAAATGCATAAATAAATAAAAAAACTCGAAACTAAAAGTTTCGAGTTTTTTTTATTTTCAAACGGAAATTGTTTGGGCATTTTTGAATTCCTCTACTCAATCTTTCTTAGCACTAATTCTACCTCCTTAATCTTTCCAATCCAATAATCAATTCCCTCTTGGTTCGTGATTACTTCTTTTTTTCGATTGGATTTAACGGCGGATAGCTTTTGCCAATTGCGCTGTTCATCTTTGAGAATATCTTTTTTTGTTTCAGGTTCTATACGAGAGCGCCAAAACAAAAGCTCTTTTTCGTACTGTTGGATGATTTCTTGAAAATAGAGGAGTAAGGCTACTTTGTCTTTCGGAATATAGCCAGGACCTGTACAACCGCAAGAATGCCACGTGATCCCGACTTCATATAAATCTTTGATGTGTTGCCAAGCTTTGTTGTTTCCTTTCTTTGGCGCTTCAAAATCTTTTCCCATATTGGCCATTAGATTACCACATTGGGGGCATTTGGCTGCAGAATCAACTTTAGTACCTCCTTTAATATCATTCCATAAGCGCCTTTTAAACGTTTTTTGACAATCAAAACAAACATAGTGCGGTTTGTAAGTTGTCATTCCATATCTACACATATCTCTTTTTTTAGCATAAGTCAAAGATACAAAACAATCGAATCTCTTTTTTCTATATAAAATAGAGCAATTATTTTTATATTCTTGTTACTTTTAAATTATTTTAATATAGTTTAAACAATATATCATGTATTTGTATAAAAGATGTTGTTGAAATGTGATTCAAAAATAATTTTCCTTATATTTGTTAACAATTTTAGTTTAATTTTTATTAAAATTAAATACACGAAAAAGAACATACGTTTTAGGGGAGATAAAACGTTATAGCTATAAAAAAGAAAGTGATGAAAAGGAAAAATTTTTGTTGGATTGTACTATTGAGTTTTATGCTCGTACAATGTATGGGGGAGAAGAAGGAGGTGATCAAAGCTAATACGGTTGAGCGGACAGACGAGATTAAATTATATAAAGTAACAGCGGTTCCCTTTGTAGTGAACGACCAATATGTATTAAAAACCCAAGGATCAAATCAAGGGGTTCAACATGTAAAGATTACGAGTAAAGCGCATTTTGAACGTTTATTCGATCAGAAGGACAAAAATCAAGTAATAGAGGACGTTGATTTTTCAAAGTCGTTTGTCTTGGCTTTAGTAGGACTGCCAAGCAAACTAGAAACTTCTTTTTCAATCAATAGTTTGAAGGAAAAAGACGATTTTATTGAGTTGACTTATTGTGTAGAAGAAGAAGAACACGAATTAGCACAGGCTGTTTATCCCTATGCGGTTGTTGTTGTCGATAAAAAGTTTAATAAGGATATTCGATTTTTGATTGAATAATAGCATTAGATAAGATGCTCCAAGGTCATTTTGGACACAAAGAATAAAATAAGAAAAGGACAAGGTTGTATAATCTTGTCCTTTTTTGTCGTTAGAAGTGAATTTTGTTATTTCACTTGTATTTGTTTGATTATTAGTAGTTTGATTTTAAAATAACGATGGATTAAGGTGGTTTTGGTGTTGTTTTTGTGATAAAATATAAGTTAACTATAACTGAATTTTTAATTAAAATCAATCTATTATGAAAAAATTATTTTTATTATTAAGCTTATCAATTGTTTTGGTTTCTTGTGAATCAGAAAGTAAAAAATTAAATTTTGATACGGATCAAAATTTTAAGACTCAAGGAAAGGGATTTTGGAACACGGCATTAGTTGATGGAGCAGGTGCTTTAACTGGGGCAGGGTCTGTTGCTAGTATTGCGGGATGGTTCGGATGGACACCTGCAGCTCCTCTTGCTGCTGGTGCTGTAGCATTAGGTGCTGTTATTGGAGGAGCGGGAGCTTCAGTTGCTTATGCATATAGTTATCAAATTCCTATACGACAGGATTACCAATCAGATCACAATCTTACTGTAACTGAGAACTATATAGATAATGTTGGAATCATGCACAACCAAATTATAGTTGATTACCAAGCAAAATATCCTGTTTATGATGAGGCAACTTATTATTCTTTTGTTAGTGATAACAAAGATAAATATGGTTTTAGTGCAATGATTCTTACAGCAGTGGAAGAGAATAAAATTAGAGAAGAAATTGAAAGTATAATAACTCATTCAGACGTCATCGGGTATACATTAGAGAAGTTACCTAAAGAAGTAAATAGAGAGAATTATACGATTTTTTTTGAAAATTTAGAGTCTATTTCCGTTAGAGAAAAAGCAATTTCATATGTTAATCAATTTGAAGTTAAAGAACTTAGTGAAAAGATATATACAGACGAAACAAAATTACTTTTAGGAATCTATTTCTCAACTTTGAGAAATTCTATGCGTCTTTGGAATGAATAACTTAGTAAACGTTATTAGTTTTTTTATATTGATTGTGTTGCTTTATGCTTTTATAGTCAGTCATTATAATCCACTGTTTTTGCTATCCATTGCTCCTCTATTTTATCTGTCAAATAAATTAAAACGGAAAAAAAAGAATTAAAAAACAAGAAACAGGCTTAACTAGCCTGTTTCTTGTTTTATCATTATTTAAAATTACATCTTTTTCTTGGTCCAAGTCAAGGCCCAAAAGGCTAGTGGAATAGTGGCAACCATGACTAGAGCTGTAGAAAACAAAGCGTCTTTGGAAAATAAAGACACAATTGCACTGGCTATGAAACACATTCCCAATTGAATGGTATTTTGTAAAGCTGCTGCTTTTCCAGAGTTTTCAGGATAAAGCTTTAACGCTTCTGCTACGACAATCGGATAACAGGCTCCATTGGCTAAGGCCATAAAACAGAATGGAATCAACAGGCTTGTCAGCGTTGGTGTGGTGAAGATGGCTAAGGCAGCGGTTGCTATAATGGCTAATCCAAACAAGGATACAAAGTAAGCCGTCAGTTTGGTACCGTCTATTTTGGAAGATAACGTTCGATAGCCAAAACCACCAATTAAGAAGGCAATGGTTTGGGGTACGAAACTAAAACCGATTTCGGCTTCACTATAGCCCATTTCCTTTAAAAAGAAAGGCGATCCTGTTAGCCAAGCAAAGAAAGCGGCTGAACAAAATGCGTAAATCATCACATTGCCTACATAGGCTTTTGATCGTAATATCGCCCAGTAAGATAGGGATTTAGTTGGTGGTGTCGCTTCTGTTTCACTAGACGTTGTTGCTTTTTTATCTTGTAACGTAAAGGTGTATACCATCAAGAGAACCGCAATAACCGCTAGGGTAATAAAAATAGAACGCCAACCGAAGTGTTCCAATAGATATACCCCTAATAGAGGAGCTAGAGCAGGAGATAGCGCCACTAAAGGCATAATAGTAGCAAATACGCGATTGGTTTCCTCTTTAGGATAGCGCTCAATCACCAAGGCTTGCCAACTCACTGCTGCGGCACACACTCCAATGGCTTGAATTAAACGCAGGATCAAAAAGACCGTCACACTCGCTGTGAAGTAAATGACCAAGGAAGAAAGGGTGAAGATCATCAGACCAATCACAATGGTTTTGGGTTTGCCTATTTTATCCGAAATAGGTCCCCACATCAATTGGGCAATAGCATAACCTGCTAAAAATAAACTTAAGGTGGAACTAATGCTGCTTTTAGTTGTCTGTAAGTCAACACGCATCGTTTCAAAGGCTGGTAGGTACATGTCTGTGGCTAAAAAACCAATAATACTTAAACCGGCTAAATACACTAAAAAGAAAAAACTGTTTTTATTTTGCTTTGGCATATAATTTAAAAATTAAAGAATCTGCAAAAGTACGGTTTTTTTAGTAGTGAATGGTGAATGGTGAAGAGTGAGTGGTAAAGAGTGAATGGTAAAGAGTGAATGGTTACTCACCACTCACTACTCACCACTCACCACTCACCATGTACGTCCCTGACATAGGTTGACCATAAAAAATCAATTTTCCTATGAAAGTTAACGTTCAACAAA
>NZ_JACAKI010000028.1:0-27668 GCF_030326445.1 Myroides sp. DF42-4-2
ATCAAATCAAAACGAAATCGCCCGAAAGAATAACAAATGAAAACATCTTGTGGTTAAGTCAATCATTACTGAATGTTATACTGACAACAAGCAACTTAATTAAGCGAGAAGAATTTGCTCATGCTCATCATAGTTTATCAAATGTTCAGAAATATTTGCTTTGGCTTATTAGAGCAAGAACAAACAAAACCCAACATTGGGAAAGTCCAACTAAAAGTCTTGAAAAGGATATTGATACGACTTGGTATTTTGCGTATAAAACAGTAACATCGGATTTAAATCCTAAAAATATAATTTTAGCTTTTGAAAACTCATTAAATTTATCGGAGAAACTATTTGACGAACTAAATATTGAACCAAAAATGAAAGAAATCCTACACGAAATAAGAAAAAACTACCGCTAACAAGGTATTGCCAAAAGCGGGGCTAAAGTGCTAAATTCAAAATTTGTGCTACTATCTCCGCCAAAAACGAATTTTATTCGTTTTTTATTTTTAAATTTAACTCATAAAAATTCGTTTTGGCTCGCCTCGGTGCAAAATCGAAACTTTCAGCTTCGAATTCCCCGCCTTCGGCAATACCCAAAACGTTATGTGAAAGAATAAAACGGCACCTCCAAAAAGAAAGTGCCGTTTCGAAATTAAATTTATAAATTCTCAATCCACTACTTCTGAAACAGTTGATTTTTCTATTAGAAAAATTCCGTCAAAAGCTTCTTCTATTTCAGTTTTTAGGCACATCGAATCAAATCGAATCTTATTACAATTTTTTAATTCCGTACTTCTGTTCATTAGTAAACAGCATTCTTTTCCTCCAAATTCTTGCATAATAAATTCAACAGAATCCGACTCTGGAAAATCAAGTGGAAATTTATCAACCCTAAAGCCAAATTGATAATCATTATCAGGATACAATGCCGCAGTTTCTCCACGTAGATTAGTTATTGCAAATGCTTTATATTTTTCTCCAAAAGTCATCGAAAGTCTTTGCCCCATTGGATAACAACTAATAAATCCATCAAAATCTACCGGAGTTTTTTGAATGTGAGCATTGTGGGCAACCAAAATAATCTTTTTACCAAGTGAATTTTTCAAAAACCAATCAATGCTTTCTGCCATATACTGGTCTTTTGCTCCCATATCTCCTTCAATTCCCCTTTCAGTAATGAAACTTTCCATAGCATCAGCATTATAATTCATATAAATCAAGCCTTTAACTTGATGAACTATCGATTGAAATTCTAAACTTTCTAATTTTGGTTGAAGAGTAATCAAACGAATGTAAACTTTTAATAGCAATGCTTTTAATTCATTATGTTCAGCTTCATCAAAAAGCGATAAATTTAACGCAAGCTGAGAAGTCGAATAGAAATCAAATTTCTCAGCAAGATTTAAAATCTTCTGTAAGACATCAGAAGAAACGATTGAAAGTCTTTGCAAATAATCAGATACAATACGAAAGTTTGGAAAATAAGAACCTCCATTTTTAGGAATATCCACACCTAAAAAGGTAATTTGATTATTATTGTCTTGATTATACCGACGAAGCCATAGCAAAGTATCTTTAAACTCATTTGGATAATAAAAGTGTGACAGTAACTTATCCAAATCGTCGAATGGAATTTGTGATTTTATCCACTTATCAACTTCTAATCCTTCAGAAAAACCAAACTCAAATGCCAAGGTGTCAAAATCACATTCAGTTACTAAAAACTCAATAACTTGATGCCTGAATGTAAAAAACTCTTTTATGAAATGTGAGTTTTCGCCTAAACCAACAATTGTAGAAGAATCAAAATATTCTCGAAATCGAAAAAGACTTTGTTTTATGGATGTATTATTTTCCGAATTAAACGGAAAAGTTAAGGGTTTTATATTTTTCATTATTACCTTATTTTAAATTAAAAATTAACGTACCAAATAGCAACCGTCTCAAAAAGACGATTTAATAATTTACTTTAATTTTTAATTACCAAGGCTTGCTGAAATACATAAAATGTGAATTATTTGAATACAAAGATACTAAAAATTCCTTCACATAACATCGCATTGGCAAAATGGCAGGTTAAGTGCTAAATTGAAAGTTTCTGCATTTTATTCCGCCGAATGTGTTCCACATTCGCTTTTTATTTGTAAGTTAGCTCTGTGGAAACACATCGGCTACGTTCTCGCTAAATTGAACTTTTTGTCCAATTTATCCGCCACTTCGCCAATGCGTTTCCCGTTATGTGCCATTTTTGAATGACAATGCGAATAGATACAGACAAACAAATGAATTTACTTAGTGATAAGAACGTTGCAATAATTGGTGGTGGACCCGTTGGACTGACTATGGCAAAATTATTACAGCAAAACGGCATAGACGTTTCAGTTTACGAAAGAGACAACGACCGAGAGGCAAGAATTTTTGGTGGAACCCTTGACCTACACAAAGGTTCAGGTCAGGAAGCAATGAAAAAAGCGGGATTGTTACAAACTTATTATGACTTAGCCTTACCAATGGGTGTAAATATTGCTGATGAAAAAGGCAATATTTTATCCACAAAAAATGTAAAGCCCGAAAATCGATTTGACAATCCTGAAATAAACAGAAATGACTTAAGGGCTATCTTGTTGAATAGTTTAGAAAACGACACGGTTATTTGGGATAGAAAACTTGTTATGCTTGAACCTGGTAAGAAGAAGTGGACACTAACTTTTGAGAATAAACCGAGTGAAACAGCAGATTTGGTTATTCTTGCCAATGGCGGGATGTCCAAGGTAAGAAAATTTGTTACCGACACGGAAGTTGAAGAAACAGGTACTTTCAATATACAAGCCGATATTCATCAACCAGAGATAAACTGTCCTGGATTTTTTCAGCTATGCAATGGAAACCGGCTAATGGCATCTCACCAAGGTAATTTATTATTTGCTAACCCCAATAATAATGGTGCATTGCATTTTGGAATAAGTTTTAAAACACCTGATGAATGGAAAAACCAAACGCAGGTAGATTTTCAAAACAGAAATAGTGTCGTTGATTTTCTTCTGAAAGAATTTTCCGATTGGGACGAACGCTACAAAGAATTGATTCATACGACGTTGTCATTTGTAGGATTGGCTACACGGATATTTCCTTTAGAAAAGCCTTGGAAAAGCAAGCGCCCATTACCCATAACAATGATTGGGGATGCCGCACATTTGATGCCGCCTTTTGCAGGGCAGGGAGTAAATAGTGGGTTGGTGGATGCCTTGATATTGTCTGATAATCTAGCCGATGGAAAATTTAATAGCATTGAAGAGGCTGTTAAAAATTATGAACAGCAAATGTTTATCTATGGCAAAGAAGCACAAGAAGAATCAACTCAAAACGAAATTGAAATGTTTAAACCCGACTTTACGTTTCAGCAATTGTTAAATGTATAAAATGGAATAAAACGGCACATAACAAACAAATTGGCAATAGAGCCGGTGAAGTACTTCTATTGAACTTTTGTGCAATGTTGAAGATTAGTAATTCTATTCAACATTTGTGCTAAAAGTCGGCTCCATCGCCAATTTGCCAAACGTTGTACGACATAGTAAAACCGAACCAAACAAAATGAAAGTCAGAGAAGAAAAGTTAAGAACAATTATAGAATGGTCGGAGAAAAACGAAGATGTAAGAGTTCTTCTTCTGACAAGTTCACTTGTAAATCCTTTAGCACTTGTTGACGAATTTAGTGATTTAGACATTGAATTTGTTTTTGAGGATAATACAAATTACATTTCAGACAAAAGCTGGACGCTTAAATTCGGAAATCCAATTGCTATGATTGAAGAAGACGAAAGTTGTTTTAACCATAAACACGCAATGAAAATGCTACTTTATGAAGACGGTGTGAAAGTAGATTTTAAACTTTACAGCAAATCAAAATTTATAAAGGAAACGCAAGAGAAAGAATTACCAGAAGATTGGGATATTGGTTATAAAATTTTAATTGATAAAGATGGTATTACAAAGCAAATGCTGAAACCAACTTATCAAATTTCCATTATCAAAAAACCGTCTGAAAAAGAGTTTCAAAATCTAATAAACGATTTTTGGTGGGACACAACTTACGTGGCAAAGTGTCTTGTGAGAGATGAAATATTCTATGCGAAATTTATGTCGGAAACCGTTATTCGCACAGAATATTTAATTCCTTTAATTGAATGGCACATTGCAAGTGAACACAATTGGAACATAACGACCAATAAATATGGACGACTTTTCAAAAAGTATCTTAACCAGGAAATGTGGGCTAAAACAGAACAAACATTTTCAGGGAGCAATATAAAGGAAAATTGGACTGCTCTATTTTCAATGACTGATTTAGTTTCAGAAATAGGAACTGAATTGTCAAAAAAATTAGAGTACAAATACCCGGATAAATTAGAAAATGACATACGAAAATATTTAGCTGGACTAAAACCCAAAACATAACTACGTCGTACAACATCGTATTGGCAATAGGCGGGCTGAACGGCTTCGTATCAACGGAAGTGCAAAATTCAATTTCTGTTCTTCGATTAAAGTTCAGTGCTAAAAATCCCGCCTTCGCAAAGCGGCAAACCGTTAGTAAATCTTTTAAAATATTGTGAACCTATTCCAACAAAGTTATTCCATAAAATTTTGAGCCTTCAAAGCTCTAAAAATTTTACGGAAATAACTTTGATAAATACTTTCGAATTATTGTTTTTGACTCCACTCTTTGAAAAACTTTGTTGTCTTAGGATTTTCGATAAAAAACTGATTTACATTTTCTAATTGATTTATTAATTGACTTTTTTCATTTACTAGAAGCTCATACTCCGACTTGTCAATAATATTCTTAACAGCTAAATACACAGAAAAACCTGTTGTTAAAATTAGAATGATATTAAATATAATCAAGTATAACAATCTCTTAGAACTTACAGCCTTATGAACCTTTAAAAGTTCTTCATTGTTTTTTGTTATCTCTCGATGAAACTCTTCAAAGTCATTTTGTAATCGCTGTCGGAGTTCTTTTTCTATCTGTCGGAGTTCTGCAACATTTACTGTTACCTTGATATTGCTCAATTCCTTGATGGTATCTAAATGAGCTTTTTCGCTTTGCTTTATCGTTTGTTCTAATTGTATGACTTGCTGAAGTAGTAATTCAGTCATATCTGTTAACTTAGGTTGGGTCTTTGCCATAATTTATGTTTTTAATGTTCTTCGTTTGCGTTTTTTTTGTTCATCGTCTTCATTATTACCGCCAAACTGTAAAACAGATAGCATACTAAATAAAACAGATACATCTGTTTTCCAATTCTGAATTTGTGGTTCGGATGATTCTTGACTTGTAAATAGTTTGTGTACTTCATCCTTAGGTTCTGCACTTGTTGCATTTTTAAACAAATCATTTAATTTCATATTTCGGTCAACTTCACTTGCTTTTAGGTTTGTACCTGTTGGTAAATGAACAAACCGATACCCTTGAATACTACCCTGTTTATTAATTGTAGGCTTAACCTCAATCTGTTTTATCCTCATTAAGCGAATATATTGTTGCAGGTCTTTTGGTTTCTGTCTTAAAACTTCCCTGTGAGCTGTTTTAATAGCATTTTTAGCTATTAAATTAGTATTGTTAGCTCTTTGCTTCTTGTTCTTATTTTCTTGCCTTATAGAAGTCCATCCGTATTTAAGTGCTATTTCATGAGCTACTCTTTGAGATTCAAACCCAATATAATTATCTTTTAAAGCCTTTCCATTTTCATCTATGCGGTTGGCGATGATGTGAATATGCTTGTGCTCTTTTTCTGTATGAACAAATGCAATATATTGAGCTTTGGTAGGATCGATTTGTAAACCAAGTAAAAACTCAACTGCTAATACCCTTAAATCTCTATCACTCATCTTTTGACTATCTGCAATGGTTGGAGATATAACAGCCGATATAGTATTGTTTTTACATCTGCTGTTTTGATTTTGTAGTATCTGCATCGTTTGAAACATATCTTTCGGAGTTTCCCCCGAAAGATTATTTCTCAATAGTTCATATCCTTTTTTAGAATCTATCACGTAATTGAATAACGCTGTGCCACCAATACAAGATTTTGCTTTAGCTATCATAATTACAGTAGTTTTTGTAAGTGAGTTTGAATTAAATTAGCTGTTTCAATGGTGTGCTGTTTAACTCCTGTTGTATCGCCAAGCTTAAAAAGGTTGCTTATTCGCCTAAAATTATCAGCGTATTTGTTTAGTAGTTTGTAAACCTCTACTTCTTCAGGAGTTAATTTATAGGCTAAAGAATAGTCGAGTGCGGTGTTTCGAATGTATTCTGAAACGCTACAACCTACTTTTTCTGCTTTGTTTTTTATGATTAGAGCTTCTGTAAGACTAACTCTAAATTCTATCTTCTTTGTTTTTTTCATCGTCTTACCATTTTGCGACCTTCGGGAGAAAAACGAGTGGTCTTTGGCTGTCAAATTTCCAATTTGTAAGGACAAAGACACATCTCGATAATTCTCACGTCAAATCATTGCGGTTAATAGTTAGTAAATAATCATTCAAATCTTTGTGATTCTCGTACAGTTTTCGTCCATCAACAACGTTTGTATAGGTCTGAGCTACTTTTTGAAAGGCACTTTCTCCAGCTTTATCATTGTCGAAACAACAAATAATACTTTCATACTTTAATTCTTTGTACAAAGTATTATTGATACTTTTATCCATTTGTACATTGATACATTTATACAATTCCCCATTTGTACATTTGTACAAATAATTATTTGGTGTTTTAATTATTGTATTATTCAACATTGATACGGAATTAAGAATCAAATAATCATATTGCTTTTCTGCATTTGGATAAAGGGTTAAAAAGCTGATGTAATCACTCCAAGATTCAAACAAGACAATATGTTTACTTTTGTTATCAAAGTAGGTTACTGCCTTTTTTCCAAGACACATTTTTATATACACGTTTCTTAGTTCGAAACCATTTATGGTGGTATTGGGAAAACCAACAGCGTAATATGATTTGTTGTTTAGAGTATAGTGTACTTCCTTACAATAAGTTTGAGCCATTTTAAGGCTAAGATTACGCTCAGTGATATATTGTATCAAGTTTGGATGTGTTAATGGCTTAATCGCTTGAATTGTATATGTTGGTTCTTGAATAATGTTAGAACTCACAATAATTGGCTGATGAAAAGAAAAAGAATCGTTTTTGAGCAATTCTAAAGCTGATTTAATATCGCAATTATTGTACTTCATCACAAAATCAAGTGTTGTTCCACCAAAACCAGCAGAATGGTCATAAAACACGTTTTTATCAATATTCACTTTAAATGATGCTGTTTTTTCAGTTCTAAATGGACTGAGATACCACCAATCAACTCTCATTATTTTGGTTGGGGTATGACCTAACTTTTTAAGTAAGTCTGTTAGGCTAATTTGTTTAGCTGATTCACAATTCATACGTTTTGAAATAGTCGGGTTAAAAATCTGTTTTTTTTGATGCAATGATGCAGAAAGGTGTTAATCAATTGTATTTCAATAAAATACTCTGCATCACTCTTGCATCACTGCATCAAACTCATTTTGTTTCTTGCATCACTCTTGCATCAAACTTGATGTATTTTTAGTTTGATGCAGACTTTGATGCAGTGTAACTTATTAATAAACAATAGTTTAATCTATTCTTGCATCATTGCATCAAATATTTTATAGAATAAATCTTTTTTAATGATGTAGTAACGTCCTCTACGTTCTATTTTAACAAATTCTCCATGAGATAAAAGCTCTATTCCTTGATAAGATTTTGTGTTATTTTGTGGTTCGAAATCCCATTTCTTTAAAATCTTTCTTATTTCACTAGCAGATATAATTAGTTTTGGGTTTGTCTTGCGTAATAACAAGAGTAAATCATTGGGAGCTACGCAAATTTCATCCTCGGCAAC
This sequence comes from Myroides sp. DF42-4-2, assembly GCF_030326445.1. Classification (NCBI taxonomy): domain Bacteria; kingdom Pseudomonadati; phylum Bacteroidota; class Flavobacteriia; order Flavobacteriales; family Flavobacteriaceae; genus Myroides; species Myroides sp. DF42-4-2. Next base: position 7,932 of record NZ_JACAKI010000028.1, read on the forward strand.
CTTTTCAAAGCACAGGTTTAAAAGTTCTAAAAGTGAAATCTCTATTTTGTTTTTACTAATTAGTTTTAAAAGGGAAGCTGTAAGTATCTGTTTAGGTGTAAACCACATTCGGGTTTGTTGCGTGGTGTAATAAGGTCGTAGAAGTAAGTATTTGATGAAATAAGGAACTTCACTTGTTAGCTTCTTGATAAAGTGAACGTCTTCTGATTCAATAGGTTTAATCTTTCGAATCCAAAAACGTATTTCTTCTTCGTCTATTTGAATGAAATCATCCTCATTGTTAGAGCAAAGAATAAACTTGGCGAAAAACTCTATTTCCTGTCTGTCTTTTCCCTTTGCTTCAACTTTGTCTTTGTCAGTAGTAGAAAGGTACTTTAAACGCTCTGTAATCTCTTTCTTATCAAAGAATACTTCGTCTATGGCAACTAATAACATACTTGCCCAATCAGCGTTAAATTGAGAACCAAAAGAATCTCCTTTGATATAAGTCATATTGAGTCCAAAGATATTTTTAAGCCATTTAATAAAAGAGCTTTTTCCTGTTGCACGTTCTTTACTAACAAGGCACAATATTGGTAAGGTTTGCGTTGGCTTCTCATACAATAGCTTTAGATAGTCTAAACCATATTCGTATTGTTCACTTCCGAATATGTGCTTTACAAAGTGTAGTGAGTTTGGAATCAATTGTTCTAATTCATTTAAGTTAAAATCTTCTTCTATTGGTTTCATATTTAATTCATTATAGGTATTAAAAAAATTTTCTACGATTGGTTGATAGTTAAGATGGTCTGGAATACAGCAAAAGCCATCTAATTTTAAGACGTTCTCTAAGTAGGACTTTCCGTGATCTGATACAATCGTTTCACGAGTCCAACGCACCATTACTTTAACTTTATCACCTGATATCAAAGGTTTTTCGATGATTTTAAAGTAAGCAGTTCCTACTCGGATATAGGGTATATCTAAGCTCATATTTACTTGTGTTTTAATAATCCTTATCTTTATACGATAAGAGTTGAGTTATACTTTAATTGGATATTAAGGGACGATTTGCACAAGTTGTCCCTTTTATTTTTTAGCGAATAGTTCTAATGCCAAGTCAGCATCGACTATAATTTTTCTACCTCTTTGGATAATCGCTTTTTTGATATGACCTTCTTTCTTGATTTTATTAGCAGTGGTAATACTGCACCCAAGTAGGTCTGCTATACCACGTATTCCGTAAACATAACGCTTTGTAGATTGTTGCGTTTCTTGCGAAGTATTGAGTTCTTTAAAATCCTTTATAGATACTGTTTGTAATAACTGTAATAGTTCTTCTCCTGTCATTTGCCAAACTGGCTTTTCTTTTAATTCGCTTATATACATAGTTTTAGTTTTTAAATTATACGATTTTGTGATGTTCGAACAATTCAAAACTACGATGTGTGTAAGGTGGAGAGGGGGTGGAAAAACACACTTTATTGCACAAAAAAACCACTTTAGTAAAATTCTAAAGTGGTTCAAAGGTGGATTTATAAATTTTAAAGGCTTTTATAGTACTTTATTGTTTAAAAGCTGAATCAATGAGATTGCGATACTCTTTTAATGTATCATTGGCACTGCTACCTGTTATGTGTTTATACTTAGAGTCATAAGTTGCTTTCTTAATCTTAAATTCTTTTAATATTTGAGCAAACCACTTTTTCTTTAAACTTTTGTTTTCTATGTTATTATGTAAGCAATGAATTACATAAAAGAAAGTGTATAGAAAATCCTCTTTGATTTTTATTTTATTCACTGTATGTAAGATATTTATCTCTCTATAAAAATCATATTCTGATATATCTTCAATAAATTGATTGTTTACTATACTATGTAGTTTACTAATAAGTCCCATTGAAAATATAGGCTTGTCATTAATAAAAAGATAATCATTGTCATACATTTCATAGTCCTTAAAATTTGATTTCACATCTTTTAAAAGCCTTTTACTATGATTATATATCTCTTGGTGGTAGTCGTAGTTTAAAAAACCTATCTCTTTGTAAAAACTTGATTCAAAGTAGGTTTTACGTTCAGGCAATTCCGTTTCTCTATACAATTCCATTGTTAAATCATTATCTGACAAACTATTTTTATTTCTTTCTCGGTATTTCTTTAACCGAAGTCCATCTCTATCAAGATTAGTGAAGAAATCAGAATTTTTTTCATACAACTTAATTATTGTCTCCAAATTTTCTCTAACAATAGATAAAATTTCTTTTCTTTCTTGTGTGTCTTTTGCAGAATCAATTCGGTCTTTAAAATCAAACATTAAGATATTAATCATATATTGTCTATAAATATCTTGGGAATCGAAATTAAACGAATTTCCTGATGTGTTTAATTCTTTTTCCCACATCACTATTGTGTTATCAGTCATAAATCTTGTTAATTCTAATTGGGCATCTACTGTATTCATATCATATCAAATTTAGTCATTGCATTCGCTTTAATCGTATCAGCTACATCAATATAAGGCTTCATTGATTTGTAGTCTGAATGTCCTGTCCATTTCATTACAACCTGTACAGGTATCCCCAATGATAAAGCGGTACAGATAAATGTTCTTCGCCCTACGTGAGTGCTTAAATGTTCGTATTTGGGTTTTACTTCATCTATTCTTTCATTGCCTACATAGTAGGTTTCTCTAATCGGTTCGTTAATCTCTGCTAACTCTCCAAGTTCTTTTATGTAGTCATTCATCTTTTGATTAGAAATAACAGGTAGAGCCTTTCCTTTTTCAAAAGGTACATCTTTGTACTTCTCTAATATTGCTCTACTGTGTTTGTTTAATTCAACTCTCAGCATATCATTTGTCTTTTTGGTAACAAACTCAATAGCATCATTTTTAATGTCGTGTCTTGTTAGGCTAAAGGCATCTGAATAGCGAAGTCCTGTATAGCAACAGAAAAGCAATACATCACGTACACGTTCTAAGTACGACTTTGTGCCTAAATCCGTTGATTTAATCTGTTCGATTTCCTCTTGAGTTAAAAAGATTATCTTTTTAGATGTTTCCTTTAGTTTTGGTTTAAACTCTTCAAAATTATAGGTAATTGTATAATTGTTGTTTTTACACCACTTCAAAAACCACTTTACAAAACTAATTTGCTTTTCGATGGTGCTATTACGCATCTGTTTTTCAATGCGTAAAAATGAAACGTAGTCTAATAACGTCTTTTCGTTAATATCAGTAAACTGAAAATTGCTTTTGAAAGAAAAAAGATGTGAACGAACAGTATTAAACTTGGTGTAAGTAGCAGTTGTCCAATCATTGCGTTTACCACTACTTTTTACAAACTCGTCAAAAGCTGTAAAGAGATTCTTTTCTGTTGCTGATATGGTTTGTTTATCTGAGTAGCGTTTTATTTCATCTTTTAAGAGTTCAAAAGAAGGTACTTCGTTTTTCAATTCATACTCTTTAAAGATTCTATCAATCGTAGTAGATAGCTCCTGTATTGCTGTATTGATTTCGGAAGAGCTTTGTTTTAGCTTATTGGTACACCCATTGCGTACCTTTTCTTTTGCTTCATCCCATTTAGAAGCATCAATGCGGTAGCCTGTAAAGAGTTCTACACGGCCACCATTATATACCACTCTTGCACGAATTGGAACGTTCTCTGTGATTAATACACCATCTTTCTTTCTCTTTTCAATAGCAATAGTTATCTTTCTTTTTATAGTCATAGTTATTTGTAATAGCACCCAAATATACACCCAATTTTGATACTATCATATAGTATTTTAAGGTATTTAATCGACTTAATAAAAACATAACTACCAATAAATCAAAATAATAGTATTTTATCACACTCTATTTATATATGGGTTATATTCCCTCTTTCTCCGCAAAGAAAACCGATAACGAGAGTTATCGGTTTTTTTTATTTTCAGCAAGTTGTGGAGAGTTTTACTCTCAGCACAACTTGCTGAAAATAAAAAAAACACAAGGCCGAATGCAATGAGGTATTGGTTTTCTTTGTGTCTATATACCCCTTTTGGGATCTGTAATCCCTCACTTTAATGGAGAGTTTTACTCTCAGCACAACTTGCTAAAAATAAAAAAATGAGGATAAGCGTAGCTTATCTGTTTTCTTTGTGTCTATATACCCCCAAATGGGATCTATAATCCCTCTTTCTTTTTTCCAAAGCTCGCTTTGTGAGTACTTTTTGGAAATAAAAAAACGAGGATAAGCGTAGCTTATCTGTTTTCTTTGTATCTATATACCCCCAAATGGGAAATGTAATATCTAATCTTAATAAAGTAATGAATCACGAGATAATTTATACAATTAATGCTTCTTTAGACATAAATGCTTTAAATAGTTTTATGGGGAAAGTATGGAAAGACCATATGTGGATAGATTACAATCAAGTATTATCTAGAAGTCTAAGCTATATTACTGCACATTGGGGTAATGAAATCATAGGCTTTATAAATATAGCTTGGGATGGAAATAAACATGCCTTTCTCCTTGATACCTCTGTAGATCCCAACTTTCGCAATAAAGGTATTGGTAAAGAGTTAGTTGTTAAAGCTATATCTGCGTGTAAAGCTAATTCTATTGAATGGATTCATGTAGATTATGAAGAAAAATATGAAAGCTTCTATAGGCAATGTGGTTTTGTACAAAGAACTTCAGCTTCGCTATTACATTTAATATAAACGAAAAAAGGTAGAATTACTATGGATGGTATTCTACCTTTTTTGCTTAATACATTATCTTAAATAATCATCTTACCAATTTTGCGACCTTCGGGAGAAAAACGAGTGGTCTTTGGCTGTCAAATTTCCAATTTGTAAGGACAAAGACACATCTCGATAATTACTACGTTCAATTATAGTGGATGGTAATTCTTTTTTAAATAAGAAGTTTACTTCTTAGAGAATAGTTCTAATACTAGTTTTTCATTTTCAATTATATTGCTACTACAGTATTGCAAGATCACATTTTTGATTTTGTTGACAGTAGAAATACTGTAACCAAATAATTCAGCTATATCCATAAATTCCATAAACGTAACGTTTACTATGAGTTTTTTTTGATTGATTGGCAGAAGGATTAGATGATTTGTCTACAGTTATTTCTTTTTTATAAGTTTAATAGCTCATGTCCATTTGTGTATTGAAATTTTTAAAGTATTTTAATGTGTTATTTACACTGTATTAATACATTTTAACAAGATTGAAAAGTATCTTAAAGAATTTTGTGAAGTTAAAATTTGAAATGTTAATGGAAAATTATATTTTTTTTAGACTAATTTCATTTCCTAGAACAAATGCTTAATATTGCTTTAACAAAAGTAATTAACCTATTTCACTTATATAGACAATGAATAAAATAATCTTTCTACTGTCAATGCTGTTATACACACAGTCGAATTATTCCCAAAAAAAAGAAACCCTCAATGAAGTAGATAAATCTCTTTTAGTTAGTAATATAGGTCAGTTACTAATACAAAATTACATTTTTGAAGAATTAGCGTTTAAGATGAAAGAAAGTATTGATAAACAATATAAATCCAATGTTTATTCAAAAATAGTAGATCCTATTAAATTTGCAGATATCATTAATAAGAGTCTAAATGAAATTTACTTTGATAAGCATTTATATGTACAATACAATCCAATGTTAGCTACGGAATTGATAGAATCAGAAAAAGAAGAACAAGAAGAGGAAGATTCAATAAGTACATATAGAGAGATTAATTATGGATTTAGTAATGTTGAAATACTTTATGGTAATATAGGGTACTTAAACCTAACAAGTTTTGTATCAGATGATGAAGAAGGGCTAAAAACAATAGAGTCAGCTTTAACATTTTTGCAATACACGAATGCTTTAATAATTGATTTGAGAACAAATACAGGAGGATCACCAGATGCGGTTGCAGCTATAAGTAGTTTCTTTTTTGCAAATACAGTTCACCTTAATGATTCTTTTGATAGATCTTTAAACAGACTTACGGAGTACTGGACAATGCCTGAAAAAGCTAATGTGATTCTTACTATTCCTATTTACATTTTAGTTAGTGATAAGACTTTTTCAGCAGCTGAAGAGTTTGCATATAACTTGCAAAAACTTAGTAGAGCAACAATTGTAGGTGAGAGAACTGCTGGAGGAGCACATAATACATTTGTTAAACCTATAAGTGCTGATTTTGTTATTTACATTCCTTATGGTAGAGCTATCAATCCTATTACAAAAACGAATTGGGAAAAAGTAGGAGTCCAACCTGATATAGAAGTAGCATCAGAATCAGCCTTAGAGATAGCTACAACCAAGATAGTTGAAAATTTACTTCTTAATACAACAGATGAAGCTGAAATATTTAATCTTAATTGGCAATTAGATTTGTTAAAAGCAAAACACAGCATACTTAATTTGGATTTAGAAACTTTAAATAATTATGCAGGAATGTATGATGATAAAATAATTACTTTAGAAAAAGGTAAATTGTTTTATCAAAGAATTGGTAAACCAAAATTTGAATTAGAACCTATGAAAAGTAATTTTATGAAACCTAAGGGAAATAACTACTTTAAAATTGAGTTTGTAGCAGATTCAAATAAAAATATCCAACATATAATTGTTTATTATAAAGATAATCGGAAAGAAAAATCAATTAAAAAATCAATTTAATATAATACCTCGTGGCAAGTCCACGAGGTATTATTAGGATGTATTAACTTCTTATGGAATTCAGGTCGAGTATAAACTGTTTTATCACCTTTTGCTTTAAGAAAATTGACAAATTAATCTTGAAATTTGAAAATAAAAGCAATTAAGAAACATAGATAATGGAAGATATAAACTTATTAGTAGAAAAAATTACTCAAACAATGTATGAAAATGTCCCTGAAGATAATTGGGATTATGCTACCTTAGAAATCAAGTTAATTGTAACTTTTTCAGAGCCAATCTCTACCTTCTTATTTTGAAAATGGTATTGAAAAGTCATTTAATCCTGACTATAGAGACAGTAATTACGAAGATAAAATTGATAATTTACTTGAGAAATTAAGAGCCGAAATGTATGAATTGTCTCCTGAACAAGGAGCCTGGTTTTCAGCAAAGTTTACCCTATAGTTGTTCAAATAGCAGAATTGACTAATAAAATATGTAGTATGTATAGTACTATTGTTTTAGGTGTAGATAAACGAGGTGAGATTGTCAAGATATATAATGTAGATGAATTAATGAGTAAGTGGAAAGATATTAAGTCTTGGTTAATAAATGCTCATCCATTAGAATCTTATGATATCATCAGGGCAAAGGAATTTGAATTAACAGACATAAATAAAGAGATAAGATCGATTAAGTACATCCATTTTATATATCAATTCTTTTTCATCTTTGCAAAAGAACCTGGTCAAGGTAATCGCAATTATATTAAGAAGGAAGAAATGGATCGTTTCGGAGCAGGTATAGTCATACCTATTAATCTGATGATATCTATTGAAGAAGATAATTTTATAGTTGGAGGGCAAATGATTCAAGATGAGAAGGTAGTACGTCGCTTAGCAGATTTTTCGCAAGTAAAGAATTTGAAACCTGAGTATAAAATAAATGGTAAGTATAAGTATGATGGTCGAACTTTAGAGTATTCAGATTTTACAGTAACAGAAGTGTTGGGAGATAATTATTATTGTCATAGTTATATGAATACAGTTCTAGAAAAAGAGTAAGTGTATGGAAGAAGAAGAATATCTAACAGAAGCACACTATTTAACTTGTAATAAAGGAGCTGTACCAAAACGAATGAAGGTAACAAGCCAAGACTATGTTTACTTTAGCGGAGATAAAGCTGCCACAGAGTTAGATACGCTAAAGGGGAATAACTTTATCTGTTTAGGGAGTACCACTTTTAAAGCGGGTGTAGCGGCAGGAGTAGCAGCTTGCGTACCCGGACAGGCTGGATAGTAGCAGGTATAATAGCGGTAGGAATAGCGGCGGCGGCTTGGGGGTACTTTAAATGTAAGAGCGCAACAAGCAGTAGAAAATGGACAGAAGCGTCAGAAAGATTCTCTATTAATGGGAATTCGGCTTTAGTTTTATCATCGAAGATGATATGTGTTAAAGAAGGAGGTGAAATTACAGCAAGTGAAACAATGTGGGGGGCGATGGGAAAATCTCTGTTGACTAACTTAGGGCATATTGGCGAGTTTGCATTTGGTTTTTTAGCAGGCCGTGGAGGAGTTGGGATGGTCAGAGGAGCTGTAGGAGCTACAGCTGGTACAGCAGGTTTTGGCCAGGCATCTATGGCTTTCGGGAAAGAATTTGGACGTCAGTTCCTTAATACTGCAAAGAAAGAGCTGATAGAATCCTTTACTTTTAAGGGAATAAGAAGTGCTCCTTGGTTTTGTAAAACTATGCGTAGATTAGGAATAGGAGGGTCATATTACGATCAGTATAGTATATGGTCTAGTGATAAGACTTTATTAGAGAAAGCATAAGAAAGTGCAGTAGATCTTATACTTAGTGTCTTCGCAGCCAAAGGGGCTACTGAGGTTTGTTTCCCAGCAGGTACTAAAGTACATACTTCGTTAGGTCTTCGCAATATAGAAGATGTAGAGGTCGGTGAATTAGTCTTAACCTATAATGAAATTACTAAGTGTAATGAGTATAAACCTGTAGAGGTAAAGCATGAACGCTACACACAGCAGATGCTGACACTAGAGCTACCTACAGGAGAGCTAGTAAGTGTGACTCCTGAGCATCGTTTTTATTGTAATGATCAGTGGGTAACGGCTAGTGAGCTCAGAGCAGGAGGCTTACTTCATTTAATGGATGGTAATATACGACTGTTATTAGTATAGTAACCTTTCCACATTACGAAAAAGTTTATAACTTTGATATTGCTGATAATGAGAACTATTATGTGACAGAGGATGGTATCTTGGTGCATAATGGGTATGGTGAGCTTAGAATAACTGATGAAAGACATAAAGAGTTAAGAGCATTATCTCCTAGTCAAGAAATAAGATTAGCTGTCAATGAGGATATTGCTTTACCTATGAAAGACCCAGCATTACCAGGCTTAGATATAACGAGTAATTTGCATGCTGATCATATAGTTCCTTTGAAAAAAACTATTAGGATGGAAGGTTTTGAGAAACTGACAAAAGAACAACAACTAGAAGTTCTTAATAATCGTGATAACTTTATGGGACTAAGTCCTTCGGCAAATACCTCAAAAGGATCAAAAACTTATGAAGAATGGACAGAACATAAAGGAAAAGGTATACCAGTAGATCCAAAGTTTAGAGAAGAAATGATGAAAAGAGAAAAGGAATTAGAAGTTCAATTACAAAAACAAATAGATGAATTTTTATAGAAAAATAAAGAATGAGAAAAGGAGATTTTTTAAAGAGATATAGTAAAAATATTGAAATCATATCATTGAATGATGAAATGATAAAAAACATTCCTACTTATTGGGTAGAAGCATTAAGTAAACAAACTGCTGAAGCAAGAAAGAAGCGAATTATAGAGGAATGGGAGAAATATCCATATCAGTTTCAATCTACAACTAATTATTTAAGTGGAAATTTAATCGACATAGAGTTGGTTAAAGAAAATGATAATTACGCGTTGTTGTACTCTATAAACAATTTAGCAAAAAAAGAAGTATATTATATTGGTTATAACCCAATAATAAAAGTAGTTCCTGATTATTTTGATAAATTACCATTAAGTTTTAGAGATATATATAATAAACTTCATAATGGATGGGTATTTTTTGCTTCTAAATCTAATGGTTTATCACCTATAGAATCCACTATTATTTTAGGTGATGAAGATTGGGGGATTTTAGATGATATTGATATTACACATTTCCCTTTTAAACTAGATAATTCAATAGGTTTATTTCATAATGGTATGGGAGATTATGCCGCTATAGATACAGAATCAGAAAATAAAACTATTGGTTTTATTTGGAAACACGATGATGTACCAAGTGTAAATGTAGGAATATGGGAAATTATTGATGAATGGACTAAGATAGGAATCGAACGATAATAAAGTTGAATAATTCTTTTAATAATTTATTGTTTTTAATTTTTTTAAGGATTTACCAATATGTTACATCACAAAGAATTGATGATAGATAAATAATAAAAGACCTAGTTCAGAATGGAGCTAGGTCTTTTTTACTACTTAAGGAAGATACTAATCAAGAAATACTAGCTGTTATAATTGTTGCTATACAAGATTTGACAAAGAAAAAATTTGGATTGAAAGAAGATAACGAAACAGGAGTGCTGCTAGGAGAGGGATAAGAATAGAAGAATTTAGAACAGAGTATAATACATCAAGTCATATAAAGCCAGAATTACCAAAATCAAATTTAGGCCACCGAGGAGAAGCTCCTTCAGATATATATTGGAAATTAAATGTAAATATTAATTATGAGTAGAGTAAAACGAACAGAAGATAATATTGCATATGCACGTTATTTTGCAAATGCAATTGGATTTGAATCAAAAGTATTAGAATATTTAGATAAGGAAGAGAATTATTCAATAGATATTGTCTACGTAACTGATCCTATTGATAGAGACGTTGCAATATTGAGCTCAATAGGAGTATCTGATTATCCTAATAATTTTGAAGTAAAAGGAGGTGAATTTAAAAACATCGCTATAGAATTGTTAATGACAAGTTATAAACGTTTCGAGAATATTTTAGATATACTAGGTGAATTAGGTATCTTTTTAATTAAAAACAAACTGAATTGTCAACCAGGAACTGTATTTACAAATATGATAGAGGATTTTTATGAGATAGAAATGAAGCATATAATGTTTATTGAACCATATTTATGGGAAGATAAATTAAGTACTTTAGAGTTTGATAATAAAAAATTTCATTGTTTGTTATCAGTACCTATATCAGATAAAGAGTTAGATTATAAATTAAAATATGGAAGAGCCGCATTAGAAGAACTTCTTTTTGGCAAAGAAGAAATAGATCTTTATAATCTTGAGCGTAAATCTGTTTTATAATTGTAAAATTAATCAACACCTTATTTCATCGTAAATTAGGTGTTTTTTTGTATACAACTAAAATGTATTGCCTAATTCCAAAATAAACACTTAGATTCGATATTAAAAAAAAACGTAACCATTTTAGAGCAAAAATTAAAAGAACAAGGGTATAAGATACCTCCTCTATCAAACCTACCAGATGATTTATATATGAACGTAAAATTATTGTAAAGTAACAGAAGAAACATGAGTTTAACAGAAAAAGATATTAAAGAAATTTCATTTCAAAATTTTTTAAAAAAAACTAATGAAATTAATGGTTTTAAAAAGTATAGTGAAGTACCACAAGAACTAATAAATAAATTTAAAGGGATAGTTCCAGATGAATTAATCTATTTATGGAAGAATTATGGTTTTGGAATGTATGCAGACGGATTTTTGCAATTAGTTAATCCAGAGGAGTACGAATTTGTATTTAATTATATAGATAAAACTTTGTTGCCATCTTTCGTTTTTGGTATCACTGCATTAGGAGATATATTGGTGTGGGAAGGATTGGAGAATTGGACAGTAGCTCCTGATGAAGGAGATAGATGTTATCTTATAAATATAAGACAATATTCAACTCATACAGCAACTAAATTACCATACGTTTTAAACCTTTTAATAATGGATGGAGCAAAAAAAGATAAATCCTTTTTCGATTCAGCAGAGTTTTTTAATATAAGAGATAAGTTTCCTCCTTTAAAATATGGAGAATGTTACGGATATGTACCTGCTATTCCTTTAGGAGGAAAACGAGACATTAATAATATTCAAATATTAGATACTGCTACACATTTTGAAGTTATTGGAGAAATGATGGGGAAAGTAGAAAACTGGTATTAGTGTTTATGGTAAATGAAATAATAGAGTTTAGACAAGGAGTCCAATTTTTAATATAAATTGGTCCACTACAGATAATGAATTTAAAAATATGTCTAAAATAGCAATTACATTAAATGAAAAAGAAATAGATAGCAAGTCGTTATATAAAATAAAACAACTTACTATGACATCTCTTAATGAAATAAAATATAAAATAGAAAATAATGAACCAATAATTATTGGAATATTATTTTATAATGATCACGATGACATATCTATTTTATTAAAGAAAATCATTAATCTATTTGATGAAATTCATCTATCTTATTCAATTTATGAGTTAGATGAAGAAGCAACAGAATTAGATAAGAATCAAAAAATTACTAAGAATGTATTATTTAGAATTCTAGATAGTCAAGATGAAGAAATTAAAAGACAGCAAGATATGAATTCATTATTTTAACATGTATGAACATGTAATTCATTTAAAATACATTACCTAGGCTTAAATATTTCGAGTGTTATGGGATGTTCCTGCCTTGGTTTAGGAAGTAGAAAAAGCATAGGAAATATAAAAATAGTTGATACAAAAGCTTATATAACTATACCAAGTAAGGAAAAATATATTGATGGTGTAAAAAAAATTCCTAGACAAAAATATTTAAAGCCTAATCGATTGAAAAAGATGGGTTTGTATAATTTGTGTTACACTCCCAAAAGAGATTATTAGTGAATAATAATTTTAGATACTATCTATAAGTAAGACAAGACTTTAGATAAAGCCCGTTTCATAGTAGAACCGGGCTTTTTTGATTAAAAAAATTGTAACCATTTTTAAATACTTTAATTCTTTGAAAGGTATACCCCCAAGCAAGTACATCTTGCATAATCTAATTATTTTTCTACAGCTTCAGAGATTAACTTTTTATAGTTATGAGGATATAAATCTGTACTATTTTTATGCCATTGGTATGGATTAACCTCATACTTTTTACAGTTAGCAAAAAACGTATAAACCATCGCCCCTCTTTGTGCAGCATCATGAGAACCAGCAAAGAAGTAGTTTTTACGTCCAAGCGCTACTGGTCTAATTACATTTTCAACAAGGTTGTTTTTTTACCTTGGTCGAATACTATTTTTTCACCTCCTCTTTCGCTTTTTCTTTCATTTGTAAGAGGGGTTGATAGATGTCATCTGGACTATAACTCTAAAAATACCTTTATCAAAATTTCTTCAATTGGCTTCTGCTTGGTCCATGTTTTATAGCAATGGATACTTTTGAGCTTGGATTTAGGTGCTAATTAATTGGTAATCATTTATATATCTTTAGAATAGCGCATCTTTAAAACACTTATTTAACAAAATATTATGCGTAGAATCCCCCTATTTTTTCAAGATTTTACCCAATTGCTTTTTTGTAAAAAATTTTGTTTTTAGGTTTGAGTCACGTAATTCATAAAGGTAAGAGCACACACGAAGTGCTATCTATCAATTCAATGCGACAGAAGCACAAAAGTATTGAACCTGCAATACGAGTAGCTCAAACGGTAGAAGTTTAAGGGGGGCTGTAGCATCAGCTCCATCACATACACTTATCACAATGGCGATAGCGATAACAAAAAGATATACCACGGCTAGATACACCATAGCATTTAAGTCAAATCAGCAATATTAATACAGGAAATAGTACTAATAGTAATGCGGCAGCGATATTAAATGACTTTATACTAGGGGTGAATCACCTGGTTGATTGAACTAGAGTAGTGGAAGGAGAAATAGTAAAACTAAACTAAAAAAATGGAAAGTAATCCTATACAACAACGCATGGAGGAGTTTGAACTAAAATATATAGAAACCAGCTTCATAGAGCGCTATCAGTTTTTAGTATTAAGGACACCTAAAGAAGACTTAGACATGGTAGATGCTTTTTATGAGTATATGTTAGGAGTTGATAATGAGATAGAAGATGTTGTAGTTTTATTTCAGTCACCATTGAATGAAGTAAAGGCTTACAGCCAAGATTTAGTGGAAGAGTTGTTCTATACTACATTCTTGTGGAATTACTCAAAAAAGCCTGAAAGCATTGAAGAGAATTTTATTGATTGGGAAATGGACATGAGTTTAAAAGAGGAGAAAAACATGGCATCGCTTTTTGTTTCAAATATCAATACTTTTTGTGATTCACTGGAGTTTGAAGAGGGCTCTAATTTAGTCTGTGTGTTAGATTATCAAAATAGCGAATCAAACTATATTCTTAGCTGGTTGAAAGATTTAGTTAAATTAGAATTGCATCCTAAGGTAAGCATTGTGTTATCAGATACGATAGAGTCACCTGTATTTAATGAGTTAAAAGATTTAGCTCCCAGTTCAACTTATATTTTAACTCATCAGTTCGAATTGAATAAAGCGATTAAAGCGATTGCTACCATTGGAGATCCAATTGCGCCAAGTACACAATTTAGGAAACATTATTTCAATATGCTTGAGGAGGTGGGAAAACAGAACGAAAAGCAAATCTACCTCAGTGCAAAAGCTTGTTTATCTATCGCTAAGAATCATAAAGACAAGGACGTTAATTGGTTCAATCAGATTGTGGTAGTTCAGATGGTATTGGCCAATTATGAGACTTCAGTTAAGAATTACAAGCAGGCGATTGTCCATTTGGACAAGGGAATCCAAGCAGCTAGTGAGACTGTAGGGGTATTGCCCGATGAGATGAGTTGTAGGCTTATGGGACAAGGTTATCTATTTCGTGGTACACTTTATCGCTTACTCAAAAAATACAGTAAGGCGAAAGAGGACTTTATAAAAGCAGAGGAGTTTTATGGCTCTATAAAAGACTATCCCTTACAGATAGAATCGTTGCGTATGCTTGCTCATGCTGCCAAAAAGGACTGGGATTCAACGACGAAAAACAAAGCCTTAGACAAGGGAGTACGCTTAGGAAAGATGTTAAATGTTTCTATGGCTGAAGCCTCTAGTTATGCGATATTGGTTAAGGCAGTTTTGGCTTCTAAGTATTATAACTATATATCAGATCAAGAGTTAAGTGAGATTGTCACGCCTTTATTTGGAGAAGATTGGCGAAGAGTAATTAAAAGTAGTCTCAAGGTATTAGGAGAAGAAGTATAAAAGATGGAAAGATTTTTGAGTGTAGGAATACTGTGTGTGCTAGTAATCGTAGCTGTATTTTTATTAAGGCGTTTTCCTTGGTTGTATGCTGGCAAACCGAGTGGACAAGAGCCTATAACTCGTTGGATTATGCAGAAATATAATTTGCGTTTAAATCAAGCGGTAAGCAGGGTAAGAACAGTATTGATGTATGTCGTCATACTTGTTTTTATCCTTATTTGGATTTTAATACTATAATTTAAAAAACGATGGGAGAGTTGTTTGTAAACTTCAAAAAATATTTAGGAGATATTATCAAGGAGCATCCAGAGTATTGGGGATTGATGTTAATAATCGTCGGACTAGTATTCTTGTTTTGTTCTATTAAGGGATATAGTTTTATGTATGATCATACAGGTGGGGCTATATTCAATACAGCTTGGCTTCGCAATGTATTCGGAGAGAGAGTAGCGAAGAGTTTTAATATCTTTTTGTTTAGTATTATCACACTAGTTGGATTGTACTTTTACTTTCGATACAAGAGTTAGTCCCCTAACAGTATTCATTCAGTATGAGAATACTAGATTGTTAAAAAATAGCCTATGGAAAAAAATGAAACGAGACGCTCTAAACAAGAGAAAGAGGAACAGGCAAGTATTCTCTCACAGATGTCAAGTGAGATAAGGGAAAGGTATATCGCTCAAAAAGAGAGTTTTGAAAAGATAAAAGAAAAGCGAAACAAGATTAATAACCATGCCAATGCAAGTGATGCTCAAAAGGCTATGGCAAGTATGGTGGCAGTTGGCGAAGGTGCTATAGCAGCTTTCACTGCTGCAATGGGAACTACCTCTCAGCTCAGTGAAGCAGTGATGATTCCTATTCTAAAGCGTTTAAACGCTAGCAAAGGCGAAGCAATTTTACCCGTATGTAGACAATTGGATCCCGTGATAGGTATAGATTGTCACATGGTGGTCTATCCACCTGTGCCAACTCCTGTTCCGCTTCCACACCCTTATATTGGTATTTCATTTCGGGCAAAGGACTTTTTATCTACTTCTATTCTTAATTTCGCAGCGGACATCAAACCCACTCCAGCAGAAGAAATTACAGAGGAGTCCACGAATGAGCAAATTGAGACAAGTATTGTGCAACGTGTAGACTCATTAGCTTTTCAGGTGGGCGTCATGGCAGTGGGAATGCTTGGAGCTTCAGTTGTAGTAGAGGGAGTTCCACGTACTGTGGCAGGCACCTCGAGTAAAAATATAGTACATTTTCCACTAGCTCCCGCTTTTCACCCTGTTTTTTCTCGCCTGGTAGAGAAGGATCACGGTCATGCATTATTGGGAAGTTTGTTTGTAGTTGCCGATGGTTTCCCCTTGACCGGAGAGCAGGCGCATTTACACAATTCGTGTTGGGATGTAGGCATAGTCTCTATTCACAACCTCAAGCCCAACCGCAATACAGATGGTAGTAAGAAGAAGTTTAGGGCTCGTTTGTATGTTCCATCAGGAGCAATAGTTCCCTTTCCAAGGAGAACTACTATTTTGACCAATAAAGCACCTTCTCCAATAAATCCCTTAGAAGGCCCAAAGATGTTGTTTAAGGGAGGGTTCACAAAATTAAAACAGAAAAGAGCGAAGAAGGTTCAAGAAAATAGAGCAAATAATAAAGCTTGTAATAATGTATCTAGAGCCTTAAATGGCATAAATAGCAAACTGTTTAACAATCAAGCAACAAGAGGATTATACAATAAAGTAAATAAATTAATTAAGACCTATGTTGGTCACCCCGTAGATGTCGCAGGCGGAGACCTGTTTACAGACAGTACCGATTTTAGCTTCTCAGGGGTTATTCCCTTTTCATTCGACAGGGTGTGGTATAGCGACAGCGACTACCAAGGTCCATTGGGCTATGGCTGGCATCACAGCTTTGATATGGCCCTGTTCATCAACGAAGAATACCGCCGAGCGCAAGTTCGCTTAGAAGACGGAAGGCTAATCAACTTCGACAGAATACCAACTAAAGCATTGCCAACTCCGAGGTATCATCGCTCCGAAAAGCTGTGGCTGTGCTATCACGAGGATGGGTACTACTACCTTAGAAATCAGCAGGAACTGATGTATCTGTTTCTCACCAAGAAATACACGGATAGACATGATGGGTACCTACTCTCAGCGATTAGCAACAAAGACGGCTTTGCCATCCGCTTTAGTTATGATCACAAGGGAACCCTTCAAGAGATAAAAGACTCCGTTAGTAGAGTTTATACCTTTGATAGTGATAAAGAAGGGCGCATCACTAAAGTATGGACAGACGCCCCAGAAGAAGGCAGTCCTAAGACGTGTATTTCCGAGTATGTGTATAATACCCACGGTGATATGTCCGTGCATTATGACGAGATGCGCCAGCCAATACAAATGGTCTATGAGCACCACTTATTGGTGAAAGAGACTTGGCGAAACGGACACAACTGGCACTTTAAATACGATGGAATTAAGACAGGTGCCAAATGTATCGAGACATGGGGAGATGGAGGTATTCAGCACTTTAAAATAGCTTATTACAAAGGCGAAACTCACGCTTTGGATGGAGAAGGTCATAAAACAATATACAAGCACTTAAACGGAGTTGTTTATGAGACTACAGATGCTAATGGAGCGGTGTGGAAGAAGTTTTACAACAAATATAGTGAGTTAGAGCGCAGTACAGACCCGCTAGGGAATGAGCGGTTTTTCTTAAGAGATGACTACGGCAATGTGTCAAAAGTCATTCTTCCCGATGGACAGTTTACCCAAGTCAGCTATACCGAGACTCAGTATCCATACCTTCCTACAGAAGTTATCGACGCTCGGGGAGGCAAGTGGCTGTATAAATATAACGACGCAGGACGCATTCGCGAGATGGTCAACCCACTAGGAGCGAAGACAAGTTTTACCTATAACAAGGAGGGACTGTCTGAGTCTATCATCAGCGGACTTGGAGTACGTATGCAGATGAGGTATGACCACAACTATAATCTGTCGGAACGCATCAGCACCACAGGTAAAAGCACCCAGTATAAGTATGACCAGTGGAACCGTTGTACCCAAGTGATTAACGCCAATGGTGTACTTCAGAAGCAAATGTTAGACAAGCTCGGACGTCCTATTGTAATCCATGACTTCGATGGCAATATCATCCATCTGAGATATGATGCGATAGGCAATATCACATATTACGAAGATTGCCACCGCAATATCCGCTATACATATCGGGGGATTCACAAACTTAGTAGTCGTCATGAGGCAGGTAAGGTCATGCGTTATGAGTATGACTCTAACGAGCGCCTTCGCAGCATCACAAACGAAGAAGGGGGTATGTATTTCTTTGGATTGGACGCCGTAGGTAATCTTGTCCATGAGAA
This sequence comes from Myroides sp. DF42-4-2, assembly GCF_030326445.1. Classification (NCBI taxonomy): domain Bacteria; kingdom Pseudomonadati; phylum Bacteroidota; class Flavobacteriia; order Flavobacteriales; family Flavobacteriaceae; genus Myroides; species Myroides sp. DF42-4-2. The sequence goes on from NZ_JACAKI010000028.1 coordinate 26,330, forward strand.
GTCCTTTGACGGCATGGAGAAATCCTATAGTCGCAACAAAGCAGGCTGGGTGACTCGGGTATTGCGTCCTGACGATCGATGGACCGAGTACACCCATGATCAAATGGGACGCGTCACCGAAGTTAATTATAGCGATGAGAGCACAGAGCGTTACGACTACGAAGCAGGGCTGCTGACTACGGCTGTGAACAACGCAGGTACACTAGAGATACAATACGATATACTGGGCAATGTCATTGCAGAAAGCTTCAATGGAGAAGAAGTACATAGCACCTATGACGCCTATGGGCGTAGAACCAAGCTCAGCAGTAGCTTAGGTGCTAACTTTGAGCACAGCTTTGACCAGTGGAGCAATGTGATCGAGAGCCAACTCAACAGTTGGCAGACGACGATGGCATACGATCCTTTCGGAATGGAGACCATTCGCGAGTACGCAGGAGGAATCAAACAAGAGTGGGAATACGACAAAATAGGAAGGCTCAAGAACCAACGCGTCAATAAACAGCATTCAACGATATACGCTATACCTGATTTTAATCGAGTGTATACATGGGATCAAGGCGGGTTACTTCGTCAGATCACAGACCAAGGGCATAAGCACACCTACTTCGAGCATGATAAGAGAGGTTTCTTACAAGGAGTGATCTATGATGGCATACAGAGAGAAGAACGCGGGGTGGATAGCAGCGGTAATTTATATAGTCAACTGGACTGTACAGATCGAAAGTATGTAGCAAACCGCTTAGAAGAGACGAAGACCGCGAAGTACAAATATGACAAGGAAGGTAATCTAATCCAGAAGACAGAGAAAGCCACTGGTAAGAAGTGGCAGTATTCGTGGAATGGAGCAGCTATGTTAACGGAAGTACGGTGCCCAGATGGCTATACGGTTCGCTTTATGTACGACGCCTTAGGCAGACGAGTGAGCAAGCGATACAGGAGTGTCACGACTCACTATGTATGGGATGCTAATGTTGTGCTACACGAGCACAAGACCTTTGATGCCAGAGAAACCACAGCAGATGATATCATCACATGGGTATTCGAGCAGGACAGTTTCGCTCCAATGGCTAAGATCAGGGGAGAGAAGAAGTACAGCATCGTGACAGACCACCTCGGCACGCCTATACGCGCTTATACAGAAGGTGGGGAGAGAATCTGGGAGCGCGAACTTGATAGCTTTGGAAATATTCGTATGAATGTTGGTGATGCACATTTTTGTAATTATCTTTATCAAGGGCAGATGCTGGATAGAGAGACAGGCCTCGCCTATAACCGCTTCCGCTACTACGACCCCGAACAAGGAAACTACATCAGCCAAGACCCGATAGGCTTAGCA
>NZ_JACAKI010000029.1:0-22633 GCF_030326445.1 Myroides sp. DF42-4-2
ACAGGGACTCGAACCCTGGCGACCGTTACCAGTCGACAGATTAGCAATCTGCTCCGTTACCACTCCGGCACCTCTCCTGAAAACTGAGGTATTCCTCATTTTTACTGGAGCAAACATACTATTAGTTTTTATTTTATGCAAATAAAAATAGAGAGAAAATAGGAGGTAAAGCACTCCTTTTTTTTACTGCATTAAGTATGAGCCTACTAGGAATGAAAAAAAAGCTTACAAAAAAAACATTTTTTTTCTTATCTGTCAATTTAAGGGGCTTGACGACCGAAAAGAACGGTAATTTTAAAGGGAAGAACCGCCTTTCTCTTTAAATTATCACTTATATTTGTATCTGAAATTAAATAAAGCTGATTATTGAACCTAATTTTTAGCCCAATTGAATCAAACAGTATATGAAATTTGATACAACCCTGACTTTTTCAAGTGATCGCTTGAAGTTCATCATCGTAAATGAACAATATGTAGACGATATTTTTAGAGAATTAACGCCTACTGTAGCAAAATATTTACCTTTTACTCCCACACAAAAAAAAGAAGATACCTTCGGTTTTGTCGCCTATAGCTTAGGGCAACTAGAAAAACAACAAGATATTACTTTGTTGGCAACTGATCGCCAAACTGGAGAATTTATTGGCTGCTGTGGAATCCACGACATCAATGAAGAATCCATTTCACTGGGTATCTGGTTAAAAGAAAGCGCAAGCGGCAAGGGGTACGGTAAAGAAATTATCAAAGCCCTAGAGCAGTTTGTATCTGATCATATGACGGTGGACTACCTGATTTATAATGTAGATCAAGACAATAAAGGAAGCATCAATATTGCTGAAAAATTAGGCTATGTCTATCATCATAGTTTTGTGCGAAATATTAGCGAAGAAAAAATATTGAATATGCTACAGTATCGCAAAGATAACCCCTCAAAGAAGTAACATACTCAAATAAAAACAGTATTTTGTAAAAGTTCAGCTTGATTCATCGAATTAAACTGAACTTTTTTGTATTAATCGCCTACACAGATGAAAAATAATCCCATAGCTGAGGTAGAAAACTACCTAAACCAGCCTATCTTAACAGCCGAAGAAAGAGAAAGAGGTGACTTGTTTTTAGCCATTACCCGTGGAGAATGCAATTGGTCTAATCTATTGCTTTCCGTGGAAACAGCTTCGCAAATAGCTGTTTTAGATTCTTATATTCTACCGCTCTTGTTGGAAGACTACCATCAAACCACAACTGTACTTGAACGCGAGGTGCAATTGCGACTCTTGCGGGCCTATGTACAGCTCATGGGGAAAGATTGGAACCTCTATCGAAAGGAAACTTCCCTAAAAGCTTATCCATGGCCGGAAAGTGGGACAAAAACTCAAATTGGAGATAAAGAAGAGACAGCAAAGTACGCCTGGGTTCAACTGCTGCATATCTTACTTATTGATAGAGAGAAGATAGAAGAAGCACAAACGTTCAACCTCATTCAAGAAGGGATAAAGCAAGAAGTACTCTTAATTTTGAATATGCTCGAGCCCCAGGAGAGAACGGTATTTCCCGAAACCCAACAATGGGAGCATCAAGATTTGTGCTTCCGCAAGATTACAACAGCAGATGCGCCATTGCTACAGCGGCATTTTACCCCCGCAGTAGGACAATATTTGAGTATAGATTCCTTTGCACATCCCTTGTTGGTTGCCGAATACATCCGACAATCTCAATTGGAAATGAAAGAAGGAAGTTGCTTGGTGTTGTTGGTTTTTGAAAAACAAGGAAACGCCTTCATTGGTTGTGTAACCATTAATGATATCAATCTACATACGGCTGAAATTGGATTGTGGGTTACTGAAAAACAACAAGGAAAAGGCTATGGAACACATTTGTTACAACAAGTACTGTCTATTATAGCAGCACGTATTCCTACCAAAAAGATTCTTTATACGGTCGAAAAAGAAAACCAACGCAGTATCAACCTCTGTGAGAAATTCGGATTCCAATATACTCGAGCGTTTATCTTAGAACCTACACCCCTCAAAAATAAGTATAGGGAGATGATTCAATATACTAAAAGTCGCTGATGGGGGGGGGGATTTGTTATTTGCGCGGTTTGTTATTTGCGCGGTTTGCACGTTGCGCGGTTTGCACGGTTTGTTAGTTGAACGGTTTGTAAGATAATTGTGCTTTGCAACGAGCAACGAGCAACGAACGAAGAGCAACGAGCAACGAACGAAGAGCGACGAGCAACGAAATCTGTGCGGTTTATCTCACCTAGTTTATATTTTGTTTTGGTGTTCGATGAATCTACGATTTGTTATTTGTGCGGTTTGTTATTTGCGCGGTTTGCACGGTTTGTTAGTTGAACGGTTTGTAAGATAATTGTGCTTTGCGACGAACGAAGAGCAACGAACGAAGAGCGACGAACGAAGAGCGACGAGCAACGAGCATCGAACGAAGAGCGAAGAGCGACGAGCAACGAAATCTGTGCGGTTTATCTCACCTAGTTTATATTTTGTTTTGGTGTTCGATGAATCTACGCTACGCTACGATTTGCGCGGTTTGTTATTTGCGCGGTTTGCACGGTTTATCTCACCTAGTTTATATTTTGTTTTGGTGTTCGATGAATCTACGCTACGCTACGATTTGCACGGTTTGTTAAATATTTTCATTTGTAAGATAATTGTGCTTCACAAAGAGCAAAGAGCAACGAGCGAAGAGCAAAGAGCAAAGAGCAAAGAGCAATGAAATCTGGGCGGTTTGATACAGTGTGTTTATTTAGATCATTCCATCGTATTGGCTCATCTTTAATCGGCTCGTCAACCGTTACCTGTAAACTAAAATAGCGAGGAAAACCTCGCTATTTCATATCGTTATTAAGAGAAAAGAGAAAACTATTTTTTAGAATTTATAGCGTACAGCTACACCAAAGTCGATGTAGAGTCCGTCGCGATACGAGTCGTTTAAGTACAGTTCAGGACGGGCATCCAAAGCAAGTTGCAAGGGAATTTCATCAAAGGTATACTCTATACCCACTGTACCTGTAATCAAACCAAATGTACCATTGTCTTTGTATCGCTTGCCAGAGCGACCGTAATACTTATAACTGTAATTTCCTACAGCTGCACCAACACCTGCATACCAATCAAAGTTACCTTCAATATTCCACACCCATTGGTATATACCCGTAATCTTTGTGGCGTTATAGTCATCGTTGTTTCTAAAACCTAGATCCAACTCTAAACGATTGTTTTTGGATAAATTGCGTTGGTATGATATCTCAGTACCCAATCCAGCGTTTCCGCCAAAGCGCAATCCTATCGCATTTTTAGGTCCAGACTGCGCAAGAGAAGCAGTCGTTAATAATCCCGCTAATCCCAGTGTAAGCAGTAGTTTTCTCATTTCGTATTGTATTTTTTTGTTAGGGCAACAAAAGTAAGTAATATCTAGTAGGATTAAAAAAAAGGCCACATAAATTGAATAAAAAGAAAAAATATATCTTTTCTGTTGTCAGTTTTAAATAATGGTTTTACTTTTGTGACTCAATTATCAGGAATTTTTCTAAAAACAAGTAGAAAAATAGCAACCTGCAACAACAAGCAAGGTGCTCCAAAGGATAAGCCAGTCATGGAAAAAATGTTGATCTACCTCTCGTGGGTATACTTGCTGTACTATATTTTTTCAATGGATATCTTACCATTACTTGTTTTTAGATATAAAAACTAAATATATGTCAGAAAACAAATTGTACACCCTCATTCCTTTTTTTGTTTTTGTCGCTGTTTTTCTAGGAAGTGGAATAGCCTTAGACAACTTTTATCAATTGCCATCACCTATTGCTATTAGCGTAGGAATAATTACGGCTTTTGTCTTGTTTTATAAAACCCCAATGAAAGAACGCATCACTGCACTTATTGATGGATGTAGTGATAGTAAAATCATCACCATGTGTTTGATTTATCTCTTAGCCGGTGCCTTTGCTGCTATCACCAAAGCGATTGGTGGAGTAGAGGCGATGGTGAATATTGGCCTGCACTTTATTCCTGTGGCTTATTTAGGTGTAGGAATCTTTATTATTGCTTGTTTTCTTTCTCTTTCTATTGGTACTTCTGTGGGTACTATTGTAGCTTTGGGACCTATTGTGGTTGGATTAGCAGAGAAAACGGGTAGCTCTATGGGGCTGCTTTGTGGTGCCCTATTAGGGGGAGCTATGTTTGGCGATAATTTGTCCCTTATTTCCGATACAACCATCACCGCTACACAAACATTAGGCTGTGAAATGAAAGATAAGTTTAGAGCTAACTTCAAACTTGCCATACCTGCAGCACTATTAACCGTTGGCGTGCTCTTTTTTATGAAAAACGATGCAACTAATGTCGCCTTGGATTTGAGTGAAAAGACCAATTATATCTTGTTGATTCCCTATATACTAACCATTGTATTGGCTTTGGTCGGTATAGATGTATTTATCGCGCTTTTTATGGGTATCCTAGGGGCGGGAATCATCGGTTTAGTTCGCACTGATTTTGACCTAGTCGGATTGGCTAATCACACCTATCTCGGATTTACTTCTATGACCGAAATCTTCCTTTTGTCTATGTTGACAGGTGGATTGGCGCGTATGATCGAGCGTCAAGGAGGATTGGCGTGGATTTTAAGCAGTATGAGAAGCAAAATTAAAACCTCAAAAGGTGCCGTATTTGGCATCGCTTCCCTCGTATCAGGAGTGGGAATCTGTATGGCCAATAATACGGTGTCTATCCTCGTAGTCGGAAATCTCGCCAATGATGTAGCTGATGAATATAAGCTCAATCGCCCCTATGTGGCTTCAGTCCTCGATATCTTCGCTTGTATTATTCAAGGAATCCTGCCATATGGAGCGCAAATCCTGATCTTATTGGGCTTTACAGAAAAAAAATTAGGCTTTATTGAACTAGTCACTCATGGATATTACTTCCTCTTTCTGCTCCTAACTACCTTGTTTTATATGGTCTTTTTTAGAAAAGAAGTACAAACAGTTTAAAAAATTCAGTCTCGAATTACAAATTGTTTATATTTGCCCTTTGTCAAAACAAAATTGAATCATACATGAAATTATTAGAAGGAAAAATAGCAATTATTACCGGTGCTACACGTGGAATCGGAAGAGGTGTAGCTTTAGCATTTGCTGAACAAGGCGCTAACGTAGCATTTACCTATAGTTCATCGGTACAAGCAGCGGATGAATTAGTAAGTGAACTCGTAGCTTTAGGTGTTCAAGCAAAAGGATATCAATCAAATGCAGCTGAATACAATGCAGCGGAACAATTGGTGGAAGAAGTTTTAAAAGACTTTGGTAATATTGATGTTTTAATTAATAATGCAGGTATCACAAAAGATAACTTATTGATGAGAATGTCTGAACAAGACTTCGACGCAGTAATTGAAGTAAACTTGAAGTCTGTATTTAACATGACCAAAGCAGTACAACGCACCATGTTGAAAAATAGAAAGGGTTCTATTATCAATATGAGTTCAGTTGTAGGGGTAAAAGGAAATGCAGGACAAGCAAACTATGCAGCATCAAAAGCAGGGGTAATAGGATTCTCTAAATCAGTAGCCTTAGAATTAGGATCAAGAAATATTCGTTGTAACGTTATTGCACCAGGATTTATCGAAACGGAGATGACAGGCAAATTAGCAGAAGATGTAGTAAAAGGATGGACAGATGCCATTCCTTTAAAACGAGGGGGAAGACCAGAAGACGTTGCGAATGCATGTGTGTTCTTAGCTTCAGAATTATCTGCTTATATTACAGGACAAGTAATCAATGTGGATGGGGGAATGTTAACCTAATCCAAGGAAAAGATAAATGTATAAGGGAGGGTACAAGGTCGACTTGTACCCTCCCTTTTTTTTGTTTTTTGCCTCCTCTTTTTTTGATTATAATAGGGCTTACAACCAGACTATTACCGTTGTTTAAGCGAGTAGTTCAAGGAGAAAAAGACGTGTAAATATGACGAAGTGCGAAAAAAATATTTGATTTATATAATAAAAAAGGATAATTTTAAATGGCGGTTGAACTAAATTAACTGCTGTTTATTCGAACTATCATTGAAAGATTTTATAAAACACAATCAAGCAGCCTGGGACAGCCAAGCCAAAGCAAATGCTCCTTGGTCTCAGCCAGTCAGCAGTGCCTTAGTAAAACAAGCTAAACAAGGAATAGCGGACTTGTATGTCCTACCTACCAGCCTAGACAAAAATTGGTTAGGCGATGTCAAAGGAAAAAAAGTACTGTGTTTAGCATCGGCTGGTGGCCAACAAGGCCCTATACTAGCTGCCTTAGGCGCAGAAGTAACCGTCTATGATTTATCAGAAGAACAATTGCAGAAAGATCGAGAGGTGGCGGAAAGAGATCAGTTAGATATACAAACCATACAAGGGGATATGCGTGATCTTCACCTATTTGAAAACGACTATTTTGACCTAATTGTTCACCCAATTTCTAATTTATATGTCGATGATGTTACAAAAGTTTGGGAAGAGTGTTACCGCGTGTTAAAAACTGGCGGAAAACTTATCAGTAGCTTTTACAATCCCGTCGTGTTTGTAGAAGACCGACAAGCAGCCGTAAAAGCACAAGGATTGATCCAACCCAAATACAAAATCCCTTATGCTGATCAAACCGATTTGTCTCCCGCTGAATTACAGCAAAAAATGGAGAAAGGTGAGGCCCTTGTGTTTGGCCACTCCCTCAAAGACCTGATCGGAGGACAAACGCGTGCCGGATTTGCTATTACCGCCTATGACGAGGCCTGGCAACCCAATCCGCGATTTACAATAGATACATTTATTCCCACATTTATTGCAACGCTTAGTGTTAAATTAAATAATTTATAGTTTCTTGAAGCATATGGAAAAAAAACGCAGTTGGTTAGGTATTGATTCTATATCCGTGGAACATTTTACTGCCATCGAAAAAGAAGGAAGCTTTCACTGTAAAGGTGAATTAGTAGGAAATAAAAACAATCGCATTTACGGCGTAGAGTACCAGGTGGTTACTACCTCCCAATGGGAGACTCGTTTCTTTGATATTCGCTGTCAAGAAGGGCATCGCCATTTTCAATTAAGTGGTCATAAATTAAATGACCAATGGATTATTGATGAACAAGAATATCCTCATTTCAACGAATGCCTCGATATTGATATTGCTGTAACTCCTTTTACCAATACATTGCCTATCAATCGATTGAATATGGCTGTGGGCGAATCAAAAATAATTCCCGTACTCTATATTAATCCTTTAGAAGAGAATTTTACCCTCGTTCAACAAGAGTATACTAAACTATCCGAAAATACCTACCACTATAAAAATATTTGGAGTGATTTCGAAGCGACCATTACCCTCGATGAGGAGGGCTTTGTAACGGAATACCCCGGTCTGTTTAAAGTGATCTAACTATAAGATTAAGAGCTGTCTGTTTTGGAGAGCTCTTTTTTTTTGCTTCCTCAAGGGATGATAAACACTTCAATAATCTATCAAGTATTCCATTTTTTTAAATGTATTGTCTTTTTGTTAATTATTTTATTGGGTGATCTTTGTTTTAACGATATGTCGTGGATTTGAACTGTTTTTTGAAATATTTTTACTTTGTCTTCTAAGTGGAGGTACAGCCCTTTACTGAGGCTGTCTTGGTTGTGGAAGATATTTAGGTTGTTAAAATGATACAAGTATTTTGTAACTAATCTAAAAAAGAGATGTTTTTCTATTAGAGCGAAATAAGGTGAAATTCAAAAAGTTATGGAGATGAGTAAGTACAAAATAACCAATGAATCCATGGAGTATAATGGCTACCTGCTTTGGCGTATAGAGTGTTTGAAAACGCGTAGAAAAGGAGGGTGGGTTGAAAGTGAGCTAAATTTAAGTCAGACAGGAAGTTCGTGGATTGCAGACAACGCCAAGGTATATGGTGAAGCGGCTATATTAGACAATGCCGTAGTCAGCGGGAATGCTGAGGTATTTGGTGCAGCGCGAATTACGGCAGAGGCACAAGTATACGGCAATGCCGTGGTTTCGGATTATGCCATTGTCACGGCTAGTGCTCAGGTCTACGACGAGGCATCAGTAGAAGATTCAGCTCAGATATATGGCAATGCTACTATTTGTGGCAATGCCTTAGTTTCTTCCTACGCCAAAGTATATGATTATGCTTCTGTCGAAGGTTCAGCCCAAATATATGACAATGTACATGTGTATGGGCATGCAACAATTAAAGACCGCGCCTACCTCTACAAAGATGCCCACGTCAAGGGAAACACCATTGTGTCTAATAACGAACGCGTAGGAGAAAATCTATACAATTGGGAGGATGTCAATGCCTTGTCAATGTTGAAGATAAGTATGGTAGACGGCAGTAAAACGGCAGTGCTTTACGCGAATGGAAAGCATCAAGTTGCCATTAAAATTAGTTTAGAGGCCCGAGACAAAGCGGGTTTTTCCATTGGCATACCCGCTAAAGAAATTATGGAACATATCGAATTTGTCGATGAGGAGAATAACCCCATTCAACTCAAGCTAAGCTATTCTGATCAGGCGGGATTGTACGTCTATCCCCCAACAGAAGAGCTCATACAACAAAGGACAGGCCCAGTTTCGTCTGCCGTACTTTATCTCGCTATACACGAATACACCAAAGAATTTAGACTCTGTGTGCGGTCGAAGGTCAAACAGTGGTCTCAAGATCAGAATATACAAAGAATCAAACGCGTGGAATATACCACCTCTAAGGAGTTTAACTACAGTGCGATCCCACCGGATTACATTGCCGTTAAAGTACTGCCTAAACGACAATTTACCCAAGAAAATATACGCGTTCAAACGTTTACTGAGCTAGACGTTAACGGCATCCCAAACTCCAAGCTAACGAAATACTATGTACAGTTTAATGCACAAGATGGTTTGTTCATTCGACATAGCTCTTGTATTCCGAGGAAATGGTTTCACTACAGACAATTGGGAATATACAAAGGCTGTACCATATCTACAGATCACAGCTTTTCAGCGGATGACAATGCAGTATTTACAGCTAAATTTGAGTTTACCTCTAGTAAGTTCAGAAAAGTAATGGCGAAGAACCACGAGGTAGAAGGCTTGTGCTTTTGGGTATACCAAGCATGGGAAGGGCTCGTATGGTCCTATTACGAATGGGGAGGAGAAATGTATTTTTCCCTATTTGATCAATGCGGAAACGAAGCCAGTCTTATTGCACACGCAGGCGAAGAAGAGCAACTGCATTTTTTCGTGCGCATGGAAGAATTTAATCACGGATAATTAGGTAATGGATTTAATCGATATGATGTGAAGTAGTATAAGAGTAGTATAAATCGATTGATTTTCGTAATATACTGTTGGTTTTGAATTAAAAAAAGGAACATTGTGCTCCAATGCTCCTTTAATTATCAACTAACTTTAACTGCTTCTTTAAGAAATCAATATTATGACACAAATGTCCGTTTTTCTTTCAAAATGCATATTACGGTTAGGTTATGTGATTGTTATAGTTCGTTACTCAAATAAATCGAACAAACTTTTTTTCTTTTCTTTCTTAGGCGCAGTTTTCTTTCCTGAATCCGTTGTTTTTGTGGATGTGGTATTTGCAGTATTGTCTTGTTTGCTGAATACATCTTTCAATAAGGTTGTAGATCTTGCATCCTGTTTATTTCCGCGGATATTGTTTTCCTCCACAGCAATCATAGTAAACACGCCTTCCATGGTTTTCTCCGTTACATAATTAGTCAAATCTGGATTGACAGGAGAAACCAAAGGCAAACTGTTGTATTTGGTAAAAATGCCTTCCCAAGCAGTTGTAGCTCCTACTTTTGATAGGGACTCCTCAATGATTGGAGCAAATTTAACAGCGAGTTGTTTGGAGGTTTTTTCCTTTAAATACGCAGTGGCAGAAGACTGTCCGCCAAGGAGAATATTAGCAGCGTCCGTAAAGGTCAACTCTTTAATTGCCTGTACAAAAATAGGGGTTGCTTCTTCTACCGCGCTTTCCGCTGCTCTGTTTAACAGCTGTAAGCCTTGATCTGCCACACTTCCCATTCCCATTGAGCGTAGGGTTTTATCTACTTTTTGCAATTCATCTGGCAGCATGATCTTTACCATTTCATTCTTGAAGAATCCGTTGGGTTTAGCAAGTTGACTCACTTGTTCTTGAATCCCCTTGTCTAACGCTTCTTTCAATCCTTTTCCAATCTGATCTTGGGATAAATTGCCCAATACACTACCTAATTTACTCTGAGCATTTGCGGTGTAATTGGTTCCTAAAACACCAAGTAACAAACATGCGCTTATCAAAATTCTTCTCATTATTGTTCTAATTATTAAATTGATTTACTATAAGTTATGTTTGGTCTCTTCTCTCACGGCTCGCACTAGAATGTCCACTTTGCTTTGGACATTTACCGATTCGTTCAACAAGAGATTTTGAAGCAACAAGGCCGAAGTTACCTCTGGTGACTTTGCCGTTTGTTGAATCGTACTAATAAGGGTGTTTTTGGTATGTACAACAATAGCCCATAGCTCTTCGGATACGTAGAGCTGTTGTGTGACATTGTATTCAAATTCTTGTTCGAGGTGTTGAACCAACAAATGAGCATACGCCTGAGGATCGCTACTCACTGGTTGTACGCGTAGAATCAACTTCTTTAGATCGCTGCGCTCGGCATAGAGCACCAAGCGCTCACACGCCTGCAACTTCAATGCTTTGCTGTCAATACCCGTGTCTTTTGCGGTCAACTCTTTAATGATAAAGTAATCCCGTTTGGATTGTCTTTCAACGATATTTTGAAAAAATATATAAGACAAACCCGCTACGACTAAAGCCGGTACAATATATTGAAGCGATACAAGAATAATATTTAGATCCATGAAATATAAGTTTGAACAAAAGTAATACTATTTGATTAAGATAAGACGCTTTAATAGAAACAAAACTTGTTATAAAGTAATAGTAGTTGTAATTTTGGCTTTTTACGGTTATAGACACTATGCAAAGTTATATTGATCAACTTAATGAAGCTCAAAGAGCACCTGTATTACAGAAGGATGGCCCAATGATTGTGATTGCTGGAGCAGGTTCAGGAAAAACAAGAGTATTGACCTTGCGAATTGCATATCTGATGCACCAAGGCGTGGATGCCTTTAATATTCTCTCTTTAACGTTTACCAACAAAGCCGCGCGAGAGATGAAAAATCGAATCGCACAAATTGTGGGAAGCAGCGAAGCCAAAAACTTGTGGATGGGTACCTTTCACTCCGTTTTTGCTCGGTTATTGCGTGCAGAGGCGGATCATTTGGGATACCCAAGTAACTTTTCTATTTACGACTCTCAAGATAGTCAACGATTAATCGGTCAGATTATCAAAGAGTTACAACTTGATAAAGACATCTATAAACCCAAAGAAGTAGCAAGCCGTATTTCAACCTATAAAAATAACTTGGTGACCGTTAAAGCCTATTTTAACGATGCCGAACTTCAAGAAGCCGACGCAATGAGCAAACGCCCGCGTATCGGTGAAATATACGAACACTATGTTGAGCGCTGTTTTAAAGCTGGAGCCATGGATTTCGATGATTTACTGCTCAAAACCAACGAACTATTAACCCGTTTTCCCGACGTATTGGCCAAGTATCAGGACCGCTTCCGCTATATCTTAGTAGATGAGTATCAAGATACCAATAACTCACAGTACCTCATTGTACGCGCTTTATCAGACCGCTTTCAAAATATCTGTGTGGTAGGGGATGACGCTCAAAGTATCTATGCGTTCCGCGGGGCAAACATCAACAATATCCTGAATTTCCAAAAGGACTTTGACAACGTACAGCTGTATCGCTTAGAGCAAAATTACCGCTCGACAAGAAATATCGTAGAAGCAGCTAATACCATTATTGACAAGAATAAAGTCAAGTTGGAAAAAGTTGTGTGGACAGATAACGATTTTGGACCTAAGATTAAGGTACACCGCTCATTAACTGACGGTGAAGAAGGTCGTTTTGTCGCGTCTACTATTTTTGAAGAAAAAATGCAAAATCAAAAAAATAACAGCGATTTTGCTATTCTATACCGTACTAATGCACAGTCGCGTGCTATGGAGGATGCCTTGAGAAAAAGAGATATTCCCTATCGCATATACGGCGGATTATCCTTCTATCAACGCAAGGAAATTAAAGATGTATTGAGCTATTTGCGCTTGATTATCAACCCCAAAGACGAAGAAGCGCTCGTTCGCGTGATCAATTACCCGGCAAGGGGAATTGGCGCCACCACTTTAGATAAATTAACAATCGCTGCCAACCACTACAAACGCTCAATTTTTGAAGTGATGAGTCATATTGATAAAATTGACTTGAAAATTACGGCAGGGACAAAAAATAAACTAACGGACTTTGTCAACATGATCAAAGCCTTTCAAGCGCTTGAGGAAACCAAAGATGCCTATGAAATGGTTGAGCATGTAGTGAAAAAAACAGGGTTTGTACAAGAACTGCGCAAAGACACTACACCTGAAGGTATTACTCGTATGGAAAACATAGAGGAATTGCTCAATGGTATTAAGGATTTTATTGAAGGACAACGCGAAATCGACGGTGCAAGAGGTGCTTTATCTGAATTTTTGGAAGATGTTGCCCTAGCAACCGATTTAGACAAAGATACAGGAGATGATGATCGCGTGGCTTTGATGACGATTCACTTGGCAAAAGGACTAGAATTTCCTACTGTTTTCTGTGTAGGTATGGAAGAAGATCTCTTTCCAAGTGCAATGAGTAGCAGCACGCGAACAGAATTAGAAGAAGAACGCCGTTTGTTTTACGTGGCCTTAACACGTGCAGAACACCAAGCATATCTGACCTACGCTCAATCGAGATACCGTTGGGGAAAACTAGTCGATTGTGATCCCTCGCGTTTTATTCAAGAGATTGACGATCAATACTTGGAATTTCTCACTCCCGTAGAAACGAATTACCGCTATACACCTAAAATAGATGCGGATATCTTTGGCGATGTGGACAAAAGTAAATTGCGCTTGTCTAAACCCGTAAAAGGAACACCACCAGCCTATTTAAAAAATGACGAAGAACCCGTGATGGATCGCAATATCCGCAAACTTAAGCCCGTTAATGCATCTGCTGCTGGAAGTCAAGCAAGCAATGCCGCTAACAGCGGTCTGGTTGAAGGACAACGCGTCATGCACGAACGTTTTGGCCAAGGTACCATTCTCAACCTAGAAGGAGCAGGAGCAGACCGAAAGGCAGAAATCAACTTCGACGTCGGGGGAATTAAAAAATTATTACTGCGATTTGCGAAGCTTCAAGTTTTAACGTAAATTGTATAAAACAATAAAAATCAAAGATATGGCACAGTTTGTAAAGATATATCCAGAAAATCCGAACGAAAAGGAAATAAATAAGGTAGTAGAAGTGCTGCGCAATGGCGGTTTAATTATCTATCCAACGGATACTGTATATGGTTTGGGATGTGATATCACCAATACCAAAGCACTCGAACGCATTGCACGTATTAAAGGAATCAAATTGGATAAAGCCAATTTTTCTTTTGTATGCCACGATTTGAGTAATATATCGGATTATATCAAACAAATTGATACCGCAACCTTCAAAATATTGAAGAAAGCACTGCCAGGTCCTTATACCTTTATTCTACCCGGGAATAACAACTTGCCTAAAGAGTTTAGAAAGAAAAAAACAGTGGGTATACGCGTGCCCGATAACAATATCGCAAGAGAAATCGTACGCCGACTCGGAAATCCCATTGTGTCGACTTCAATCTACGACGAAGATGAAATTTTAGAGTATACCACAGATCCTGAATTGATCCAAGAAAAATGGGACAATATCGTTGACTTAATTATAGACGGAGGATATGGTGATAATCAGGCATCTACCGTAATCGACTTGTCGGGAATTGAACCAGAAATAATAAGAGAAGGAAAAGGTTCGATTGATATTTTCTAAATTATACGAATACAAAACAAATATTTTTTAAATTTAATAAAGTCAAATCCAAGAATAAATAGGACATATGCAGAATTAAATTAGGGAAATTCAAACCTAATTATTATTTTTGTATCTGTTTATTTTTAAAGCTAAACGTATTACACTATGAATTTACATGAATTTCAAGGTAAAGAAATATTAGCTAGCTACGGAGTTAGAGTACAACGTGGTTTAGTAGCTAACAACGCAGATGAAGCTGTTGAAAAAGCAAAACAACTTACAGAAGAAACTGGTACAAGTTGGTATGTAGTAAAAGCTCAAATCCATGCTGGGGGAAGAGGTAAAGGAGGAGGAGTAAAGTTAGCTAAGAACTTAGATGAAGTAAAAGAGCTAGCTGGAAAAATCATCGGAATGGATTTAATTACTCCACAAACTCCACCTGAAGGGAAAAGAGTGAATAGAGTATTAGTAGCTGAAGATGTTTACTATCCAGGGGAAAGCGAAACGAGTGAGTTCTATATGTCTGTTTTATTAGACCGTGCTAAAGGTAGAAATATGATTATGTATTCTACTGAAGGAGGAATGGATATCGAAGAAGTTGCTGAGAAAACTCCACATTTAATTTTCAAAGAAGAAATCGATCCTGCAGTAGGATTACAAGGTTTCCAAGCAAGAAGAATTGCATTTAACTTAGGTTTATCTGGTAATGCATTCAAAGAAATGGTTAAATTCGTTGACGCATTGTACAATGCTTACATCGGAAGTGACTCTTCTATGTTCGAAATTAACCCTGTATTAAAAACGTCTGACGATAAAATCTTAGCAGTTGATGCTAAAGTAACTATCGATGACAACGCATTATACAGACAAAAAGTATATGCTGAATACAGAGATATTACAGAAGAGCGTCCTATCGAAGTTGAAGCTAAAGAAGCAGGGTTAAACTATGTAGATTTAGATGGAACTGTAGGATGTATGGTTAACGGTGCTGGTTTAGCAATGGCTACGATGGACTTAATCAAATATGCAGGTTTCGAACCAGCAAACTTCTTAGACGTAGGAGGAACAGCAGACGCTAAACGCGTTGAAATCGCTTTCCGTATTATCTTAAAAGATCCAAACGTAAAAGCAATCTTAATCAACATCTTCGGAGGAATCGTTCGTTGTGACCGTGTAGCTCAAGGAGTTGTAGATGCTTACAGAAACATGGGTGACGATATTAAAGTGCCTATCATTGTGCGTCTTCAAGGAACAAACGCTGAGTTAGCAAAAGAATTGATCGATCAATCAGGTATGCCAATTTTATCAGCTGTAGCTTTCCAAGAAGCAGCAGATCAAGTAAAAGCAGCTTTATCTTAATTCGATAAACTCAAACATAAAAAAAAGCAGTAAACCTAAGTTTACTGCTTTTTTCATTCTATCTTATTTATTTCTGAAAACTAGCTCGTCGTTAAAGGAATCTAAGAGAATCATACTCTCGGCTTTGACATGACCAGCCAAAATTTCTTTGGATAGTTTGTTCAACACTTCGCGTTGTACTACGCGTTTTACCGGTCGTGCACCAAATTGAGGATCATAACCTTTACGCGCTAAAAACGCTTTAGCTTCTTGGGTCGCTTCTAAATGAATACTTTGTTCATTCAACATCTTCATCACCCCTTGCAATTGAATATCGACAATTTGAAGGATATTTTCTTGCGTAAGCGGGGTAAACATAACCACCTCATCAATTCGGTTTAAGAACTCTGGACGTACCGATTGTTTTAACACGTTCAGCACTTCTTCTTTCGCCTCTTCTGACGCTTGTTCTATTGAGGTCGCTTGCTCGAATTTCTCCTGTATGATGTGACTACCCATGTTTGAAGTCATAATGATGATGGTGTTTTTGAAATCCGCTAAACGCCCTTTGTTATCCGTTAATCGTCCCTCATCCAATACCTGAAGCAAAATGTTAAACGTATCCGGATGGGCTTTTTCAATTTCATCTAACAATACAACAGAATAGGGTTTTCTACGTACCGCCTCTGTCAGCTGTCCTCCTTCATCATAGCCCACATATCCTGGAGGTGCACCAACCAAACGACTCACACTGTGGCGTTCGCTATACTCACTCATATCTATACGCGTCATCGCATTTTCATCGTCAAACAAATAGACCGCTAAGGCTTTGGCTAGCTCCGTTTTACCAACCCCCGTTGTTCCTAGGAATAGGAAGGAACCAATAGGTTTCTTTGGATCTTGTAAGCCTGCACGACTTCTTCGTACCGCATCGCTAATCGCTTCAATAGCCTCCTCTTGTCCTACTACGCGTTTGTGTAACTCCTCCTCTAAGTGCAAGAGTTTTTCACGCTCACTTTGTAGCATTTTGGTTACCGGTACGCCCGTCCACTTCGCTACTACTTCTGCAATATCATCACTGGTTACTTCCTCTTTAATTAACGAATGCCCCTTCTGATTTTCCTCTAACTGCGCTTGTGCCTTTTCTAGCTCTTCTTGGGCTTCTTTTATTTTGCCGTATCTCAATTCCGCTACTTTTCCATAATCCCCCTCACGTTCCGCTTTTTCTGCTTCTAACTTAAAGGTTTCAATCTCTTGCTTACAGAATTGTACGCGGTCAACTACTTCTTTTTCTGATTGCCATTTAGCGAAAATCTCATTGCGCTCCTCTTTTATATTGGCCACTTCCAAGCCAAGCAACTTTAATTTATCTTCGTCATTTTCGCGTTTAATCGCCTCGATTTCAATTTCCAATTGCATGATTTTGCGATCTAATACATCGAGTTCTTCTGGCTTTGAGTTAATCTCCATGCGCAATTTAGCCGCTGCCTCATCCATCAAGTCAATCGCTTTATCGGGCAAGAAACGGTTGGTAATATAGCGTTCGGATAAATTCACCGCTGCAATAATAGCCTCGTCTTTGATGCGCACCTTGTGGTGAGCTTCGTATTTCTCTTTAATTCCACGTAAAATCGAAATGGCACTCTCTGTATCTGGCTCATCGACAATCACCTTTTGGAATCGACGCTCTAATGCTTTGTCCTTTTCAAAATACTTTTGGTACTCATCCAGGGTTGTCGCTCCTATAGAACGCAACTCTCCACGTGCCAATGCTGGTTTTAAGATATTTGCCGCATCCATGGCACCATCACCACCTCCAGCACCAACTAAGGTGTGAATCTCATCGATAAACAAAATAATCTGACCCTCTGATGTTGTAACTTCTTTGACCACCGATTTCAATCGCTCCTCAAATTCCCCTTTGTATTTCGCACCAGCAATTAATGCACCCATGTCCAAGGAGAAAATCTGTTTGTCCTTTAAGTTTTCAGGTACGTCTTGTTGTATAATACGGTGAGCTAAACCTTCAGCAATGGCGGTTTTACCCACACCAGGCTCACCGATCAACATCGGGTTGTTTTTGGTGCGTCGACTCAAGATTTGTAGCACACGACGTATTTCTTCGTCACGGCCAATGACAGGGTCTAACTTTCCTTCATACGCCAATTGTGTTAAGTTGTTGGCGTATTTATTTAGTGAATTGTATGTGTCTTCTGCAGATGCTGATGTCACACGAGCGCCATTGCGGATCTCCAGAATAGCCGCTTCCAATTGTTTTTCAGTAACACCTTGATCTTTTAGCATTTGAGCAACCGTACTCTTCGATTTGAAGATGGCCAATAGCAAATGCTCTATAGAAACGTATTCGTCTTTCATTTTTGTTCCTATAACTTGTGCCTCTGTCAATACAGTTGCAGTTTCTCTGGATAGCCCAATTTGACCACCCTCAACTTTGGCAAAACGCTGTATACTCGCATCCAATGCCGCAGTAAACGCATCTAAATTAACATTGAGCTTCTTTAAAATAAATGGAGTCACATTCTCGTCTACTTCTAAAATAGCCTTGAAAAGGTGCTCATTCTCGATTTGTTGCTGCCCCAACCCTTGCACAAGTACCTGTGCGCGCTGTAAGGCTTCTTGCGACTTTATTGTAAAATTATTCAAGTTCATATTTTTTTTTTTAGTTGTTGTACTCTACTTTTTACAAGATGCGTTCCAATTCTAAATTTAAGACTTTCTGTCCAAAAAAAACACTATATTTGTATGAATTGGTGACAAAAAGTCATAAAGAGAATGAATATCGTACAATTTAACTGAAAAAATGTCTTATGAATTGGATTGAACTTACAGAAACTACTACTTTGTCGGAATTAGTAGCACATGCAACAAGTAAACCGTATATAATTTTTAAAAGTAGCCCCACCTGTTACATTAGCAAAATGGCGCTAAAAAACTTTGAGCGTTCTTTTACTAATCCAACACAAGTGGATTGCTATATGGTGGATGTGAAAAAGGATCGATTGGTTTCACTAGATATTGCGGATCGCTTTCAAGTGCAACATGAATCCCCACAGTTGCTGATCATAGCAGATGGCAAAGTGGTCTATCACACCTCTCACGAAGGAATTGATGCCGCAGCTACTGAAAAGTTACTCTTGCGTTTATAAACGACCGACAAAATATTATGTATAGGCTGTTTGTCTTATCCTGCCAATTGGGTACAATTAAAGGAGGAAGAAACATGCTTTTCAAGAAATAAAAATCATTTACATTTGAACAATAAAAAAAGGGTAACCAGAACGAGGTCACCCTTTTTTGCCTTATGACACTGCATAAAACTAGGAAACAACTTTACCTGTGTATCAAATGGGGACTTTTTGTAAAAGGCAATGACAACAAATAACTTTGATTTAGGTTGAGCAACCTAGTTTTTTTGGGTGAATCTTCTCAATCTTTGAGTGAGCAGTAGGTTTGTTGCTAAGAAAGAGCAAATTACTTTGCTTTTCCTATCGTACTGTTGGGGTATAGACGCAGCGTATACGCTATAAAATAATCGACAATTTCACTGGCTCCTTGCTTGTCGTAGTAAGAAACAATATACTTGAGATAAGTCTCACTTGGGTGAAACTCAAAATGCAGGTTTTTGCTCAATTGCGCAAAAGATGTTTCTACCAGTTGGGGATTGTTTTGAATGTCCTTAAAGTTTAGCGGATAATCCTCGAAAATATAGCGCAAACCATCCAAATTACCCTTCATAGGAATACTTCCATGGTTTTCACCTTCATATTGTTCATAGCGGTAGGTCAACCCTTTTAGGGAATGCTCTTGCACAAAGGTATTAAAAGCCTTAATAGCACTGTAGTGATCCTCTAAATGACCTTTGTTCTCGCTATCGCCCACTTGGGTTAAAAACAATTTGCGGTGTTTAAAATCTTGCTGTTGGTTCGCTTGATACTGCTGGAGTATAAAAGTATCATCCCACCAAATACTAGGATCGTGCACAATATAAGCCTGAAACATATCCGTATAATGAAGCAAATTATGCAAGGCAGTAATTCCTCCAAATGAATGCCCAACCAGTATCGCATAACCGTTTGTTCTAAATTGCTGTTGCACAAAAGGTTTTAATTCCTCTGCTATGAATTGAAAGAATGCTGCATTACCTCCAGTTTCGCCTTTGATTTTGGCCTTTTGTTCTGCTGTCATTGTATGCTCCTTGCGCGTTGAAGGCGTTAGATCTCGCGTGCGATTGGTATTGACTATCCCAACAACAATCATCTCCGGTATAGAAGGATAGGGGTATTTAGACAGTTTTTCAATATAGGCAGTAAAGTAGTTGAAATTGCTTTCGCTATCAAGTAAGTAAATTACCGGATAAGCTTGTGGTGTTAAGCTGCTATCCGCATAGCTCTTGGGTAAGTAGATTTGTATTTTTCGTTCTTCCCCTAATACGTCAGAGGATAATTCATACTCTTGTCCTACAACAATAGGCGTTTGTGCATTAGTGAAAGTAGAAGTAAAGGCTAGGCTACCCACACACAACATACGCAAAAGCAATAATTTCATTCTTTATCTTTATTTGTTACAATAAGCAAAGATAATTGTTTATATTTATTCTAAATAAATAAGTGAATAAAATCTAGTCTAATCGGTAGCGCAGGGTAGTATGAACAGGTTCAAATTCTTGTTCCACATAAAGTTTTAGTGCTTCGGTGTTTTGTTTGAGTACCATAAGCTCGATATAATCTACCTTTTTCTGGGATGCCCATGCTTTTACAGCCTGTATGAGTTGTTTGCCTATTCCTCGATTGCGATAGGCTTCTTCCACATACAGATCGGCAAAGTTGAGATAGCGGTGGGAAACGAAGCATTCGTAAGGCAGGGTGTGCTCAATAAATAGGGCTGTCATGCCAACCAGATGGTCTTGGTCCACCGCAAGGATAAACGTACTTTCATCGTCCTCAATGGTTTCTTGTAAAAAAGAAAGCGCTGGGAAATCGGCTTTAAAAGAATAGGGCTGATGGCGTTGCAAATCTGCGAATTGCTTTTGGTAGAGCAATTGAAGGGCTGCCATGTCTTCTACGACGGCTGGACGAATAATCATGATTTATTTTTGTTTTAAATGTACAGTAAAATTTAGAATACTACAGAATCATACCCGTATTTATTGACCCAAGTCAAGAATTATAAGGGAAGAGAACACTACCTTTGTCACATGAATTTAATTGCCATATTAAAAAAAATAAAACCTTTTATACGACCGTATCGCAGCTTAGTGATTGGAACACTACTGTTAACTGCCATCGGTTCCATTGCCGTTCAAGTCAATGCCTTAGTGCTGCGCCATCTGGTCGATGCATTAAGTGCAGTGGTCAACCATGACCAAACAGAAGCCTGGGGATTTCAAGTCTTGCTTTGGTGTAGCCTTATTCTTATTATCAAAGAAATCGCCTTTAGCTGTATTCAATTTGGACAGCGCTTTTTTGGTGAAAAATTGCGAATTTATACCTCACGCGATATTTCTCAACTTGTTGTGGAGCGAATTTTGACCTTTAAAATGGCGTTTTATACCTCCGAAGAAAATGACAGTGGAAAGTTGCAAACGCGTATTGATCAAGGAATTAGTAGTATCACTCGTTTAGTACAAAATTTCTTTATCGATATCTTACCCTTATTTGCCAATGCGATTGTTGCGCTCTTTTTCATTTATTCTGCTAATGTATATGTAGGAATGGTCAGTACAGCAATGATTCCCCTATATTTTTATGTCAGTCAAAATCAAGCCAAAAAACTAAAAGGATACAGACGTAAAATGAGGAGTTATCGCGAGAATAAAAACAACGGTATTATCTCGTTGATCAATTCCATTACCGTGATCAAATCCTTTGTTCGCGAACCTTTAGAATCGCAGAAACACCAGGATATTCAAGTGGATATGACTGAGAATCAATTGCATACTCGAAGGATGAGTTTTGTGTTTGATGCCGTAAAGAGCTTTATCGAACAATTTGGCCTTGTCGTTGTGATTCTGCTAACCGCTTATTTTGTTCTACAAGGACAAATGAGTGTTGGAGCCATCATGTTTCACGTGCTTTTGTTTAACAATGTAACGGCGCCTATCCGGCAACTACACCGCATTTACGACGATGTTAACGATGCAATGATCTATTCTGAAAGCTTCTTTGAAATTATCGAAGCCAACGAAGTAGAAAGCTCAGGGACCTATATTCCCCAAAAAATTAAGGGTCGTATCGAATTGAAACAGGTGTCCTTTCACTATCCAAATGGCACACGCGCTTTAAAAGAGGTGTCTATGCTAATAGAACCCAATAAAACAACCGCTTTAGTCGGTTTGAGTGGAGCAGGGAAGAGCACGGTGATCAATTTATTGGACAAGTTTTATGAACCTAGTCATGGGCAGATTCTCTTGGATGGCATAGATCTCAAAGAATACGATACCAAAGAGTTGCGCAAGCACATCGGACTTGTTTTGCAAAAAAATCATATTTTTCAAGGAAGTATAGCAGAAAATATCCGCTATGGCGATGAAAACGCTTCCTTTGAGGATGTGGTAGATGCTGCAAAAAAAGCGTATATACACGAGCAAATCGTCGATTTGCCACAAGGCTATGAATCCGATGCCCGTTTGTTATCAGGCGGACAACAACAACGCATCGCCATTGCGCGCCTCTTTCTCAAAGATCCCGCCATTATCTTTTTAGATGAACCAACAGCTAGTTTAGACGCTATCGCAACCGAACAAATTAAACGAAGTTTAGACGCCATCAAACAAAATAGAACCGTAATCATCGTTTCCCATAGCATCTCTCAAATTATTGATGCACACAATATTGTGGTTATGGAGAAAGGACAAGTCGTTGAAAGTGGCGTTCACGAAGTCTTGTACGACAATAAACAAACCTATTATGAAATCTTCTCTGCCATGGCGAATAGTTTGAATCTTGAAAAAATCTCACAAACGTTACATGAGGGTTAGATTGGTTTGCAGTTAACGGTTTACGAGGAATTCTCGGATAAAAAGGTTTGGTCTTTTGTAGATCAAACCTTTTTTTTGTTCGTTGCTCTTTGCTCGTCGCTCGTTGCTCTTTGCTCTTCGTTCGATGCTCTTTGCTCTTCGTTCGATGCTCTTTGCTCTTTGCTCTTTGCTCTTTGCTCTTTGCTCTTTGCTCTTTGCTCTTTGCTCTTTGCTCGTTGCTCTTTGCTCGTTGCTCTTTGCTCGTTGCTCTTTGCTCGTTGCTCTTTGCTCGTTGCTCTTTGCTCGTTGCTCTTTGCTCGTTGCTC
>NZ_JACAKI010000002.1:0-111430 GCF_030326445.1 Myroides sp. DF42-4-2
AGTTGACGCAAACGGAAATACTTCATACATCTTCAAAGATGCAGCAGGAAACGCAATCACAACTATCGCTTTAACAGAAGACGTAGTAAACAACATTACAAACAAAGGTGATGTTTATGATGCCATTGTAAATGTTGTTGATGCTAATGAAACTTTAACGGTGTTGAGCTATGATATTAATGCTAATGCTTTAGTATACCAAGACGAAGAAGGTAAATCACATACTATTACCTTAAACAGTGGTGGAGTAACCTATGACGCAGATAAAAATGAGTTGACATATGTAGGCTCTGACAAACAAAGCAAGACGATTACGTTAAACAACACAAGTTTATCGTATGATGCGACAACAAGTATTTTGACGTATGTAAACTCACAAGGAGGAACACAAACGATTGATTTAAGTTCAGTGGTATCAGCTAATGAAACTTTAACGGTGTTGAGCTACAACATAGCTGAAAACAAATTGACGTATAAAGATGAAAGTGGAGTTGAAACTGCATTAAACTTAGGAACAGGATCTGTATCTTATGATTCAGCGACTAATACATTAACATATGTAGATGCAAAAGGTGTTTCACAAGACTTCACATTCAACGAAACAGGTTTAACATACGATGAGAATACGAATTCATTAACGTATAAGAATTCAAAAGGAGAATCTCAAACAATCAATTTAAGTGCATTGGTATCAGCTAATGAAACTTTAACGGTATTGAGCTATGATATTCCTACTAATGCTTTAGTATACCAAGACGAGGAAGGTAAATCACATACTATTACCTTAAATAGTGGTGGAGTAACCTATGACGCAGATAAAAATGAGTTGACATATGTAGGCTCTGACAAACAAAGCAAGACGATTACGTTAAACAACACAAGTTTATCGTATGATGCGACAACAAGTATTTTGACGTATGTAAACTCACAAGGAGGTAAGCAAGAGATTAATCTTAATACGACAATCCATGAGAATACATCGAATGCATTGACTTTAACAGGAAATAAATTAACAAGTACTGTGAATGGAAAAGATGCATCAGTTGAATTATCAGAAGAGAACGTAGTTTCAACAAAAGGAATTACTTCAACGAGTATTACTGTTGGTGGAGAATCAAATGGAGCAAATGCTACGTTGAAAAATGTAACATTAGAAATCAAACCAGGTAATGTAAACCAAATCTTAGTTACTGGAGCAGATGGCAAAACAGCATGGGTAGATCAATCAACATTGACTAATGTAACTTTAGCTGGAGATGTAACTGGAAGTGCAGGTTCAAATGAAATCACTTCATTACAAGGTACTGAAGTTGAAACTAAAGGACAGAAAACAGAAGGTCAAGTATTGACATACCAAGGAGGTAAGTGGATTGCTGCTACACCTAACGTAGACGCAACTGCGGTGTCAAATGCTAAAGACTTAACTGCTGCTGACGGAACTGCTGCAACAATTGAAGTAGTAACTGGAGGAACTCAAGCTGTACTAGTTGAAACAAGCTTACGTGTGAAAGGGGAATCGATCACATCAAAAGAAATTCAAGATGGAAGTATTGCTACTGCTGACTTAGGAAGTAAAGTTGTTACTGCAGATAAATTAGGAGCTGAAAAAGCTGATGAAGGAAAAGTTCCTGTTGTACAAGCTGATGGATCTGTAGTTTATCAAAAAATAGCTGCAACGAATGTTGATGGTGAGGCGTTGACTTCAGCTAATGCTTTATTAACTGTTGATGGAGATGCTACTAGCTCTTTGTTAAAAGCAGTTAACTTAACAGTAAACGAAGCTGAATTCAACATTGAAAACATGAAAGGTAATCTTGCTGTTACTCGAATAGAAGCTGGTGCGGAAGGACAAATTCTAACTACTGTTGGAACAGGAGACCAAGCAAAAGCAGTTTGGACAGCTAAAGATAAATCAACTGTTGTAAAAGGAGCAACGTCTAATGTAGTGGTTACACAAGGCGCTGGTAATGAGGCAAACGAATATACAGTAGATGTAAAAGCAGCAATGCCAAAAGTATTCTACATGCCACCAGTAATGTTTGATACATCTAAAAAACACAATGAAGTACAAACAAGAAACTTATACGAAGAGTATGTATCCATGTTTGGAGGTTCAAATCCTGTTGTTGATACACCGATCGAGGGAACAAGACCAGGTTTAATTAAAAACAATAGTGCTGAAAAAGCAACAATTCCTACATTTGATGCTAAACAGTTAGACTTCTATGTAGCATATTATGATCCTGCTGTATTTGAGGGTGTTGCTGTGAGTGATGCTGGAGTATTGACGTACAAAATCAAGAAAAAAGCAAAATACGGTGCATTTATGACAGTAGTATTCGTAGTTAGAGATACGCCACGTCAGTAAATAGAAACTGGTAGATAGTAAAACCTGTGTTAGTCCTTTTGGATTAACACAGGACTTATAAAAGTAAGACTGTAAACTATGAAAAAAATATATATGAACCGTGTACTTCTTTTAAGCGTGTTAAGCGCCAGTGGAACTGTCTTTGCACAGTCCTCAAAAGAAGCTTTTGTCAATCAAGGTCAGTTGTCCGTTGCTACAGGAGGCGTTATTTCGACGATGTATAGTTTTGATAACCAAGAGGATGCTAAAGTTTTAAACGACGGTACGGCCTATTACTATCGCGATTTTAACAACGATGGATTTTATAGCTTCACTACGAATCGCAAAACAGGAAAAGCTGTTTTTACGCGTTACGAAAATGAGCAAGGTACACAACTGATCAGCGGAAGTTCGCTTTCTGAATTTCACCATGTCGAGTTGAATAACCCTACGCCTAAAAAGGCCTTTGATTTGAAAAACAACATGGACGTTCACGGTACGATGGACTTCTTAGATGGAATTATCATTGTAGACCCAACACTAGCGGAGGGGGAAAAAATACCCCTAGGGATGTTGAGCTTCCAACAAGGTGCTAAAGTTGCCAACGTAGATGATGCTTCCCATGCCGAAGGTCAAGTGGAGAAAATCGGTAATGAATCCTTCCAATACCCTAAAGGAGATCAGCAAATGTACCGCTATGCGCGTATCACTGCTCCTCAAACGGTAAAAGATGCCTTTGTAGGGGAATACCGCACCAAAGACGATGCCTTTTTCGAAGCAAGACCAACTACAGCAGGGGTAATCAAAGAACTTAACACGAGGGAATACTGGTTGTTAGACCGAGGAGCAGATACCAAGAGCGATATTTTATTGACCTTGAGCTGGGATGAACGTACAACTTTACCTGCTATGCTTGTGGATCCAGAGAATGAATTACACATCGTTCGTTGGGATGCAACCCAACAAATGTGGGTGGACGAAGGTGGTGTTGTCGATATGGCTTCAAAAGAAATCACTACCGTATCTGAAGTAAAAGGGTATGGGTTCTTTACCCTAGCAACGGTGAAGAAAGATTGGATTTTGGACGGAGATATCGTGATCTACAACTTAGTCACGCCAGATGGCGATGGTAAGAACGATTACTTTATCATTGATAACATCAAAAAATATCCAAACAATACCGTAGAGATTTACAACCGTTGGGGAGTAAAAGTATACGAAACTAAAGGATATGATACAAACGGAGACGGAAGTAGCAATGTATTTAGAGGATATTCAGAAGGCCGCGTAACTGTGGATAAGAGCAAAAAACTACCAAGTGGAACCTATTACTACGTTGTTACGTATGAATACACAGATAAAAACGGTAGTCGCATGATTAAGAAAGCTGCAAATTTACATTTGGAGTCTAATTAAATCAAAACTAGATGAAATTTAGAAACACAATACAGACGATTGTTCTTGGCGGTATAGGCTTGTTCAGCATGACACAAGCCTATGCACAACAAGATCCACAATATACCCAATACATGTATAATCATTCCAATATCAACCCTGCCTATGCTGGGAGTAGAGAAGGATTAAACATCTTTGGTTTGTACCGCACCCAATGGGTGGGACTAGAGGGAGCTCCTAAAACAGCTACCATATCTATGAATACCCCATTAGGTGATTCAGGATTAGGACTAGGCGTAAACTTCGTAAACGATCACCTTGGGGTGATGGATGACAATACGTTGTCGATTGATTTGTCCTATGCCATTGATTTAAATTACGACTATAAGTTGGCCTTTGGATTGAAAGGATCGGCTAACTTATTGGATGTGAATTACAGTAAATTGCATATTTACAATCCTTCGGATCCCGTAGCAGAAGAGGATATCAAGAATAAATTCA
This sequence comes from Myroides sp. DF42-4-2, assembly GCF_030326445.1. NCBI lineage: Bacteria > Pseudomonadati > Bacteroidota > Flavobacteriia > Flavobacteriales > Flavobacteriaceae > Myroides > Myroides sp. DF42-4-2. The sequence goes on from NZ_JACAKI010000002.1 coordinate 4,244, forward strand.
CCCCAAATATTGGAGCGGGATTATTCTTGTACTCGGATAAAGCTTATGTTGGATTATCGGCTCCGAACTTGTTGACTCGTTCGCGCTATAACGACAATGATGTGAAGACGCTACGCGAAAAAATACACCTATATGCAACAGGGGGCTATGTATTTGATTTGAATAGCAGCATCAAGTTTAAACCAGCAGCAATGGTAAAAATCGAACAAGGATCGCCTTTACAAGTGGACCTATCAGCCAACTTTATGTTTGTAGATAAGTTTACTGCGGGAATTGCATACCGTTGGGATGCAGCAGTAAGTGGTTTAGTTGGATTTCAAGTATCGGAAAATATCTTTGTGGGGTATAGCTACGATGCAGAAACAACCAAGTTGGCAAACTACAACTCAGGATCGCATGAGATCTTTATGCGTTTCACATTGTTTAACGGGTTTAAGCGTATAACAGCGCCGAGGTTCTTCTAAAAGATACAACTATGGTAAAACAGATCGTACAACTGGGGATTTTGAGTGCAGCTTTGAGCTTTAGCATTTCAGGATACAGCCAGATAAAAAAAGAAAAAACAGGAGATAAAAACTTTGATCGCTTAGCTTATGTCGATGCGATTAAAGTTTACGAACGCATAGCAGATAAAGGATATGTCAATACCTCTATCTTACAAAACTTAGCCGACGCTTACTATTTCAACGGAAAATTAGTCGAAGCAAATAAGTGGTATGCCGAGTTATTTGAAGGAACATATGACGATAAAGACACCTCTAAATTGTCTTCTGAATACTACTACCGCTATGCACAAACGCTAAAAGCAGTAGAAAACTACGCCAAGTCGCAAGAGCTATTAGAGCAGTTTGCTGCCCTAGAAAAAGAAGATTCTCGTACAGCCTTGTTCAACAAAAACCGCGATTACTTAGCACATATCGAAAATCATTCGGATCGCTATGACATTAAGTTGTTAGACTTGAACACGGAATACTCAGACTACGGAGGAACGATGATAGGCGACAAATTTGTGTTTACTTCTGCCCGCGCAACTGATCACCAAAACGGCAATCAAATTCACGCGTGGACAAACGAAAGTTTCACAAGTCTATACAGCTCAACTATAGGTCAAGATGGATTTGAAGAACCTGTGCTTTTCGCAGAAGAAATCAACTCTAAAGTAAATGATGCAACAGCCGTTTTTACCAACGATGGAAATACGATGTACTTTACGCGTAACAACTCCAAAGCAAGCGGTAAAAGCAAACAAAATAGAGATAAAACCTCGTTGTTGAAATTATACAAGGCAGTAAAGCAATCGGATGGGAAGTGGGGACTAGTAGAGGAATTACCGTTTAATTCGGATAATTTCAATACAGCCCATCCTGCTTTAACTCCTGATGGAAAATGGTTGTACTTTGTTTCCGATCGAAAGGGAACACTTGGACAATCTGATTTATTTCGCGTAGGCCTTTATGAAGATGGAACCTATGGGGAAGTTGAAAACCTTGGAAATACAATTAATACAGAAGGAAGAGAAAGTTTTCCTTTTATCTCATCAGATAATCAATTGTATTTTTCTTCAGACGGTCACCCAGGATTAGGAGGAATGGATGTGTTTGTAGCTAAACTATATCCCAACGGCAGTTTTGGACCAGTGGTGAATATGGGAGCACCAATCAACAGCAGCCTAGATGATTTTGGATTTTATTTAGACCCAGCACAAGGAAAAGGATTCGTTAGTTCAAACCGAGCAGAAGGTAAAGGAGCTGATGATATCTACTTCCTAGCAGAAAAACCTTGTAAACAAAGTATAGAAGGAATCGTATATGATAAGGATACAAACGAAGTATTAGCCGATGCTTTAGTTGTTATTTCTGATGCCTTATATCAAAAATCCGATACTTTATACACAAATAGTAAAGGATATTATGTAACTTCGCTATTGGATTGTGGAAATAAATACCGCATTAAGGCAGAAAAAGCTTTATACAATACCGTAGAAGTAGCTTTTAATATCAATCGCGAACCAGGGGTTAAAACAGTGAATATCGGACTTGAGAAAACTGAAAAACCAATAGAAGTAAACGATGACCTATTCAAAAAGCTACAATTACAACCGATTTACTTTGATTTTGATAAATCAAACATCCGCAGAGATGCCTCAATTGAGTTGATGAAAGTAGTGGAAGTAATGAAGGAGTACCCAAGCATGAAGCTTGATGTACGTTCACATACGGATAGTAGAGGAAACGATGCATACAATATGCAGTTATCCGATCGCCGTGTGAAATCAACTATTAAGTGGATGATCGAGCAAGGTATTGATCCAGGTCGTTTAACAGGTCGTGGTTATGGAGAGAGTCAGTTGCAAAACAAATGTAGCAACGGCGTACCATGTACGGCAGAAGAGCACCAGTTAAATAGACGTAGTGAGTTCATTATTTTAGAAATGTAACACACAAGTAAACAACAAAACAATTTTTTTTCGATAATCCTGCTGTAGGATTTTAAACAAGCAGCACTAAGCCCAGAAGAGGGTGTCCGAAAGGGCACCCTCTTTCTTTTGTATTACTATGTCCCTGTTTGTAGGACGAACAAGGCCCCTAATCATGCTCAACCCAAAAAAAAGAACATACTGAAACCGGTATACTAAGAGTAGAACTACTACTTTCCGCTATGCATGCCCCCAATAACCCTGTCTTGTAAGTGATAATAGTTACTCTCCCTTTTTACAATCCTTCCTTGCCATGTACTTACTACAGGCAAACGCTACAAACCTAAGCAAGTTGAAACGAATCTGAAATACCCCTTTCCCATATTTACCTTTATTTGGCCTACATAGGCATAAATTACCATTATTGTTCCTATATAAAAATCGTACGGTCGTTATAATCAGGTTATTATACTGCTTTGTTTTAGTTTTGTTCGATACTCCTTCGGTAATTGTTCGGAAATACAGGGGTTAGACGCACTTTTACCGAAGGTGACTCGAAGGAGACCCGAACAAAACCCAAAGGATTTGCTTGTATTGTATAGTACTCAACACTTCTTTTTCGTCTACAATCAGATAAAAACAGGGTATTGAACTTGCATATCATGGCTATGAGAGGACGTGACAACCGAAAAAAGACCTGAAATTTCACCCAATTATCTTCCTTATTTGACTGTATAAGACAGCATTTCCTACTTTAAGAAAACAAATAAATTAACAAACTCAACAGGAAATGCACCTAAATAACACCATATCCATTAGTTAATGTTTTATTAATATTTAGGGTTTTTTTAGCTTATGGCTAAATGTTTACCCTTATAAATAGTTGAATAATATAAGCTATAACTCGTTGAATTTTAATTCTATACTTTTGAATTTAGTCCCGAAATCACTTGTTTGTTTTTTTAAATTATTATAGATAACGGTAGGTTAATTTTGATTAATAAACTAATCAAATACATAATGAATTTAAAATTAAGGTACCTCTATCTCAGTGTATTGTGCTTGTTTTTTCAGCTTGCACATGCACAAGAAAAAGAACTCTCCGGAGTTGTAACAGATGAAGGGATGACCTTACCAGGTGTTACTGTAATCATTCAAGGCACTCAACAAGGCACCCAAACGGATCTGGATGGAAAGTATAGCATTAAGGTAAAAAAAGGCGACACCGTCGTATTTTCCTTTATTGGTATGAAAGACGTACAGTACAAGGTTACCGATCAAAAGGTTTTCAATGTACAACTTGTGCCCACAGAACATATGCTGACCGAAGTGGTAGTTACCGCGTTGGGTATTAAGCGAGACAAGAAGAAATTAGGGTATTCCTCTCAAGAAGTTTCAGGTGAACATATAGCTGAAGCAGGGCAGACCAACGCAATCAATGCCCTTTCTGGTAATGTAGCAGGCTTGCAAGTAACTGCCCCTTCTACCATGGGGGGATCGACGCGCATTCTCCTCAGAGGGGTTAAGTCCGTTGTGGGCAATAACCTGCCTTTGATTGTCGTTGATGGTATTCCCCTGGACAACAGCAACTATGCGAATGAAGACATGCAACGTGGTTCTGGTGGACGTGACTATGGAGACGGTTCAGCAGATATTAACCCTGATGATATTGAAACAGTAACCGTCTTAAAAGGGGGGCCTGCTTCCGCCCTTTATGGAAATCGAGGCGGAAATGGCGTGATTATCTATACCACTAAGTCCGCAAAAGATGGGCGAACTGCCATTGAATTTAATACCGGACTCTCGTTTGAAACCGTTAATATAATGCCCAAACTGCAACAACAGTATGGTGGTGGATCAACCTCAACCTTTAGACAACAAGAAATTAACGGAAAAATATACAATATTGCTGAATATAACCTCGATGAAAGTTGGGGACCCAAATTTGACGGGACACCCTATTTGCCATGGAATGCTTTTGACCCAGAATTCCCCGCAGATTATTTGAAAGAAGTGCCTTGGGAGAAATCCAAACACGATGTTCGAACTTTCTTTAAAACAGGAGTAACCTACAATCAGTCCGTTTCAATTGCTAAATCCTTCAAAACAAGCAATATTCGAATGGGGTTTAACAACAATGTAACCGAGGGAATCGTTCCCAATTCCAAACTACAGCGCAACAATTTGACCATCAATGCCTCCACAGCATTAAGTGATAACCTCAAAGCTGAAGCCAATGTTACCTACGTGAGAACCAAAGGGTTTAACCGACCTGAAATAGGCTATGGCGATAATTCAGTCGCAGAGCGCTTTTTTCAATGGGGACAACGTCAACTCGACTTCGAGACATTAAAAGACTACAAACTCGCAAACGGCAATCAACGCTCTTGGAATCGAACCGCCTGGGATAGTGGAATTCCCGCCTATTCCGATAACCCTTATTGGGTGGTCTATGAAAATTTATCAGAGGATATTCGAAACCGCCTCTACGGAAATGTAAAGTTGACCTATAACTTCTCAGATAAAGTCTATGTAGTGGGAACCGCCTATGGAGATCGCTATAATTTGAACATTGAAGAACGCGTGGCTGTCGGCTCCCAAAGCACTTCCTCCTATTTGATTTCCAGACGCGCTGGCTCAGAATACAACTATGAAGGGCGTTTACACTACGATGATACTTTCGGATCCCTAGGTGTAAATGCCTTTGTCGGAGTGAATAGAAGTGAAAAAAGAGCCGATTTCTTACAAGGTGAAACTGTAGGAGGACTGAATCTTCCCAATTTGTACAACCTAAACAATAGCGTAGCAACAGCTAAATCCATCAATGACTTTTCACATGCGCGCACCAATTCTGTCTTTGGTTCTGCTAGTGTCAATTATCTTGAAACTGCTTTCCTCGAAGGAACAATTCGTACGGATTGGTTTTCAACAGTAAAAAAATCCGTAACCTATCCCTCCTTAACGGGAACGTTTATCTTTTCAAACGTTTTGAATGAGGTGGATTGGTTGAGCTTTGGTAAAATACGCCTTGGCTGGGCACAAGTAGGGAATGATACTGAGCCTTATCGCACAAAAGATTACTACAATGTCATCGGCCCTTTTTTAGGTGATCCCTCTTATGGATTAGAAGATACAGCAAACAACCCAGATTTAAAACCAGAGCTGATGACAACCAAAGAGATTGGTATTGAGGCCGCATTCTTAAAGAATCGAATCGGATTTGAGCTGTCTTATTATGAAATTGACACCAAAGACCTCATCACTAAAGTGCAATACGATGCGGCTACAGGATATGCATACCGCTGGATGAATGCCGGTGATATGAGCAACAAAGGAATTGAAGCAACACTGAATATAACACCCGTAAAAACCGCCGATTTCTCTTGGCAAATCACCTGGAATGTGGCAAAAAATCGAAACAAATTAGTCCGATTGGCTGAAGGCGTTGAGTCAGTTGAAATTGCAAGAGCGCCATTTCGAGTGTCCTTACAAGGGAAAATAGGGGAAATATACGGGCAAATCTACGGTACAGATTACGTATATGATGCCTATGGAAACAAAGTTATAGGAGAAGATGGATTGTATAAAGCCACAGAAGTGAAAGCTTTGGGATCCTATCTGCCCGATTACAACATGGGAATACGCAACAGTTTCCGCTATAAAAACTTCAACCTAGGATTTCTCATTGATATCCAAAAAGGAGGTAAGTACTTCTCTACAACACATATGTATGGGATGTATTCCGGTATGTTAGAAGAAACAGCCAAAGGAGGTATTCGCGAAGCAGGGTTGATCTTGGATGGCGTAACCGAAGACGGAGCGAAAAACGACCAAAGAATTAGTGCAGTAGATTGGGCAAAAGGCTTTAATACAACCGTAGATGCACAAAATGTATTTGATGCCGACTACGTTAAACTACGCGAAATAACCTTAGCCTATGATCTACCTGTGAAGTGGATTGGCCCTTTTCACGGCGTGACAATCTCTCTATTTGCCAGAAACTTGTTTAGTTGGAATCTCGCTTGGAATGGTATGGACCCTGAAATGGCTTCCTACGCCAGTGGAAATATCCAAGCTATCGAAGGTGCTTCTCTACCCTCTACACGCTCGTATGGGATGAACGTTAAATTCAAATTATAATCAATACCTATGAAAAAATATACCTTCTCCTGGGCGCTTGTAGTACTGCTTTTTCTAGTTACAAGTTGTGATAGTGATTTGGAACAAATCAACATCGATCCCAATAAGCCCCTAGAAGTAACAACCAATGGATTATTTAACAATACCAATAGAACGCTGATGACTAATACCCGTAGGGGAATGCCCTCCGGACGTATGGCATTGCCCTGGGTACAGTATTCCGCTCAACGAAATTATACCGCAGAAGATCGCTATCAGTTTAGAGGCGAAGTCAACAACAGCCTCTATAAAAATATTTTTCTAGCAGTGAAAGGCTACAAGGAAATTATCGATATTGTGACAAATCCTGCGAATGAAGCAAAAGTTAAAACGTATGGAGACCCCGCTAATCAACTAGCGGCTGCGCGTATTATGATTGCGTATGCCCAATTGCAACTGGTCGATATGTATGGCGATGTTCCCTACTACTCCTACGGAACAAAAGATGCGGACTTCCAGGCAATGACCCTGGGAACTGCATCGGAAATAGCCACGCCCGTATTTGCCCCTCAGGAAAAAATATACACCGATCTCATGCAGGAGCTAAAAGATGCTGCAGCATCCTTAAATATGAATGCAGATCAAGTCTTCTCATCGGGTGACTTCCTCTTTGGCTCTCCCTTAAAACTCAAAAAATTTGCCAATTCCCTTCGATTGAGAATTGCCAATCGCCTCAAAGATGTCCTGCCGAGCGCTAGAGAACATATTGCAGACTTAAGCAGCCATGTAGAGGAATTAATGCAGTCAAACGACGATAACGTGGGACAGGCTTACCAAAATGATAGAGTGAGACCTTCTCCTTTTTATTTTGATGCTTTTATAGACAAAAGAAACGATTTTTCGCCCGCTAATACCTTCGTAGAACTACTCAAAGGAGAATCCAAAACAAAGCGAACCAATCCTTTCGCTGGGGTGCTAGATCCGCGTTTGTTTAAAATGGTCGCGCCAATTAGTCAATTGCTAAAAGACGAGGATAGTGGAAAAGAAGTAGAAACGACTTTAGCCTTTTTTTACGACTCCTCAAAAGCTGTTCCTTGTATTGAAAAAAACGACTACGTCGATCGAACCGCTGATTTCTACTACGGAATGCCCATCGGGGTTACGGATGATTACACTGGAAGTCAAGCAGATTATGCTTCTCAATTTAGCGGTACGATTTACAACGCAGACCATACAGAGATCCTCATGGAATATGCTGAAGTTGCATTCATCCTAGCTGAATTAGGCATAAATCCTCAAGAAAACTATAAGAATGGAATTCGAGCGTCTATGCAAAAATGGCAGGTAACAACAACAGATCAAGACACATATTTAGCTCAAGTCAATACAGTAAACCTAGAAAATATACTCACGCAAAAATACATTGCCTTGTATATGCAACCGTATGAAGCTTGGGCAGAATACAGAAGAACAAATTACCCTAAAACACTCTTGCTCCCTGGTGAAACACATGAATTGCGTGTGCCTGGACCTCAAAAACAAACGGAATATACCTTCGTACCCTTCTTTGGATTGACCGACTTACCAGCGCGAATCACCTATCCAACTGATCTTAATTTGATCAATAAGGCGAATAAAGATGCCGCCGCAGCTCGAATGGGAGGGGATCAAATGAATACCAAACTAATTTGGGCAAAATAATACACTTGCATAGTAATTAATGAAAATAGGATGCTCTCTGAGTGTCCTGTTTTTTTTATATTCTTCCTCCAATTGACTGCGAAGCATACCCCGTCATTTTTTATAGATCTGAAAATTGCACAAACAACAAACCGCACAAACCTCATCCCACCATCTTCTAATTTTTTCGTACTATTGTAAAAAAAACAAATGCTATTTACTTGTACACATTGTGGAAAAGAACATGAAAGTTGGCCTGCCTTAGCTTATCCAACACCATTGAGTTATGCGCAATTAACCGATGCTGAAAAAGAAAATGCTGAAGTAACCAGCGACTTTTGTGCTATCATTCAGCCAGATCAAACCTACTATTTCATTCGCGTTGTCTTGATTCAAACCGTAGTTGATGCTTGTCAGGATTTGGACTATGGCGTATGGGTGTCAGTAAGTGAAAAGAGCTTCAAAGAATATTACGAGAATTTTGACAATAAATCCTTTAAAGCAACCTATTTTGGCTGGTTGAATAACCATATAGCTCCTTATGATTTTGATACCTGTATTCAAATAGGTACCAATGTGGAAGTAGATAATGAAAAAGGCCGACCGTTTATCTATTTACACCAAAAGGAAGGAAATGAATTGCTGAACGATTTTTACCAAGGCATTACCGAAAAAGAAGCGCTAGCGCGAATTAACGCTACCTTGAAAAAATAATACAAAACCAATGTAGATGAAGCAGATTAAATGGGAAACCTTAGATCGATTGAAACAAAATTTTGCTGAATTTGATTCACAAGATCGCTATATCTATATGCCTATTATTAATTTAGACTACTATCCCGCAGAACCCTATCGGTCTAATTATTACGGAATTGGACTACTTGAAGAAGGGGAAATTACCTTTCACATTGATCTTACGGAATTTCACGTACAAGCACCTGCCATTATTTTTGCAGATACCACTTCCATTAAGCGATGGGATAAAACTAGACCAACCTATGAAATGGAAACTATTTTGTTTGGGGAAGACTTTTTACACGATAAATTAGTTGAAAACAATGTACTAACTGCGTTCTCAGACTTATCGAGCTTAGGCGGATGCGTTTCTCAATTGTCTCAAGACGAATTTAGCAATTTTAAAACCCTTTTTCGCGTTATTGAACACGCAAACAAAGTCGGCACTTCTCATCACTTAGAAGTGATCCGCGGGGTCGTCTACAGCATGGTGAATGAAATTGCCTACCTCTATGAAAAGTATGGAAATAAAACAAAAACAGCAAATACCATAGAGTTGCGGTTCAGAGAAGCAGTTGCAAAACACTGTAAAAAAGAGCGAAGTGTAATTTTTTATGCGGATCACCTTCATCTACATCCAAAGTATTTAAGTCAAGTGATTTCTGCTGAAACTGGGTTAACAGCAAGTGAATGGATTCAAAACCAAGTAGTCCTTGAAGCCAAAATACTGCTACAAGACAGTTCCTTATCCATCAATGCCGTCGCAGAAAATTTGAATTTTCCAGATGCAAGTACCTTTAGTAAATACTTTAAACGTTACGAAGGCATGACACCAAAACAATATCGCAACGCTTTCTAATAGTAACAATTACCTTAACCGGACTATTCTGTAACGAACCTTTCGACTATTTATTGCGCTTTATACTTCTTTGAAAAGAGTACAATCTTACCTTTTGACAATTAAACCTGCTTTTTAGCCCTTTATTGGGTAGTTGGTGTAGAATACATTTGTACACGCATTCAGAAGATGTACTTCTGATGATTAGATCAAATAAAAACCGACTACTTATGCATGTATTGTCAAAATTTATGTGGATGCTTTGTCTACTTTCTCTTGTGTCTTCCTGTAAAAAGAATACAGAACAAGGAGGATGGGGGACAATGCCTAATGAAGGAAGTTTCCCTTTGCAAACCATTCAAAAAGAAAAGGCTATCGTCTATACTTCCTATCCTGCAACAATAAGGGGAATTCGAGATATTGAAATCAGACCCAAAATAGAAGGGTATATTGAATCAATATTTGTGGATGAAGGACAATGGGTGACCAAAGGACAGGCCTTATTTACACTTTATGCTCCACAATATGCAGAGGAAAACCAAGCGGCTCAAGCGAAGCTCAACGAAGCGGAGGCAGCAGTGAGTCAAGCGCAATTGCAAGTGGAAAAGACAAAACCTCTTGTAGAAGAGGGAATTATCAGTCCATTTGAATTGAAAACCGCGACTTTAGATCTGAAGAGCAAACAAGCGTTTTTGGCTCAAGTGCAAGCTGAGCGTAACATTAGCAAAAGTAATGCTGCTTATACTACAATTACTGCTCCTTTTGATGGCTACGTTGGCTTATTGCCATATAAACAAGGGGCACTAGTGAATACACAAACGCAACTACCGCTGACGGTGTTATCTGATATTTCGACGATCAGTGCCTATTTCTCAATGAGTGAAAAACAGTATTTAGCCTTGGCTCAACAAGCGCATAATCAAGCGTTATTGCCCTATGTTCAAGCAATGGCTACCGTTGAATTACAGCTGTCCGATCAACAACTATTTGATCAGCAAGGATCTATTACTGCCATTAGTGGACAGCTTGACTTACAAACAGGGAGTATTCAAGTGAGAGCGGCATTTCCCAATCCTCATCAGCTAGTGCGAAGTGGAAGTACAGGAGTGATTCGATTAAAATACGAAATGGAACAGGCATTAGTTATCCCCCAATTAGCCACCTTCGATATACAAGGCAAGCGCTTTGTGTATATCGTCAATACAGAAAATGTAATTGAAAGCAGAGAAATTAAGCTTTTAGAGCATCAACCTTCGAGTGATTCCTTTATTGTAGTAGACGGAATTAAAGAAGGTGACGTAATTATTGCTGATCAAATTGGCGGAGCGAAAGAAGGAATGAAAGTAGTGAATTAAACAGAAGATAGTATGCTTAAAAAATGTATAGAAAATCCAGTATTGTCAACCGTAATTTCCATTATAATTGTCATACTTGGACTGTTGGGATTGTCTGAACTACCCATTACACAATATCCTGAAATTGCCCCGCCAACGGTACAAGTCGCTGCAAATTACCAAGGAGCAAATGCAGAAGCTGTAATGAAAAGTGTGATAACGCCACTTGAAGAAGAAATTAATGGAGTGGAACATATGGCGTATATGAGTTCAAAAGCGAGTAACGACGGCTCTGCAGTAATAACCATTACCTTTGATCAAGGTACGGATTCAGATATGGCTGCCGTTAACGTCCAAAACAGAGTGAGCCAAGCCTTGAGCCAATTACCAGAAGAAGTAGTGAAACAAGGCGTAACGACAACGAAAAAGTTAAGTAGTGAAATTTTTAGCTTCTTGTTTTACAGTACAGATGATCGCTATGATCAGACTTTTCTTGAAAACTATGCTCGCATTAATATTCTACCACAACTCAAACGAATTAACGGAGTAGGGGAAGCCTCTATTTATGGAGGTATGGATTACAGCATGCGCATTTGGCTTAAACCCAAAGAAATGGCCAATTACGGTTTAACTCCTTTAGATGTTAAGCAAGCATTACACGAGCAAAATATTGAAGCTGCTCCAGGAAAAGTTGGAGAAAATAGCAAACAAAGCTTCCAATATGTCTTGAAATATACTGGACGATTAGAAACAGCAGAACAATTTGGAGCTATCGTTATTCGCGCTGAAGCTGATGGACGCGTGTTGAGACTAAGAGATATTGCTGAAATCGAATTAGGAGCTTATTCCTACGCTATGTCTATTACAGCTTATGGCAAAAAAGGAACTTATATTGCGGTGAGTCAAACTGCAGGGTCCAATGCCTATGATATTATTAAACAAAGTGAGGAAATTTTACAGCAAGCCCAACAAAATCTTCCGCCAGCTACTGCTTTTGAAGTTTATGCTAATTCGAATGATTTCTTACTAGCTTCTTTGTCTAAATTGATCGCTACATTGATCGAAGCATTTGTGCTAGTTTTTATTGTTGTGTTGGTGTTTTTACAAGATTGGCGTTCTACGTTAATACCCGCTATTGCAGTACCTGTCGCTTGTATTGGAACGTTCTTTTTTCTCAACTTGTTTGGGTTTACCATCAACTTACTAACGCTGTTTGCTTTAGTATTATCTATTGGTATCGTGGTCGATGACGCTATTATTGTGGTCGAAGCTGTACACGCCAAACTATATGAAGGGGCTACCAATGCCAAAGTAGCTACGCTAAATGCAATGAGTGAGTTAACTACGGCTATTGTATCCATTACACTTGTGATGTCTGCCGTTTTCATACCTGTAACTTTTATCAAAGGATCTGTGGGTGTATTTTACAAAGAATTTGGCATTACTTTAGCGGTAGCTATCTTAATTTCAGCCGTTAATGCCTTAACGTTAAGTCCCGCTTTATGTGTCTTACTATTAAAACCAGAACCTCAAACAGAAGGGAAGAGAGAAGGAAGCAAACAAGGGTGGATCCCGCGTTTTAAAACAGCGTTTAACAGCAGTTTTGATCGCCTCACTGGACGCTATGTAGCCATTTTACACCTTCTCAATAAAAAGAAAATTATTGTGCTCTTTGGTGTACTCTTTTTCGGTTGTCTTTTTGCTTACTTAGCTAAGACCACACCAACGGGCTTTGTACCTAATGAGGATAGTGCTTCTATTTATGGAAATATCATTTTATCTCCCTCAACTTCTCTAGAAGAAACCGAGTATATCGCCAATCAAATTGACAGCATTGCAAGTACAATTCCAGAAGTGAAATTCACCTCTCTTTTGTCAGGAATGGACTTTTTTAGTGGAAATGGAAGTTCATATGCGGTGCTCTTTGTCAAACTTAAACACTGGAAAGAACGCCCTAACAAAGAGCAGGATATCCACCATGTCGTACAGGAATTATTTGCAAAAACGGCTCACCTAAAACAAGCGCAAATCGTCTTTTTCGCAGGCCCCACTTTACAAGGGTTTGGAAATAGTGCTGGATTTGAAGTTCAACTGCAAGACAAAACAGGTGAAGGCGATTATGCTCTATTTGAATCGCGTATTGGTGCATTTTTACAAGCCCTGAATCAACGCCCTGAAATTAGCTATGCCACTTCTTCTTATAACACTAATTTCCCTCAGTATGAAGTTGCTGTTCAAGTAGAAAAAGCAATGGCAGCAGGTATTGAAGTGACCGAAATACTAACGACTTTACAAGGCTATTTAGGCGGAATTTACGCAACTAATTTTAATCGTTTTGGCAAGCAGTATAAAGTCGTGATGCAAGCAGATCCCAAATACAGAGAGAATATAGAAGCGATAGAGCACTTATACGTCAAAAACAACTTGGGTCAAATGGCTCCCATTACAGCTTTTGTGGAACTCAAAAAGGTGTATGGCCCTGAATTTTTAACGCGATTTAACCTGTATAATTCAGCCTATGTCAACGGAAGTCCAAATGAAGGATACAGCTCAGGTGATGCTATTCGCGCTATAGAAGAAGTAGCCGCTCAAACATTGCCAAAAGATTACGGCTTTGAATACACGGGATTATCAAGAGAGGAACGCTCAAGTGGCAATCAAACCCTTCTGATTTTCGCCTTGTCTATTGTCTTTGTTTACTTTTTGTTAAGTGCTCAGTTTAAAAGCTATATTACCCCACTGGCCGTCCTTTTTTCGTTGCCAATTGGATTAGCAGGTGCCTTTATATTTGCTCAATTGTTCGGGATTGAAAATAACATCTTTCTGCAAATTAGCTTAATTATGCTTATTGGACTTCTGGCTAAAAACGCAATTTTAATTGTTGAATTTGCGCTCCAACGCAGATCGAGTGGCTTGTCTTTGGTACAAGCAGCAATTGAGGGGGCTAAAGTGAGGTTGCGTCCTATCTTAATGACGTCTTTTGCTTTTATTTTCGGCTTACTTCCTTTAGTAATGGCTTCAGGTGCAGGTGCATGGAGTAATAAATCTATCGGTACTGCCGCTGTAGGTGGAATGCTCATTGGAACTGTATTAGGGGTATTGGCGATTCCCACGCTCTTTGTCTTTTTCCAAGGAATGCAAGAACGATTCAGTGGCCAAACTCCTCAGCCTAGTGAACAAGAACACCTTTAAATGTCATGTTGAATCGAAAATCAAGAAAATGAAACCAATCTATCAATATATATGGGCGTTAGGGGGTATTACACTCGCGCTATCCTGTCAATCAGCAAAAGAAGTATATCCAGGTCAACAGCAAGTGGAAGTTGCTTATCGAAATGCGATAGCTACTGACTCTTCTTCTGTCGCTACCTTGCCTTGGCAGGAATTCTTCCAAGATGACTACGTCAAATGCCTAATCGAAGAAGGAATAGCAAATAATTTAGACCTCAAGATAGGATTGACGCGTATCGATGCAGCACAAGCAGTTGTCTCCCAGGCAAAGGCCTCCTTTTTACCAGATGTAAATGTAGGGGGATCGCTGCAACGAACAAGAGCGTCTTATCCTCAAAGCTTTGGATTCTTTAAGTATGCTACCCTTCACGAAGTAGCAGCAACAAGTACATGGGAACTCGACGTTTGGGGAAAGCTAGCGAGTAGTAAACGATCAGCCTATTACCAATTGTTAAAAACGAAAGCTGCGAAGCAGGCAATACAAACGCAGCTTGTTGCGCAAATTGCCCATTACTATTACGAGCTGTTACTTCTGGATAAGCAACTCCGTATTGTGGAGCGAACGCTTGAAAATCGAGCGCAAGATGTCTCAACCATGAAGCAACTAAAAAAGGCTAATCTCACTACAGAAGCTGCCGTAGTTCAAAGCGAGGCAAATTACCTCGATGCCCAAATTACACGTCCTGCCATCCAAAAACAAATACAAGAAGTAGAAAATGCTTTGAGTATTTTACTGGGAAGAACAGGAGGAACAATAGAAAGAGGAACAATAGAAGAGCAGCTTCCACCTTCGCAGATGAAAGTAGGCGTTCCTGCTCAATTGTTGCAAAATCGCCCTGATGTTCGCGTAGAGGAATTGGCCTTAGCTGCCTATTTTGAAGATGTAAAAGTGGCTAAGCGATCCTTTTACCCTAGTATAACGATCAATGCTTCCGTTGGATATTCTAGCTATGATGTGAAAGAGTGGTTTACACCCACCGGATTGTTTGCACAGTTAACTGCGGGATTGTTGCAACCCATCTTTGGCAAACGTCAAAATCAAACCAAGTTAGCTGTAGCCAAGGCTACCTATCAAGAGCAGATCTACCGTTTTCAACAAAAAGTATTGGAGGCAAGTAAGGAAGTATCAAATGCTTTATTGGCGTATGAAATAGCAGATGAACAACAGCAACTCCGCCAAAAACAAGTAGAAAAATTAGCCTTAGCTGTGGATTATACCAAAAAGTTGATGCTGTATAACCAAAAGACTACGTATACAGATGTATTAACTTCTGAGCAAGCATACCTCTATGCCGAATTGGAAATGGCCCATAACGAACTGGAAAAATGGTTAGCGACCATACAACTATATCGCTCCTTAGGAGGAGGATGGCTGCCATAACACCTAATCCCTTGCTTCTGCTGAGGTCTAGTGTCATTTTCATCAACGCTATTTTGTACGTGATACAACACCGAGTATATGCAAAAGTATAGGTTTTTTTTCAGCTAAAGAGCAAAGGGGGAGAAGTTCCCCTTTGCTTATTTTAAAAGGACAGCTTTATAATGCGGTCTAATTGTCGTTTATCAATGGAGGTAGGCGCAGACTTGTATAGCTCTAACTTCAACAGGGAAACAATTGAAAAGAAATCCGTCGCTAGCACTTTATAGTACACTTCAAAATCGTGTTCCGTTTTTTCTTGCAGGTGTTTGATTTTTTTGCTCTCTTCCATTAAATTGCCTACGCAAGCCAATATTTGATCGAAAGTCTCCGAAGAGGTGTGCATCTGTAAAAAACCAAACTCAAAAAGCAAATCTTGTAAGCTGTGAACCTCACGTTCTAAAGTTTTATCGTGACTTAAGTGCAGTGTTAGCTTTTCTTTCTGTAAAATGGTGTTTAACTGCGTTAAAAAATGAAAAAACACCTCCTGTTTCTTTTCAAAAACCATCAAATTGCGCTCCCTTGATTCCTCGCTCTTCGTTTGTCCTTGCAAGAGCAATACCGTGATAATGGCCGTAATCACAACCCCTAATAAGGTGCCAAAAAATTGTGCCGGCAACGAACTGAGTTCAAAAATTTCAAAAGTAACTGCTGTAATTAGAAAAATAATCGTTAAAACAAGCACAGCAATACGAGATAAATTAGGTTTTTGTTTCATTATCAATAGGTTATATGTTAAGTGAATAACTAAATATCGAAGATTAAAGTACAACATATTTTGAATTGTACCTGCTATTTTTTAGCATTAAAAGAATATAAAATAGCATAATTGGATTATTAGTAAAAAAAAGCCCCTTTTTTTGTACTTCACACAATAAGACAAAAAATATTACGTTTTATGGGGGTAATTACCCTAAAATACTGAAGTATTAAAATAATATTAAAATATACAGCATAAACGTGTTTTACATAAAAAAAGAAGTATGTTTATGATGAAGTAAGATATTTAAAATATTGAGTTATGAAAACAAGAGTAATGTTGAACTATGCTAAGACTGTTTTAGAGAGCGTTAGTTTTGATTCGAAATTATTTTATAAAGAATTACAAAAAGCATTAAATCATTTAGTCCCTTATGATGTGGAGCAATTAGGTGAATGGGTAAATAGTTTCATACAAGAAAAACCAGAATTAAGAGATTCATTACATTTGTTAAACGTATAAAGTGAAGCTACCTCCAACGGAGGTAGCTTTTTTTATGCATAGGTTGTTCGTAAGCGATAGAGGATTCTATTGTTCGTCTGCTTTTTTTTATCTTTGGGAGTAAAATCAACCACATTATGAAAATACGCCCATATATAGAATCAGATAAAAATGCTTTACTTCAGTTAATCGAGTGGAATATACCCTTGTATTTTGCAGCAGAAGAGGTGGCAGAATACAAGCGTTACTTAGAAGAAGAACTAGACCAATATTTTGTTGTTGAAGATGAAGGACAACTTGTAGGAGCAGGAGGAATCAATGTGTTAGTTAAAGAAAAAGAAGGTCGAATCAGTTGGGATATGGTTGCACCTGCTTTTCAGGGGAAGGGCATTGGACGCGCCTTGCTGTTGTATCGCTTGGGAATCTTACAAAAAATACCAGCAATTGACCGTATTCGCGTGCGTACCTCTCAAGTTGTATATCCCTTTTATGAAAAATACGGTTTTGTGACCAAGCAAATACAAAAAGACTTTTGGGCAGTGGGCTTAGACCTCTATGATATGGAGTTTGAACCACTAAAAAAATAACGCAGGATGAAACTATTTGTAAAAAATATGGTTTGTCATCGTTGCATACTTGCTGTAGAACAAATCTTTAAATCGATGCAATACACGCCTATAGCAATAAAATTGGGCGAAGTAGAATTGCAAGAGCAAGTGAAACCAGCAGATCTGGAAAAAATAAGCCAAAAGCTAGAAGCCATCGGTTTTGAATTGCTCAATGATAAAGAACGACAAGGCGTTTCCCAAATCAAATCGCTACTCGTTGAATTGCTACAAGGTGAACAATTGGTTTTAGAAATGCCCTTGTCAACCTATTTGTCAACCAAGTTAAACAGAGAATACCTCTATTTAACGCAGCTTTTTTCACAGCTGGAATCTACGACAATTGAACAGTATTTTATTCAGTTGAAAATAGAAAAAGTAAAAGAATTGCTGTTGTATGACGAATTGAGCTTAAAGGAAATTTCTTTTCGACTGAATTATAGTAGTGTAGCACATCTTAGTACACAATTTAAAAAGATAACGGGGATGACACCAACCGCATTTAAGCAACTCAGTCTTCCACATCGAAAGAAACTCGATCAATTATAAAAAGACAAAAGCCCTAATTATTAGGGCTTTGTTATATTTAAAAGTTTTACCTTATCCGTATAGTTGACCATTTTTATGGTAATAGGATCATTGTTGGCTGTTCGTCCGCTAATCACATAGAGCTTGCCGTCTTCGAAATCTACATTACTCTGATCAAAATTGACTTTTCCGTATTGCAAAGATTTTCTAATGTCCTCTTCAACAACCCATCCTTCTTTGAAAATTTTTTCAGTATCAGCACTATAGTGAACGGGCTTGCTTCTCAAATCTTTTAACACTCTACAATTGGGTAAATAACAAAACTCTGTTTTCTTCTCTCCAAAAAAGTAAAATAAAAACATGCAGCCAATCAGTAGGCCAAACAAGTAGTATGCAAGTCGTTGTATAAAGCTCATTTTTTCAAAATTTGTACAAAAGTAGCAATATAGCTTTGTAAAACTAAATAATTGGCAAAAAATTAGAACGCAAAAAGGCGAATGTCTTTATAGTCTAGACCAAACCAGTCCGCCACCACTTTATTTGTGATCAATCCCTTATACGTGTAAATGCCTGATTTGAGAATATTATCCGTAAAAACAGTACCTTCAAGACTTCCATTATCTGCGAAATCCAACAGAAAAGGCGTAATAACATTGCTAATCGCCATAGAAGCAGTTTTGCAATAGCGCGAAGTAATATTAGGTACTCCGTAATGAATAACTTCGTATTTTCGTTGTGTTGGATGCTCATGTGTTGTCAATTCTGACGTTTCAAAACAACCGCCATTGTCAATGGCAACATCTATGATTACGGCATCTCTCTTCATGCTTTCTACCATGGTTTGCGTCACGACAATTGGTGATCGGTTTTTTCCGCGGATTGCGCCAATAGCTACATCACAACGCATCAAGGCTTTCAATAGTATTTTGTCTTGAATTGTTGAGGTTGAAACAGGAAATGGAAGATTGTTCTGTAAACGCCTCAACTTTTGGATGGAATTGTCGAATATACGCACATTGGCTCCCATGCTAATCGCTGTTTTAGCCGCGTATTCCGCAACAATGCCCGCACCTAAAATGACCACTTCTGTCGGAACAACGCCTGTGATATTACCCATGAGCAATCCCTTGCCCTGATTTGTTGTAGTCATCAACTCCGAAGCAATCTGGATGGAGGCAATTCCGGCAATTTCACTCAAAATACTCGTAGCGGGAAAAGAACCACTCTTGTCTTGAATAAACTCAAACCCAATGGCCGAGATCTTTTTCTTCGCTAACGCCTTAAAATAGGTAGGATCTAGCGTTTTTAACTGAATGGTTGACCACAATACGCTATGAGGCGTCATCTGTTTGATTTCCTCTAGGGTAGGAGGAACGACCTTGACCACTATCGGACAACCCAATACTTTTTTGGTATCCGTAGTAATTTCAGCCCCTGCCTTGCTGTATTCTAAATCACTGTAACTAGCTGCTTCACCAGCTCCTTTCTCAATTAAAACGCGATGGCCATAAGCATGTAGCGTTTGCACGGCTTCTGGTGTAATGCAGATGCGTTTCTCCAAGGTAAAATTCTCTTTGGGAACCCCAATGAATAACTCCCCTTTGCGCGGCTCAACAAGCAAACACTCCTCTTGTGGAAGGAACGATTTTTTTGAAAAAGGATATAATTTAGCCATACATTACAGTTTAAGCATTGGTAATTATTAATTTTCTAACCTGAGTATCTACAACTTCAATTTGGATGATACTGTGGTGATCGGGAATCAAATTAGGTGTCTTCTCCGGCCATTCAATGAAACACCAGTTTCCACTGTCTAAATACTCCTCAAAACCAAAGTCATACGCCTCTTCCTCTTCCTCTAAACGATACAGATCAAAATGGTATAAAGACGCAGTTGATTCGGGTATTTGGTACGCATTAACAATAGAAAACGTCGGACTACTCGTCATGTCAGTTATCTTTAATTGCTTCGCCAAAGCTTTGATAAAAGTCGTTTTTCCCGCACCCATAGGCGCCTCAAACAACACAATCTTATGCGTTAACAACGGTAAAACCGCTGCCGCTATTTTGTCTATTTCCTCAAGTTGATATATAAATTCCATTTATTTTGGATTTAAAATGATAAAAGGAACGATCATCTCTTCCAGTGAAATCCCCCCGTGTTGGTAGGTGTTTCTAAAATAAGATACATAGTGATTGTAATTATTTTGATAGGCTAAGAAACAATCATTCTTTGCAAAAATAAAGGAACTACTTAGATTTATAGCGGGAAGCTGTATCTTTTTTGGATCTTTAACCACATATACATCCTTTTTTTCAAAGGTTAAACTCTTGCCTGTTTTGTAACGGAGATTTAAACTTGTATTCTTATCACCAATAACCTTCGAAGGGGTATTGCAGTTTATGGTTCCGTGATCGGTGGTTATAATTAACTTAAAACCAGCTTGTTGTGCCTGTTGAATCACATCCAATAAAGTCGAATTTTTAAACCAACTCGTCGTCAACGAACGATAGGCTTTGTCATTAGATGCCAATTCTTTGATCACTTCCATTTCCGTTTTCGCATGAGACAACATATCGACAAAATTGTAAACAATGGTAATCAGTTGATTGTGTTTGATAGCGTTAAAATTATCAACTAATTTTCGCCCGTCTTTTTGTCCGACAATCTTGTAATATTCATTGGGTACTGTTAAGCGCAAACGCTGTAATTGTGCCTGTAAAAAATCGTTTTCATGGAGGTTTTTACCCCCTTCTTCAACGTCGTTTTTCCACCATTCAGGATGCATTTTTTCCATTTGTAGAGGTGTTAAACCCGAAAAAATGGCATTTCTCGCATATTGTGTCGTTGTCGGTAAAATAGAAAAAAACGTGTGTTCACTCTCAATTTTGTAATAATTCGATACGATGGGTTCAAACGAGCGCCATTGATCATAACGCATATTGTCTACGACAAGAAAGAGAATCTTATTATTCTCCTTTTTCAGTTCGGGAACCACCCATTTTTTGAATATTTCATGCGAAAAAGTCGGTCGATCCGCAGTAGAGTTGATCCAAGTTTCGTATTTCTTTTCAATGAATTTCCCAAATAAACTATTGGCTTCGCTTTTTTGTCCTTCTAAGATATTGATCAAATTTTGATCCTCAATATCTTCGAGCTTAGCCTCCCAAAAAAGGAGCTTTCGGTAGAGGGAAATCCAGTCTTCATAAGTGTTGATCGACATTAAATCCATCGCTATATTGCGGAATTCTTTCTGATAACTCAAGGAAGATTTTTCAGAAACAATGCGGGAATCGTCTAAATTCTTTTTTAAACACAACAGAATTTGATTGGGATTCACAGGTTTGATTAAATAATCTGCGATTTTGGCGCCAATTGCCTCTTCCATAATGTATTCTTCTTCACTTTTTGTGATCATCACAATGGGAAGACTACTTTTGAGACTCTTGATTTCGTTTAATGTCTCCAATCCCGTTAATCCCGGCATGTTCTCATCGAGAAAAACAATGTCATAATGATGTTGCGTTACCAGATCTATAGCATCAGCTCCATTGGTAGCTTTGGTCACGGCATAGCCTTTTTTTTCTAAAAAGATAATATGAGGTTTTAATAAGTCAATTTCATCATCAACCCAAAGTATATTAATTGCATTCATATAATAAAGTTTCGAATATTTAAAATCAATTACAGTTAGATGGTCTACTTTTTCAGAAAGTTTACACTTTATAACGTAAAAAATATAAATAATGTACATAAATATAAGGAGTAAATTTTGTATTCCAATTTAGGAAGCGATATTTTTGTTGCTATATTAAGAAGATCATGCATTATTCGTTTATTATACCTGTTTACAATCGACCAGATGAAACGGATGAATTGTTGGCTAGCTTAGCGAAGCAAACTTTTCAAGGCCCTTTTGAAGTGGTGATTGTAGAAGATGGATCGACTATTGATTCGCGATTTGTCGTGGAGAAATACCAAGATCAATTGGATATCGCCTACTACTATAAAAGTAATTCAGGACCAGGGGATTCGAGAAACTACGGTATGACAAAGGCAAAAGGAGAGTACTACATCATCTTAGACTCTGACTGTATCATTCCCCAAGGGTATTTAGCAACAGTAGATCACTATTTGAACGAGCACTATGTCGATTGTTTCGGCGGACCCGATGAAGCCTTGTCTAGCTTTACCCCTGTGCAAAAAGCAATTAACTTTTCCATGACTTCTTTTCTCACCACTGGTGGGATTAGAGGAGGATCTGAGCGATTGAGTAAATTTCAACCCCGCAGTTTTAATATGGGGATTTCTAAAAAAGCATACCAAGCCTCTGGTGGATTTGGCAAAATTCACCCAGGTGAAGATCCCGATTTAACGATCCGTCTCTGGAACTTAGGTTTTGACACCCAACTCTTTCCCAAGGCTTATGTCTACCATAAACGCAGAATCGATTGGAAAAAATTTTATACCCAAGTTCATAAGTTTGGAAAGGCGAGACCAATTCTCAATCAGCGTTATCCACAATATGCTAAAATGACGTATTGGTTCCCCAGTTTGTTTATTGGTGGCCTTTTTATAAGTCTTTTACTCCTATTTGTGGGTTTTTGTTCAGTATTTTCTCTATATTTATTTTATTTTTTCTCTGTTTTTGTGATATCTTTGTTAAAAGAGAAGAGTTTTAAGGTTTCGTTCTTGTCGATTTGTGCAGTTTTTGTGCAATTTTATGGGTATGGTACGGGATTTGTTAAATCAAATTATATCCTGCACGTGTTGAAAAAACAACCCGAAATAGGAATGCCAGAAATGTTTTTTAAATAAGATAGAAATGAGTATCGTTGTAGGACTAACAGGAGGAATCGGTAGTGGAAAAACTACAGTAGCTAAATTGTTTGCAAAACAGGGGATTCCCATTTATATTGCCGACGAAAGAGCAAGAGAGATCATGGATCGCCCAGATGTGGTACAAGCTGTACAACAAATCTTTACAACCTCCGTTATTACTGAACGCGGTTTGTTAGATCGCGCAAAAATTAAACAACTTGTCTTTGATCAAAAAGAACTGTTGCAACAGCTCAATCAAGTGGTTCATCCTCGAGTAAAAGAAGATTTTGACCAATGGTTAGATCAACATAAGCATGCACCTATTGTGATGAAAGAAAGTGCAATTTTGTTTGAAAATGGATTGGAGCATACTTGCGACCTAATCGTGCTTGTAGTTGCACCTGAAGAAGTTAGAATTGAGCGAGTGATGGCCCGAGATGGAGTCTCAAAAGAACAAGTCCAAAAAATTATAAATAATCAAATGAAAGACGAAGAAAAGGTAAAAAGAAGTCAATATATAATTGAAAATAATAACAAAAAATCAATTGAAAGTGATATTATTTCGATAATACGTGACATTAATTTAAAAAATCATTTAATTTAATCGGTTAATTTTATGTTAACTACTAGGGAATATATATTATTAATCATAATTTTGAATTGCGATGAATAAATTACGATTTAGGATACTTGTCGGTATAATGAGTTTTTCATTGATTGGCATCATCATCGTACAATTATATTGGATTGTTAGTTCGTACAACAATAACGAGGAACAGTTTAAATACCACGTCCAACAAGTGATTGGAAATGTGTCGAACGCCATCGAACAAAATGAAGCGATGGAGTTCTACAAAATGTACAACAATATTGTAGATAGTATTGGCGAACCGCCAAAGCAAAGTGAATTAAAAGAGATCGTTATTTATCAACGCAATCCCATAACCAACGAATCAGTGTTTTATTCGAACACACTGATTTTGGAAGATTTTAATTTGCGAAGTTCGTTCTTTGACAAGAGAGCCGATAGTACAAACATAAAAAGTTTTGTAGCTAGACGTAAAACCGAGATTCACAAAGGAAATTCCTTTGATCGAGGGGGTGATAATTTACATCAAAATTATCCAGATGAGGTAATCGAAAAATCTGGAAATTTAGACGTTTTAGATAAAGCACAGTTTGAGATTTATTTCAAAGACATCGTGGCGCTAAAACGAGTAGATGAGAGAATTTCTAAGGAAAAACTCAACGAATTATTACAAAACGAGCTACATCAATACGGAGTAAATGCCAAATTTGAATTTGGTGTTTACAACAAAGGACTGGCAACTAAAATTAAGTCAGATGAATTCGAATACAGCGAAGGATCTACTTATGGGGTGCCTATTCTAAAAAATAATGACGGAAAAAGTAAGTATCACTTGTATGTAACTTTTCCAGAGAAGAGTAAGTATTTATTCTCTTCATTAATTGGAATTACATTTTTGTCAATCTTATTCACAGTTGTTATTATTGCAGCTTATTTGAATGCGATCAATCAGTTGATTAAGCAAAAACAGATTTCAGAAATGAAAACGGATTTTATCAACAATATGACGCATGAGTTTAAAACGCCAATAGCAACGATTAACCTAGCGTTGGATGCGATAAAAAATCCCAAGGTGATCGATAAACCAGAAATGGTCGAGCGATACCTCAATATGATTCGGGAAGAAAATAAACGCATGCACGCCCAAGTGGAAAACGTGCTTCGCATATCCAAACTCGAAAAGAAAGAGTTTGAAGCTGATAAAGAAGCCGTCGATATTCACGAAGTTATCGAATCTGCAGTAGATCACGTAAGCCTGATCGTTCAAGATAGAGGAGGAGAAATTAACCTACATCTCGACGCTAGAAGATCCGATATACTAGGGAATGAATTCCATTTGACCAGTGTGATGGTGAATATGTTAGACAATGCAATAAAATACTCAAAAGAAAGACCAATCATTGATGTGTATACAGAAAATATCAAAGATTTTATCTTGATAAAAGTTGTCGATCAAGGAGTGGGGATGAGTAAAAATGCACAAAAGAGAATTTTTGATAAATTCTATCGCGAGCATACCGGTGACTTACACGATGTGAAAGGACATGGATTGGGGTTAGCTTACGTACAGCAAATCGTAGAAGACCACAATGCACAAGTATATGTTGAAAGTGAAAAAGGTAAAGGAAGTACGTTCATTATTAAAATGCCATTAATAAATTAATCAATATATATATGGAAACAACAAACAACAAAAAGATTCTATTAGTCGAGGACGATCCAAACTTTGGAGCGATCTTGAAAGATTACTTAGCCATCAATGACTTTGAAGTTACGTTAGCTAAGAATGGAATGGAAGGATTTGAAAAGTTCAAACGCGACACTTTCGATCTTTGTATTCTAGATGTGATGATGCCTTACAAAGACGGGTTTACTTTAGCCAAGGAAATCCGTGACAAAAACAAGGAAGTGCCTATTATTTTCTTAACTGCAAAATCGATGAAAGAGGATGTATTAAGAGGATATAAAGTAGGAGCTGACGATTACTTAAACAAACCTTTTGATTCAGAAGTGTTGTTGATGAAAATCAAGGCAATTATTCACAGAAAAACATCTGAAGTAAAAACAGATAACACGAAATTCGAATTCCAAATCGGTAAATTTCATTTGAATTCTAAATTGAGATTCTTAACATTCCAAGACCAAGAACCAATTAAGTTGTCCCCAAAAGAAAATGAATTACTGAAATTATTGGCAATTTACGAAAACGATTTAATGCCAAGAGAAGTTGCTTTAACGAAAATCTGGAGAGATGATAACTATTTCACTTCTCGTAGTATGGACGTTTATATCGCAAAATTGAGAAAATATTTAAAATTAGACGAAGCTGTTGAAATTTTAAATATCCACGGAGAAGGATTCCGTTTGGTAGTAAAAGGTGAAGGTGAAGAGTAATCTTCCCAACTAACATAAAAGGGAGTAAGATCTAATTCTTACTCCCTTTTTTTATTTTGTATTCGTTGCGTTTGCTTTAGATTTGATTGGAGAATTTTATTTCCTGTATCGATTGCCTCGGTATTGTCAACTGTTCTCCTTGATAATGGTAGGGGGCTTGTTGGGAATTTTATTTTTTCTTCGGACTGATAATCTTGACGTCCTGAAAGGCAATTGCCCCGCGAATAACGCTCAATATGGTGTCGTATAGCGCTTGAATGATCTGTAGCTTTAAGTCGTTGGACGTGTGTATTAAACTGATTTCTCTTGCAGGTTGTGGCGATTCAAAAGGCAGGAGGTTCTTTTGATCCTCACTGTTGAGTTGAAGCGTGTGTAAGTAGGGTAATAAAGTGTAACCCAAACCTTCTTTAGACAATTGAATTAAGGTTTCAAAGCTACCACTCTCTAAGGAGAACGGGCGATCAGCGTCCGCAGTCTTGTTTTTACAGATATTGATGATACCATCCCGAAAGCAGTGTCCGTCTTGTAAAAGCAATAACTTTTTTAGATCGAGTTGATCCGTTGTAATTTTATCGCCAAATTCACTTTGTAATTGTTGGGGGATATAACCGATAAAAGGCTCGTAATACAGCACTTTTTCTCTAATATCCTCTAGTTCTAATGGCGTAGCAACAATGGCAGCATCCAAATACCCACCTTTGAGCCTGCTGATGATTTCTTCCGTGGTGTACTCCTCAATAATTAAATGGACTTTTGGAAACTTACTGACAAAAGTTTTAATAAACATAGGTAATAGTGTTGGTGTAACAGTGGGGATGATTCCCAACTTAAATTCACCTCCAATAAAGCCTTTTTCTTGGTCAATAATATCTTTGATTCGATTGGATTCGTTTAAAATTTTATGTGCTTGTTGAATAATCACTTCGCCAATTGCTGTCAGTTGAATCGGTTTTGTGGTGCGATCAAAAATTTGAACACCCAATTCCTCCTCTAATTTTTGGATTTGCATACTCAAGGTCGGCTGAGTCACAAAAGATTTTTCTGCTGCAAGAGTGAAATTTTTGTGCTCTGCAACAGCTAAGGCATATTGTAATTGCGTGATAGTCATAGCTTGAATTATAAGGTAAAATGAGTATCCAAGATACAAATTTAATTCTCTATCTTCTCAAGTTCCTGATAATTTTTCATCAAGCGTTTAGTCAAAATTCCGTAAACCACGCGATAGTACAACCAGATGATTACGAAGAAAATCAAAAATAAAAAAGTGAACAACCCAAGAATATAGGTGTAATACTTCCAACTGTGGGAGGTATCGGCATCTGAGCTCAAAATACTAATAATGGCAAAAAGGGATAAAATCGAGATTAATGAAATATTGATGGCAATATAGTAATTGACCATTCTCTTGGTTTGGAGAATCTGTTTCATTAAATTTTTAGTGCTATCTGCTACGCAAATTTTGCGGTATTTCGTGTAAAATAGAAAGATGAATACCAAGGAAATAAAGCCACTGAGGTAGTCAATATTATTGACAATTAGCTCAAATATAGGATTGTTTTTTTCTTGTAAATCAGTACTTTCTTCATTAAATAGGAAAAAACTTGCCAAGTTGAGACAAAGAAACTCAATGACGCTAATAATAAATATCCACATGACGATTGAAGATGATTTCTTGTGAATCATCTTCTTGATTTCGTCTTTGGAAATCTTTGGAAAGTTTTGGTTAGCGTTCCAGTGTTTTTTTAATAAATCAAGTTCATTCATGATATCGTGTATCCTTACGGATTTAGTATTTTTTTTAATTTGCTTTTAATTCGGTTCATTTTTACCCTAGCATTCACTTCACTAATTCCTAGTGTTTCTGCGATTTCTTCATAGGTTTTGCTTTCGAGATACAAGAATACCAATGCTTTGTCAATATCATTTAATTGATGAAGCGCTTTGTACATTAATTTGAGTTGTTGTTCTTCCTCTTCGTTGTACTCGTTATAGTGAAAATGGTGAATCATTGGATCATAACTCGTGGTGCTAATTTGGCGCGTTTTCTTTCGAAATAGCGAAATAGCCGTGTTTAGTCCGATTCGATAAGCCCAGGTTGTAAATTTTGATTCCCCTCTAAAGCCAGGGTATGCTTTCCATAGTTGAATGGAGATCTCTTGAAACAAATCTTTATGAGCAGATTCCTCATCTGTGTATAGCCGACAGATTTTGTGGATGAGATTTTGATGCTCATCCAAAAGGCTAACAAACTCTAATTCAAGACTTTTTTGTTTCATAGTATAATTAGATGTCCAACTATGATAATTGTTACATTTTTAGGAAAATATTTTTTTTAATTTCATGGTCAAGATAGCACTTTTATACCGGAATCGCTGCATTGTAAGAAATATAGAGGCGTTGCTAATTTAAATTCATTCTGTATTGTTTTAAAAAAAAATGAAATTGATTAATTTTTTGATAAATGTTTCGAATAATTAGTAATTTTAGTATTAATTATGTGTGATTGTAGGTGGTGGTTTTAGAAAGTTATCTGTTTATTTTAAATATTAAGATAAAAAAGATAAGTGAAAATCCTTTTTTGGTACTATTTGTGTGGTTTTTATTATCGTTCCAATCGATAGAATTATACATCCGTTCATGAATTAATTATTAAAACAAAAATAAGATGAATACACTCTCAAGAAAGATTGTAATGGCAGGGACTGGGTTGTTTCTGTGTTTCTTTTTACTGATTCACTTTTTGGGAAACACTCAGTTGTTTCTGGAACCCGAACAAGCACAGCTAAGCTTTAATGCTTATTCCCATTTTTTAACGGGTAATCCGCTGGTAAAAGCGGTGTCTTATGTGCTTTACTTGTCCATTTTAGGACATGCGATTTACGCGCTTATTATCACCTCAAAAAACCAAAAAGCTGGAGGAACCTACAAACGCGACAGAAGAGGTAGGGCTAGCAAATGGTATAGCAGGAATATGGGGGTTTTAGGTGTGATCATTTTAATCTTCCTTGTGCTTCACTTTCAGAACTTTTGGTATGTCTACAAATTTGGTAGCATTGGTTTAGACGCCAATGGCAATAAAGATTTATATACGGTAGTGGTGACTGCCTTTCAAGAGTTATGGCTAGTTGTAGTTTATGTTATTGCTATGATCGCACTGGCGTACCACCTGATTCACGGCATCCACAGTGGCGTGCGTACACTCGGGCTATTTCACCCCAAATACGTGCGTTGGATTAACGCCTTCGGTGTTGCCTATGCCGTTATCCTATGTGTTGGATTCGCTTTGATGCCCATTTATATTTATATCACCCATTAATACAAGCTTGTTATGAAATTAGATGCAAAAATTCCTGAAGGACCATTAGAAGAAAAATGGTTTAACTATAAAAAGAATGCTCGTTTGGTCAATCCAGCAAACAGAAAAAAACTGGATGTTATTGTAATTGGAACGGGGTTAGCTGGTAGTTCTGTAGCGGCTTCTTTAGGTGAAATGGGGTATAATGTAAAATCGTTTTGCTTTCAAGATACGCCACGTCGCGCGCACTCCGTAGCGGCCCAAGGAGGAGTGAATGCTGCCAAAAACTACAAAAATGACGGGGATAGTATTTATCGAATGTTCGTCGATACGCTAAAAGGGGGTGACTTTAGAGCCAGAGAGGCCAATGTTTATCGCCTAGCAGAGTGTTCGGTTAACTTAATTGATCAAGCAGTGGCTCAAGGGGTTCCCTTTGGTAGAGAATACGGCGGTTATTTGAACAATAGATCCTTTGGAGGGGTACAGGTGAGTAGAACATTTTACGCCCGTGGACAAACGGGACAACAGTTGTTGCTGGGTACCTACCAAGCCCTGATGCGTCAGGTCAATAAGAAAACTGTTGAGCTGTACTCTTCACATGAAATGTTGGATTTGGTGGTGATCGATGGAAAAGCAAGAGGTGTAATTGTGAGAAACCTAGAAACAGGAGAAATCGAAAGACATGCCGCTCACGCTGTTGTACTTGCAACGGGTGGATTCGGTAAAATATATTATTTATCTACCTTAGCCATGGGATGTAATGGTTCTGCAATTTGGCGTGCCCATAAAAAAGGAGCTTTCTTCGCTTCGCCTAGCTGGACGCAAATTCACCCAACATCTTTACCTCAATCTGGAGATTATCAATCGAAGTTGACCCTAATGTCAGAATCACTGCGCAACGACGGTCGTATTTGGGTGCCTAAAAACCTAAATGAAACCAGACTCGCCAATGATATTCCCGAAGAAGAACGCGACTACTATTTAGAAAGACGCTATCCTGCTTTTGGAAACTTAGCGCCGCGTGATATTTCATCTCGTGCAGCCAAAGAGCGCATCGATGCTGGTTTTGGAGTAGGACCGTTGAAAAATGCGGTTTACTTGGATTTCTCTAAGGCAATCAAAGAGCAAGGACAGGCAAAAATCGCTGAAAAATACGGCAACTTATTTACCATGTATGAAAAAATTACAGGGTCAAATGCCTACAAAGAACCGATGATGATTTCGCCAGCGGCTCACTTCTCTATGGGAGGCTTATGGGTAGACTATGAGTTAATGACAACCATCCCAGGATTATTTGCTTTAGGTGAAGCTAATTTTGCTGACCATGGCGCAAATCGTTTGGGAGCAAACTCACTGTTGCAAGCTTCAGTAGATGGGTATTTTATAGCACCTTATACCATTGCTAACTACTTGGCCGATCAAATTAGGGTGGGGAAAATTGAAACAGATCACCCAGCGTTTGAAAAAGCAGAACAAGAAGTCAAAGACAAATTGGAAAATCTCTTGAAAATTAAAGGCGATAAGACAGTGGATTACTATCACAAAAAATTGGGAAAACTCCTGTATGATTATTGTGGTTTAGCCCGTACAAAAGAAGGGTTGACATTTGCCATTGAGGAAATTAAAAAATTGAGAGCCGAATTTTATACGAATGTACACGTTCCTGGAACTAATGCTACGATTAACTCAGAGCTAGAAAAAGCGGGGCGCGTAGCAGATTACTTGGAAATCGGAACGCTTATGTGTTATGATGCTTTAACCCGTGATGAATCTTGTGGGGCGCATTTCAGAGAGGAATACCAAACCGAAGAAGGGGAAGCTGCTCGTAACGATGAGCAATTCCAATTTATTTCTGCTTGGGAGTGGCCGGGATCTTTGGATCAGGAACCCATTTTAAATAAAGAAGAATTAACATTTGAATACGTCAAACCAACTATCCGTAGTTATAAATAATAGGGCTATGAAATTGAATCTTAAAATATGGAGACAAAAAGATCGCAAATCTGAAGGTAAATTAGTGGATTATGCGATAGATAATGTGAATACACATATGTCTTTCTTAGAAATGTTGGACACATTAAATGAACAACTAATTTCTAAAAAAGAGGAACCTATTGAATTTGATCACGACTGTAGAGAGGGGATTTGCGGACAATGTGGGGTGGTGATTAACGGAAACGCACATGGACCTTTAGAAAATACAACGACTTGTCAATTGCATATGCGCGAGTTTAAAGATGGAGAAACCATTCTAATTGAACCATTTAAGGCTGCTGGATTTCCTGTTAAAAAGGATTTGAAAGTAGATCGCACAGCTTTTGACCGCATTATATCTGCCGGAGGCTATGTATCGGTGAATACCGGACAAGCTCCAGAAGCAAATACCATCCCCGTTTCTCATGAAACAGCAGAAGCTGCCTTTGATTCGGCCGCTTGTATTGGATGTGGTGCTTGTGTGGCAACGTGTAAAAACGGTAGTGCCGCTTTGTTTACTTCAGCAAAGATTACCCAATTAGCCTTGTTGCCTCAATCGCAACAAGAGCGAAAAGAACGTGCCTTGCACATGATTATGCAAATGGATGAAGAGGGATTTGGACATTGTTCTAATACAGAAGCCTGTGAGGTTGAATGCCCTCAGGGAATTTCGGTGTTGAATATTGCCCGTATGAATTATGAATACAATCGAGCAAGTTTTCTCAAGTTTAAAAAGAAATGATAAAATGAAAAGTAAAATTGAGGTTTTAAAAAGCCTATTTCTCTTTGGAATAGGCTTGTGTACTGCAGTAAGTAGTTGGGCACAGGAGAGGGAAATGGTACAAGATACAATTCGCGTATTTGAAGAAAAAATAGTCTTACATAATACGACGCAAACGTATCCTCAATTTAAAGTAGGAGGTGTTTTTCAAGCGCGCTATTTGGATAATTTTAAACGAGGCGTAGATATTAATGGAATGCATTATGGCGATGGGGATGGAACGAATAATTCCTTTGAAGTTAAGCGAATGCGCGTTTCGATGAACGCCAAAATAACCGAAAATTTAGAAGTTGTAGCGTTGGTGAATTTGGCAGATTTTAAGTCAGATCCCAAGACAAAAGTATTGGAAAATGCCTATGCAAAGTATACGTTGAATCGTTATTTGCAATTTACAGTTGGTCAGTTTAGACCGCTGTTTGGCGTAGAGGAAACCTATCCTGTTGACGTTGTAAAATCCATTGACTATTCCAATTCCTACTACTTATTTGGCGATAATGGTTGGACGAGCTTCCAAATTGGTGCCGCAGTGACAGGAAGTGTGGACTTAGGGAAAATTCCTATGAGTTACGGTCTTTCAGTAACCAATGGAAATGGTAAAAACAAGACAGATAATGACGACGGCAAACACTATTCGAGCCGTTTGTTGTTCAATGTCGATCCCAAGCACAAAATTAATGTGGGAATTAGTGGCGGACTGGGCGAGGTACAACGCCAAACGGTGTATGCCGTGGGCGCAGAAGCAACGGCTTTCTTCCCGCTGAGTGATCGTTGGAGCATTGACTTCCAGCTCGAAGCCAAGCAAGGTACAAATCACTTTATGTTTTTTAATCAAGCCGTCGATGAGCGCGTAGGCGTAATGAAGGATTATTTGATGAAAAGTTTCTACATTTTGCCGAATATACGATATGAATTAGGAGAAAAACGCTTGCAAACCATCGAATTTGCCTGCCGTTATGAGTATTTAGACGCTAGTGCGCACCTCAATTCGAACGCAAGACAAACCTGGGTTCCCATGGTCAGTCTAGAATTTTTAAAGAATTATGGTGCTCGCTTACAAGTGGGAATGCAAATTGACAATTTTAAGACGAATGTAGAACAAACGAAATCTTATAATTCTAACCTTGCCTTCATCCAATTTCAATGCCGATTACAATAACTATTAAAACGGTTCTTCTATGAAAGAAGTACACCTAAAAAAACTTGGAATCACATTAATTGTAGGCTTGTTATTGTGGTTTTGTCCAATTCCAAAGGGGGTAACATTAGAAGCATGGCATTTATTTGCCATTTTTGTCAGCACTATTTTAGGGATTATTCTAAAAGCTGCACCAATGGGTACTATGTGTATGATTGCCGTGGGACTCACTGCTTTTTTTCAGCTTTTAGCTCCTGGAAATGCAGGAAAATCCATCGCATTAAGTCTACAGGGGTTTGGGGATAAAGTAATTTGGTTAATCGGAATCTCATTCTTTATTGCTCGTGGCTTTATCAAAACAGGATTGGGAAATCGAATAGCCTATCTGTTTATTCGCACATTCGGTAAAAGTACGTTGGGATTAGCGTATGGATTAGGGCTGGCAGATTTAGTATTGGCGCCAGCGATCCCAAGTAATACTGCCCGGGGTGGTGGTATTATTTATCCCATTATGAAATCCATGGCGATGAACTTTGGTTCAGATCCATCTAAAGAAGAAACAAAGAAAAAAGTAGGTTCTTTTTTAACGTTAAATTGTTATTATCTCAATCTGATTACCTCGGCAATGTTCTTAACAGGAACGGCGAGTAATCCGATGTGTCAAAAATTTGCAGCTGATATGGGGATCCATATTAGCTGGATGAACTGGGCAATTGCAGGCTTCGTACCTGGAATCATAGCCTTTATTATCACGCCTCTGGTGTTGTATAAAATTTACCCGCCTGAATTAAAGAAAACAGGTGATGCTCCTAAGATTGCCCTAGCAAAACTAAAAGAAATGGGCAAATTATCCCTGTCAGAAAAGTTGATGTTACTGACTTTCTTTATCTTGCTTTTTTTGTGGATTACCGGAGATTTATTTACCATTGATGCCACAACAACCGCTTTTATTGGTCTCTCTATCCTATTGTTAACCTCTGTATTAACGTGGGAGGATGTCAAATCTGAAAAAGGAGCTTGGGATACTGTTGTTTGGTTTGCGGTTTTAGTTATGATGGCTAGTTCGTTAAATACCCTGGGTTTCATTGGTTGGTTTAGCGATTTAATCAAAGTGCAAATGGGGGGAATTGGCTGGCATTATGCCTATCCTTTACTCGTCATAGTCTACTTTTTTAGTCACTATATCTTTGCTAGTGCCACAGCCCATGTAGCAGCCATGTATGCCGCCTTGTTGGGGGTGGGACTATCATTAGGTGTACCTCCGATGCTTTTGGCGTTGACCCTCGGTTTTATGGGCTCTATATACGGTACACTAACACATTATGGACACGGTCCAGCTCCCGTGTTTTTTGGTAGTGGTTATGTTGAATTAAAGGCTTGGTGGAGCTATGGCTTGTGCATCGGACTTTTGCTTTTGGCTGTTTATTTGATACTCGGCACAACATGGTTGAGTATTATTGGCTATTTTTAAATAAAAAAAGTTATATTTAAAGACCCTTTATTTCAAAAAGTAAAGGGTCTTTTTACTAGACTTATTGTATGGAAGAAATTGTAGTATTTTGGTTTAGAAGAGATCTGCGCTTGCACGATAATGTAGGCTTATATCACGCTATACAATCAGGAAAAAAAGTCTTGCCTCTTTTTATTTTTGACACGGATATTTTAGCGCAATTTCCCGATAGAAATGACAAGCGCATTCCGTACATCTATGGCGCATTAGAACAGCTGAACGCAGAATTGAATGCACTCACTAGTCAAATGTTTTTTTACAGTGATACGGTGCTGCATTCATTTGAACAACTAACAGCTACTTATGCTATTCAGGCCGTTTATACCAATGTGGATTACGAACCATTAACCCAGCAACGCGATGCTGAGGTAGAAGCCTTTTTAAGGGCAAAGAACATTGGTTTTTACGCGTTTAAAGATCAGGTGATTTTTCGTGCGGATGAATTGCTGAAGAGCGATCAAACGCCTTATAAGGTATATACGCCTTATGCAAAATTGTGGAGAAATTCGCTGACCAAGCAACACCTAAACGCGTGGACAATCCCGTTAAAAGAAACGCATTTTCTTCCCAAAACAAAGGGAAATACGATGCCTAGTTTATCGGATTTAGGTTATGCGGAGGGGAATAACCCTCGATTTGTCCCTCCAGTTTTCGATCGATCCATTATTCAAAACTATACGGAAAACCGCGACTATCCAGCCTTGGATGCAACAACGCATTTGGGAATGGCCATTCGATTTGGTACCGTTTCTATTCGCGCCTGTGTAGCGCAAGCACTAGTTGATAACGATACGTGGTTAAGTCAATTGATTTGGCGAGAGTTTTTTACTTCAATTTTATATCATTATCCGCATTCGGCTCGCTGGTGTTTTAAAAGAGAATACGAAAAAATCGCTTGGAGAAATAACGAAGCAGAATTTGAGTTGTGGTGTAAAGGAGAAACAGGCTATCCCTTGGTTGATGCAGGAATGCGTGAATTGAATCAAACGGGGTATATGCACAATCGCGTGCGCATGGTGGTGGCTAGTTTTTTGGTCAAACACTTGTTGATTGATTGGCGTTGGGGAGAGGCGTATTTTGCGCAAAAGTTAAATGATTACGATTTAGCACTAAACGTTGGAAACTGGCAATGGGCAGCAGGATGTGGTTGTGATGCCGCACCTTATTTTCGCATTTTTAATCCCACCGAACAACAAAAAAAATTTGACAAAGATGGACAGTATATCAAGCGATGGTTGCCTGAAGATATAGAGGGATTATACAGGGCGCCAATTGTCGACCACAAGCTAGCTAGAGAACGAGCATTGCTAACGTTTAAACAAGCATTGAAATAAAAAACACATAAATTCTATACCTATGAAAAAATGGAAAATTTGGGTAGCTAATTTAGCCTTAGCAGCCTTTTTACTACCCGTTGCATCAGATGCTTATGCGTGTACCCGAGTGGTATACAAAGGGCCAAATAATACAATAATTACCGCGCGTTCAATGGATTGGAAAGATGAAATCGACCCGAATATTTGGGTTTTTCCAAGAGGAATGGAACGCACAGGGGAAGTGGGGAAAGCCTCTGCTAAAT
Source organism: Myroides sp. DF42-4-2 (assembly GCF_030326445.1). NCBI lineage: Bacteria > Pseudomonadati > Bacteroidota > Flavobacteriia > Flavobacteriales > Flavobacteriaceae > Myroides > Myroides sp. DF42-4-2. Next base: position 40,427 of record NZ_JACAKI010000002.1, read on the forward strand.
GGAAGTCTAAATACGGAAGTGTCATCGTATCTGCCTTTGATATCGCCACAACAGACGGAATGAATGAAAAAGGACTTGTTGCCAATATTTTATGGTTAGTCGAATCTCAATATCCTGATTATAATCCAAATGGAAAACAAAAGGGAATGAGCTTAGCTATATGGGCACAATATGTATTGGATAATTATGCAACTGTAGCGGAAGCCGTAGCTGATTTACAGAAAAATCCAGTTACTGTCGTTACAGCTAATACACCAGGGAGAACCACCTTGGCCACGGTACACCTAACTATGTCAGACGCCAAAGGCGACAATGCTGTGTTGGAGTATATCGATGGAAAATTAAAGATTTACCACGATCCTTCTTATACTGTTGTTACCAATTCACCAACGTATGACAAGCAATTAGCAATCCGCGATTACTGGGCATTTTTACCAGGTAATCAGGTGTTACCAGGAACAGGAAGATCAGAAGATCGCTTCGCAAGAGCTTCGTATTACGCTACAGCAGTAGATCAAAGCGATGATACCATGGTAGCAGTTGGATCGGCATTTAGTGTCATCCGCAACTGTTCTGTTCCTTATGGAGTACATATCGAAGGATATCCCAACTTGTCTTCAACAAAATGGAGAGCGGTGTCAGATCAAAAAAATCTAGTGTATTATTACGAAGACCCATTGACGTTATCGCCTCTGTGGTTAGACCTTAAAACCCTTGATTTTGGAGAAAAAGCAGGAGTTAGAAAATTAGATGTATCCAATAGACAGCAGTATTTTGGCTTGTCTAACGATCATTTAGTTGCTAGCAAACCGTTTCAATTTATGGGAGTTTAAAACAGAAACTACCTGAAAAATATAAAAAAGCAATGCGATACCCGCATTGCTTTTTTTGTATCTAGAGGGGAAACGGAGAAATAGAATAGAAATGCTTAACTTTGAAAGAGGACCATACAAGATGTGTTATGAAGAAATATAGACGGTTAATTTTAATGGGGGGACTGTTGTTTTTAGGGAGCTGTTCGTATAAACACGCCTACCAACCCATTGTGTTTTCAAAGCTAGATACAAAGGAGAATTATGAAGCTTTAGCTGGGCGTTATGCCAGTGGAGAAACCACGTCATTTACTCCTGCCGCCCAACAAAAAACATTATATCAAGAAGCTAATGCAGCAGTGGCGATTAATCATGTGGCTAATGTTCGCGAGCTTGGAGGAATTATCACGCAAGACCAACGCGTGGTTCAAGCTGGGCGCTTTTATCGCAGTGGTCATTTGGGAAAATTGAAGAAGAAGGATTTTAAAGTGCTGCAAGACTATGGTATTTCTCAAGTAATTGATTTAAGGACGGATAGGGAAATTAAAAAGCATCCCGATCGCTTGCCAACAACCATTTCATACTATAACCTACAAGCTTTTGAAGACTCAGAAGATATGTTTAGCAAAGCGAAGAAAGAAGTGCTAAAAGGACGTGTAACTGTTGAGGAATCAAATAAAGCGGTCGAGGAGTTTTACGGGATTTACGTTTTGGATAACCCAGAAAAAATCCGCGAGATTGTTGTGCGCATCTTGGATAATGAAGAAGCAACACTGTTTCACTGTTCGGCAGGTAAAGATCGTACGGGTATGATAGGCGCTATTGTGTTGAGTATTTTAAACGTAGATCGGCAAACCATCATGGAAGAATATTTACTGTCCAACAACGGGCGGGTTGATGATGTTGCTAGTCGCATGAAATTGGCAAAATTTGGAAAATTTATGTTTCCAAAAATTGACTATGAGGTCATTGAAAATTTCTCATGGATTAAACCCAACTACTTAACGGCAATGTTTACTGCTATTGAGGCCAAGTACGGTACAATGGATGCGTATATTACACAGGGGTTATCCATCACGAAGGAGCAACGTCAGCAGTATATTAATAAGAATACAACTATTTTAAAGTAAATTTGTCCGTCAATTGTTGAAGAAACTATGGATCACTTAAAAAAAGAACATATAGCCCTATTAGAGGCGATTAGTAAAAATAACAATAAGCCGTGGTTTACGGAGAATAAGCCACAAATAGATGCCGTTTTTACCGAAGTAAAAGCGTTTTTCAAAAGCGTTTTTGATCAAATGGCTGTTGTAGATGAGGTTGAGTTGTTTCACGTCCATCGCTTATATCGCGATGTGCGTTTTTCCAAAGATAAAACACCGTATAAAACGTATTTTGGCTTACATATCGGGCGTAAAAAACCACTGTTACGCGGGGGGTATTACTTGAATATAGAGCCTGGAAAGAGTTTTGTTGGCGGAGGATTTTGGGAACCCAATAAAGATGATTTATTGCGCATTCGAAAGGAAATCGCTTTAGACGATTCTGAAATGCGTCAGCTCATCAATGATCCGCAATTTATTCAAACCTTTGGCGGATTGGTTGGGGAAGAGCTGAAAACTGCACCTAAAGGCTTTGATAAAGAACATCCCGCCATTGATTTACTGCGCAAGAAGCAGTTTTTAGTTATGCGCCCTTTTGCGGATGAGGAACTGCTACAGCCCACTTTTATAAATGAAGTAATTCAAACTTTTGAAGTAATGAAACCGTTTTTTGATTATATGTCAGACGTCTTGACTACTGATGTTAATGGGGTGAGTTTGTATGAGTGAGAGGGGAGTAGTGAGTGGCGGTGAAACTGTAAACCGTCAACTAAAATAAAACAGCAATGGCTTCCAATTGGAAGCCATTGCTGTTTTATTTTTCATTGAAAGAAAATTTTTCAGTCATCCATCTCCAATAACGCTATTCAATAATTTTAATTTCGAACATTTTGTTCCAGTTTTTTCCAGTTACAAAGAAGGTATTGGTTTTAGCGTTGTAGGCGATTCCGTTTAATACGTCTAAGTCAGGGTGATGTTCTACCATATCATAAAGTTGTGACAGATCTATAACACCTTCTACAGCTCCTGTAGTTGGATTAATAATAGCCACACCACTTTTTCCGTAGAAATTGGCGTAAATCTTGCCATTTACCCATTCTAGTTCGTTGATGTTGACCAAGATTTCACGTTGAGCAGCGACTGTGATCTCATCGACTTTTTCGAAGGTATCAGGATTGAGCTTGTATATTTTTTCTGAGCCATCTGTCATATACAGGTATGTTCCATCGTTGCACAAGCCCCAACCTTCCATTCGTTGAAAGTAGGGAAGAGTGGCGATTTTTTCAAAAGTATCTGGATTGTAAACATAAGCTTCATTGTTTTTATAGGTCAATTGATACAGCTTGTTGTTTAAAATGGTGCAGCCTTCTCCAAATATGCTCGCTGGAAGTTCTTTTATTTTAAGGACTTCTCCCGTTTTAGGGTTGATTTGACGCACGCTTGATACGCCTTTCGTTCCTGTTCCTATGCCTTCACCATTTCCTGTGCTTTCATATAGGATTCCGTTGTGGAACTCCAATCCTTGTGTATACGCTTTGATATCGTGAGGAAGTGTATTGACAATGGAGTAATTAACTAATTGAGGGGCAACAGAAGAAAGTAGGGTAACACGAGTAGTAACATCAATACTTTCTTTATTGGCATAAGCGGTTCCTTTTAGTATATATTGTCCATATTTATACCCTTTTAATGGGGCAGTTACTAGTTCATTGGCCTTTGAAGAACCAAGACGATGGTCGTTTAAGTAATAAACTACGGAGTCAAGCTCGGTGTTTGGCGCGAGATTTAAGCTTAATTTTATAGTCTCTTTATCGTTGTAAACCTGTTTTAATTCGGATGTATTTAAAGAAATTACATTTTTTTGTAAATTATTTTTCTCAGAACAACTGAAAATGGTTAAGGATAAGGCTAAGGGTATAAGCATGTTATGTCTTTTCATCGGTCGTTTAAATTTTATTACAATATACAAAAGTTATTATAATAGTAGTAAACACTTGGAAAAATATAAAATGGTTGTATATTTGCAACGGCAAGTCCTACACGACCAGCTCCTGCAGAATCCTCCAGGGTGGGAACGCAGCAAAGGTATGTGGTTGTAGCGGTGCGATGTAGGTAGCTTGCCATTTTTTTATTTTGATCTCCTAAATAGGGGATTTTTTTTTGCCTTTTTTTAGGGTAGATCGCTGGAGGTATAACGACCTACATCAGTTTGTATCTGCGCCACTTTGCATAGGATGCTTCTATTTGCTGTTCTATTCCCTTTCAATTCACCATTGTGTTATGCTCTTTTAGCTATTATTTTTTCTTTTGTGTTTTGTTTGTTGTCTACTTGATATCTCGGATCTGCCATAAAAGGGAGTTTGGCCATTTTGATAATGTGAAGCGTTGGCACGTCGTATTCTATTTGAATCGTTCCCAAGAGCAAATAACAACCACTTCCTTGAAAGGGGTATTGCTGTAAGCTTTGAGGAAAGTGAACGCTGTCAAAGTAATCTCCATGCACATCAATCCACGTACCGAAGTACATGAGTCCACTTTTGATTTGAATGGGCTTTAAGGCGATTAAATAGCCCACTAAGCGCGTATTCTCATCTTTGTGGTAGAGGAAGTCCTTGGTGGTGATTTCTCCTCTAAATTTCGTCTGTAAGAGGTTAAAGGGGCTACAAGATACTGGGAAACCCAAATATTCAAGTTCATCAAAGGCATCTTCTTCTGGTATTCTCTTCAGTTTTGGCAAGTTAAATGGTTTCATGGGTTCTTGTAACAACGACCAAGTTGGATTGGATTTGTTCTTGTGATACAACAATTTCGCTTGGATGAGCAATTCGTTTTTCTGGAGTCCTGTAAATTGAAAAGCTCCGATAAATAGTAAGGTTTCCAAGGCATCAAGCGGAATGTTTACACGTTGGATAAAATTCTCCAAAGAGGTGTAATTTCCTTGTCGTTGACGCTCTTTTATGATGGCTTCTACTAGCGCTGTGTTGAGGTTTTTCACCAGTTCAAATCCCAAAAAGATATCTCGTTTTCTCAAGGTAGCTCCTTGGTTGCTTCGGTTGATGCAAGGGGGAAAAACGCGAGCGCCAGACATTTTAGCCTCGTGTACATACACTTCTGTGCGATAGAATCCACCTTGGTTGTTGATCACAGCCACGATAAACTCCAGGGGATAATGGGCTTTGAGGTATAGACTTTGATAGCTTTCAATCGCATAAGAAGCCGAATGGGCTTTGCAAAAAGAATAGCCTGCAAAAGATTCGATCTGGCGGTATATTTCTTCGCTAAGGGCTTGTGGATGTCCCTTTGCCTCACATAAGGCTAAAAAGCGATTGCGAACCGCTTGTAAGCCTTCTTTGGAACGGCTTTTTCCACTCATAGCACGGCGGAGAATGTCGCCGTCTTCGGCAGGTAACCCTCCGTAGTGAAGAGCAATCTTAATGACGTCTTCTTGGTATACCATTATGCCATAGGTTTCCCCGAGTTGGTCTTTAAAAACATCGTGAAAATACTCAAATTGATTGGGGTGATTGTGTCTGTAAATATATTCTTGCATCATACCGCTTTGGGCAACTCCAGGTCGGATAATAGACGAAGCTGCGACTAATGTTTTGTAATTGTTACACTTTAATTTTCTCAATAATCCACGCATAGCTGGACTTTCAATATAGAAACAGCCTATGGTGTTTCCCGCTTGTAAATAGGCGTTGGAACGCAACTCGTTTTTGGAAAGCGAAATATCGCGAATATCAACGGTTGTGTTTTGGTTCTGTTGGATCAGGGCTACAGCTTCGTTAATGTGTCCAATACCGCGCTGACTGAGGATATCGAATTTTTCAAAACCAATGTCTTCGGCAGTGTGCATGTCAAATTGTGCAACAGCGTAACCTTTGGGAGGGTAATCCAAGGCAGTAATACAAGTCAGTGGTTCTTCTGCAATCAGGATTCCACATGCGTGCATGCTGCGTTGATTTGGAAATCCCTCCAAGAGCTGTCCATACCGATGAATCAGTTGAACCACGGAATTGTTATCGATGTGTTCGCTTGTATATCGATTGTTGAGCTGATCGAGTTCTTCTTTAGCTAATCCGTATACTTTGCCGATTTCTCGAACAATAGAACGCGCTTTAAAGGTGGACATGGCTCCGCAAAAAGCAACGTGTTCACTGCCGTATCGATCAAAGATATAGTCTATAATCGCATCGCGATCTGTCCACGACCAGTCAATATCAAAATCAGGAGGTGATTTTCGATTGACATTTAAAAAACGCTCAAAATACAAGTCGAGTTCTAAAGGACACACATTGGTAATCCCTATACAATACCCTACTAAACTATTAGCGCCACTTCCTCTGCCTATATGCATAAAACCCCGTGTTGTGCTGTAGGTAATAATATCCCAAATAATGAGAAAATAGCTGGCAAAAGACAATTGTTCAATAACCGCTAATTCCCTTTTTAACCGCAGCTGTGCTTGGTTGTTTTCACTGCCATAGAGCCGTATTAATCCTTCTTGAGCCAGTTGAGTTAGCAGCTGTAAATCGCTTTCTTTGCTGTCGGTGAAATGGCGTTTATTTCTGTTTTTTTTCGCGCTAAACGAAAAAGTAGCTTCAGCTGCGATTCTTTTAGTATTGGCAAGTAAGGTAGGAAAGGCGGCAAAATGCTGAGATAAGGTTGCTTCACTCACGAGAACTTCATCGGGTAAGGCAGATGTTTGAGGATCTAATTTGCTCAATAGTGTATTTTGATCAATCGCTTGTAGGATGCGATGCAACTCATACTCTTCAGGATGTTGAATCGTTACGGGGTGTAAAACAACCATTTTGTGTACTAGCTTTTTCCATTGTTCTTGATAGAGTAGGTTGCGTTGATTCATTCTCACGCCAATATACTCGTGATCCGCAAGGGTAGGTGGACAATTTTCCATAGGATAGATCACAAAGGTATCGACCAAGTTAGGGGCTTTTTTGGCGAAGGGTTGTTTGGTCTTATTGTGATGAGAAATATATTGATTGACAGCAGTAAAACCGTGCGTACTCGTGACAATAACGATGTATTGTACGCGTTGATCTACGCGAAACTCAGCGCCAATAAGTGGTTTAATCGACGCTTCTTGGCACAGGCGAATAAAGTCATACACCCCATAAAAGGTATGGATGTCTGTGAGTGCTAAGGTGGTGATTTGTAGTTCTTTGGCTTTGTTTACCAATTGCGCTAAGGGAATCGTGCCAAAGCGCAGACTATAGTAAGAATGACAATTTAACAACATCTTTATTTTTTTTTAGTTTTGAGTATCGCACTCGAACAGCGGTGAACTGCTTGTATGCCGTATTGTTTTTTGATGTGGTCCATAGCCTCATAGAGCGCCATAATTTCTTGGGAATCTTCAAATAGGTTGATTTGATAACTCCCCCTTGCTAATCCGCTGAAATTAATTCCTATCAATCGCAAACGCATGCGGCGTTGGTAGTGCTTTTCAAATATGTCTAACACCTGAGCATTGAGCAGGTGATCCGCTGCGGTATAGGCAATTTTGCACTGCTTGGTTTCTGTGTCGAAATTGGTATATCGAATCTTGACGGATACCACAGAAGTCAGCCAGCCTTCTGATCGCAATTGAAAAGCTAGGCGTTCTACCATTCCCAACAAAGTCGTTCGCAACAAAGTGAGGTCAATGGTATCCTGAGCAAATGTGTGCTCTACTGAAATGGACTTGCGTTCTCGATAGGGTTCAACAGGCGCATAATCAATTCCGTTGGCTTTTTTCCAAATGTCTAATCCATTTTTTCCCAAAAGCTGAAACAGTATTTCCGAGGGCATATTGGACAAGGTTTCAATAGTGCGAATACCCAAGCGCGCAAGTGAATCATATGTCGCTTGTCCAAGCATAGGAATTTTGCGAATCGACAGCGGATTGAGAAACGGGCGCACTTCCTTTTCGGGAATTACGAGTGCTCCAGCAGGTTTGGCTTCATTCGTTCCCATTTTCGAAACCGTTTTATTAACTGATAAAGCATAACTCAAGGGAAGATGGGTTTCTTTTTTGATTGTCGAAGCCAATTCAGCAGCCCATTGATTGGTGCTAAAAAAGCGATCCATCCCCGTTAGGTCCAAGTAAAATTCATCAATACTTGCTTTTTCCATGATCGGCGCTTTTTCCGCTATAATTTCCGTTACTTCTGCCGACATTTTACTGTACAACTCCATATCGCCTTTGATGATTTTAGCTTGAGGACACAAGCGCATCGCCATGCGAATAGGCATGGCAGAACGCACGCCAAATGCGCGGGCTTCATAAGAACAACTCGCAACTACCCCGCGATCACCTCCTCCTATAATAAGAGGAATACCAGCGAGTTGGCGATTGGTTAATCGCTCGCAAGAAACAAAAAAACTATCCAAATCTAAATGTACAATTGCGCGTTCCATCTGCTCGAGTTTAAAATATTTTAAACAAACTTACTACGTATGTTAGCAATAATTAGTATATTTGATGCTATAAATAATAGCAAATGTCATACTTATCAGATAACATCAGGTATTTGCGAGCACAGAAGGAGTTGTCTCAGCAAAAAGTCGCAGATTCACTACTCATTACGCGTGCTCGTTATTCTAAATATGAAGAAGGGGCATCGGAACCGCCTTTGGAAGTTTTGTTGAAAATCTCGCGTTATTTTCACGTGAGCGTGGATTTACTTATTTCGGTAGATTTGAGAAAGGTGCCCATGCAAGATTTATTGAAATTGGAAGATAATCGCATACTATTGCCTATTATGGTCGATCCCAATGGAAATAATTTTATTGAGATTATCCCACACAAGGCGAGAGCCGGTTATTTATCGGGCTATGCTGATCCAGAATTTATTCAAAACCTCGATCAAATTTCATTGCCTTTCTTAAGAGATGGCAAGTATCGCGCATTCCCCATTGAAGGAGATTCTATGCCACCGCATCAAGAAGGATCGTTTATTATTGGGAGCTATATTGAACAGTTGGAGTACATCCGCAACGGACGAACGTATATCATTATGACGGCAAATGAAGGCGTGGTGTATAAACGGGTGTATCGCATCGATGAAGATACGTACGAATTGCATTCGGACAACACATTTTACGAACCTTATCGCATCAAGGCGTATGATATTCTCGAAATATGGGAGTATGCGTGTAGCATTGCCACGGAAGAATTTAAACCCGAAGACCTAGGAGAAGCTGATACCAAAGCTATGTTTCAGGAAATACGTCATATGTTGAAAGATGTTGTGAAGAAGATGAATTAGTTTTGTGCTTTGCGCGGTTTGTTTTTTGTGCTTTGCGCGGTTTATCTCACCTAGTTTATATTGGTTTTGGTGTTCGATGAATATATCTCACCAAGATTATATATTGTTTTGGTGTTCGATGAATATATCTCACCAAGATTATATATTGTTTTGGTGTTCGATGAATCTACACTTCGTTACGATTTTCACTTCGTTACGATTTTCACTTCGTTACGATTTTCACTTCGTTACGATTTGTGCTTTGCGCGGTTTGTTTTTTGATTGCCTTATGTGAAAATGATTCGTTCTAACGAACAACTTTGCCAAACAGCAAAATCCAAATATCCACAGCTCAATACCTAAAGTCCAATAGCAATAAAAAAAAACAAGCTTGAGTTTTTACCCAAGCTTGTTTTTTTTATGCATTTTATTTCGTAAACTGTCAACGGTATTATTCCTCTTGTTGGCCCATCATCATTAAATAGGCTTTTAAGAAAGCGTCGATTTCGCCATCCATAACTGAATCAACATCTGTTGTTTCTTGACCTGTTCGAACGTCTTTGACTAATTTATAAGGGTGCATCACATAATTTCGGATCTGTGAGCCCCATTCAATTTTTTTCTTATTGGCTTCAATTTCATCGCGCATGGCTTGTTTTTTCTTCAACTCAATTTCGTAAAGTTGAGATTTTAAGAGCTGCATGGCTTTGATTTTGTTGTCTAATTGAGAACGGGTTTCTGAGTTTTCAATAATAATTCCCGTAGGATGGTGTCTCAAGCGAACCGCTGTTTCTACTTTGTTTACATTTTGTCCACCAGCACCACTAGAACGCATCGTCTCCCAAGAAATATCTGAGGGACTGATTTCGATTTCGATGGTATCATCCGCAAGGGGATAGACATAAACCGAAGCAAAAGAGGTATGTCGTTTGGCATTGCTGTCAAAAGGGGAGATACGAACCAGGCGATGCACGCCATTTTCTCCTTTTAAATAACCAAAAGCAAATTCACCTTCAATCTCCAAGGTTACGGTTTTTACCCCCGCAACTTCTCCTGCTTGATAGTTGAGTTCTTTCACTTTGTATCCACTGTTTTCAGACCACATGATGTACATGCGCATCAACATAGAAGCCCAATCACAACTTTCTGTTCCACCTGCACCTGCGGTAATTTGCAAGACCGCACTCATGTTATCTCCTTCGTCTGATAACATATTCTTGAACTCTAAATTCTCGATGAGCTCCAGGGTTTTCTTGTATTGATCTACTACTTCCTCCTCCGATACTTCTTTGGCGTTGTAAAATTCAACCAACACTTGAAATTCTTCTAAATGATTTTTTGCTTGTTCATAGTCTTCAATCCACTTTTTCTTGGATTTTAGATTTTTGACAATGATTTCAGCTTCTTTTGAATTGTTCCAAAAGTCAGGGGCAAACGTTTTTTCTTCTTCGTTTGCAATTTCAATTAACTTCTTATCGACGTCAAAGATACCTCCTTAACGCACCAAGGCGATCAATAATGTCTTTCTGTTGTTCTGTGGTTACCATAATTTTTAATACTTTTACAAGCAAAAATACTTATTCCTGCGGATTTATGGAAATTAATTTAATTAGCGATACAATTACAAAACCTACGCCAGAAATGTTGAACTATATGTTGAAAGCGAGAGTAGGGGACGATGTTTACAAACAAGATGGAAGTACCAATGAGTTAGAGGCGGCTGTTGCAGAGCTGTTTGGAATGGAAGCTGCCTTGTTTTTTCCCTCGGGAACTATGGCTAATCAAGTTGCGATCAAATTACATACTCAACCGGGAGATCAATTAATTTGCGATAGAAGTTCGCATATTTATCAATTCGAAGGAGGGGGAGCTGCGGTTCATCACGGCGTAAGTTCAGCTTTAGTGGATGGAGATCGCGGGCGAATTACAGCAGAAGACGTCCTATATCACTATACAGATCCTGCGAATATCCATTTGCCACTTACCAAGTTGGTGTGTTTAGAAAATACGACTAATATGGGTGGAGGGGCTTGTTATGAGCTGAGTGAAATTGAGCGTATCAAAGAAGTATGTGATGCTTATGGAATAAAAATGCACTTAGATGGTGCGCGACTGTGGAATGCCTTAGTGGCAAAATCACAGCATCCCACGCAGTTTGGCGCTTTATTTGATACGATTTCGGTGTGTTTCTCCAAAAGTTTAGGTGCACCAATAGGATCTGTTTTGTTGGGATCTAAGGAGTTGATCCAGCGTGCAATCCGCCTTCGTAAAACTATGGGAGGTGGAATGAGACAAACGGGATATCTAACTGCAGCAGCTTTGTATGCCCTAAAAAACAACGTGAGCCGCCTACAACGCGATCACTATAGAGCCAAGCAAATTGAAATGTTGCTCAACAAAAAAACATGGGTGAAGGAAGTTCTGCCTGTGCAAACAAATATTTTAGTTTTTCGTTTAGAAGACGATGCAAAAATTAAACCTTTTTTGGACAAACTCAAGCAAAAAAATATTCTCATTAGCGAAATAGGAAAAGGATGGTTGCGCATCGTTACCCATTTGGATTATCGCGAAGTCATGCATGAATATGTCTTGGAAACCATGAATCAAATCGAACTCTAATATAAGTAAAAGCCATTCGGACGAATGGCTTTTATATTTTAAGAAAAATTAGTTTTTTACTACTCTAAAAAGAACTACTTTTGTTTAGAATTAAAATAAATAAATGGAAAAGTTAAAGCAACGTTGGGGACTTACTTCTAATTTCCAAGTGGGAGTTATATTAGTGGTATTTGCAATTACAGGTTCAACTGCTGCGTTTATTTCGAAACCTATTTTGACTTATTTAGGCATAGAAAGAGGATTGACACATCCTTTGTTGTATTGGGTGTTGTATGTTTTAATTATTTTTCCCATGTATAAGGTCATCCTGATTTGTATCGGAACTTTATTTGGTCAACGGGAGTTCTTTTGGAACTTTGTCAAAAAAATGTTGACGCGTATGGGATTAGGATTTATTTATCCCAAAGAAAAAGTAGAAAAGTAAAACAAATAGAAAACAAAAATAGCGAAGCATATGCTTCGCTATTTTTGTTTGGGTATAGGGATGTTTTTTTTGACTAAAAAAATTATATTTGTAGAACACCTTGATGAAATATACTATGAGTCGATATTTTTTAATAGCCCTATTTGTTTTATTAGCAAGTAGTTGCAAAAAGGAAGCAACGCAAGGCAAGCCTTTTGCCTTAACAGGTATAATTAAGGATTACACTGTACTTTTAGAAGCGGTAAATCAAGAAGACGACAAGATTTATATCGTTAATTTTTGGGCGACTTGGTGTGTACCTTGTGTACAAGAACTACCTGATTTTGTTCAGTTTTATCAGGATTATAAAGACAAGGTAAAAATGGAACTGGTATTGGTAAGCTTGGATCGTTCTGGTGATTTTGAAACCAAAGTACAGCCCTTTATCAAGGAGCATCAACTCACACCTCCCGTGGTGTTGTTAGCTGATGTAAAGCGGATGAATGAATGGATTCCCCTTGTACATAAGAATTGGAGCGGAGCAATACCTGCTACAGCAGTTTATAAAAATGGCAAACAAATTTATTTTCACGAGGGAGTTTTGTCCTACGAAGCGTTGAAGAAATTAATTTAATAAGAAATATATGTGGAGAAATTTAGTTTTAGCAGTATGCTGTAGTCTTGCGTTTATTGGGTGCAAGAAAGAAGTAAAAGACGCAGGGGTAATTGCTCCTACGGAAGAAGTGATAGAGCCTGTAAATGACTTTAAAGGCGTTTTGGGCTATAAGATAGGCGATGCCGCAACAGATTTTAGTCTCTTGGGAACGGATGATAAAAAACACAGCCTGGCAGATTTTAAAGAAGCCAAAGGTTTTATCGTTATTTTTACTTGTAACCACTGTCCCTATGCTCAAGCGTATGAAAAGCGCATTATCGCATTAGATACGAAATACAAAGCATTGGGGTATCCTGTAATTGCAATTAACCCTAACGATCCTGTTGTGCAACCAGAAGATGGACTTGAATTAATGAAGGTAAGAGCAAAGGAAAGAGGTTTTACTTTTCCCTATCTGCTAGATGAGAGACAAAAAATTTATCCGCAATATGGGGCTACTAAAACCCCTCATGTCTTTGTTTTACAAAAAGAAGCAGCAAAGTATATCGTAAAATACATCGGGGCTATTGATGATAACTATGAGGATGAAAGCCAGGTGTCTGAAAAATACGTAGAGAGTGCAGTCGATGCCTTACTCGCGGGAAAAGCGATCGAACAAACGACAACTGTAGCTATTGGTTGTACAATTAAGGTGAAAAAATAAGAATGGAGATAGGAGAGTGGAGAAGGAAAAAAGAGTGATTTTTTTCAATTTGAGTTGCAATTCTTCTTCAATAAAAAAAGAAGCTGTCTAAAAAGCCTAAAAAACAAAACCCCATCTAAAAAAGGTGGGGTTTTTTCATTGTTTGTCCCGATCGTGCAGATTTTTGTTTTTATATGAATTTAGAAGAAAAAGAAGTGTATAGTTTTTTGCAGTAAATCGGTAAAGGGGGTTGGGGTTTGTACGAGTCTTGTTCGAGTCTTCTTCGAGTCAGCTTCGGTAAATCGGGGTTAAACCCCCGTAAATACGAAGGTTTATCGAAGAAGACCCGAACAAAACTAAAACAAAGCCAAATAAACAACTGAACAACAGTTATTTGTGTTGTTTATTAAAGGAAAAACAAACTCTTTTGTGCTTTTTTTTCCCAATAATGGAAAAACACGGAAAGGGATAGTTCAGGTTAATTTCGACTGATGTAGTTTTGTAGCGTATTCGTGCAGAACCTGAATAGAACAAAACGATTGTAAAAAAAGGAATTTGCGCTATCGGACTAGCTAAAGGCACGGATTGGCAAATCCGCGCGATCGGAGTCTAACATTCGTTTTAATTGCAATAATTTTTAATCAAAGAAAAAATTACTGTTTTATAAAAAAACAAGAGGGTGACCTTTTGGGACACCCTCTTGTTTATATGTCTAATCTAGTATAATCTAAAATTCACTCCTTCTCCCGTTTATCTCACTGATTTTATATTTAGTATTTGATGAACCTACACTGCGTTTCGGTATCTCATTTTTCATCAATTCTTGTGTAGAATAAAAATACAAGGTCTTTTATGTAAATCAATCGTTGTTCGTTTCCAAGCGGATATGGGTTTTGTTTGGATGAATTCACTTTCTAAGGTGATATCACAAGCGATACACAACAGCGTATTAGGGTGAAGGACTTGGACTAATTCTTGTAGTAATTGATTGTTTCTATAAGGCGTTTCAATAAAAATTTGGGATTGACTTTTCTCAAACGACAGGCGTTCAAAGGTTTTTAGTTCGCTTTTCTTTTCGTTTTTATCGATGGGTAAATAACCGTTAAAAGCAAAACTTTGGCCGTTCATTCCCGAAGCCATTAGGGCGAGTAGGATAGAAGATGGACCTACCAAAGGCAATACGCGAATATTTTGTTTGTGGGCGAGTTCAACAATGGCTGCACCTGGATCAGCAATCCCAGGACACCCTGCCTCGCTGATTACACCGACGTCTTTGCCTTCTAGTAGCGGTTGTATATATTGCTTAAAGGTTGAAGGATCAGTGTGTTTGTTTAGGGGGAATAAGATTAATTCCGACTGTTTTTTATCTGGAGCAATTCGCTTGATAAATTTGCGAACCGTTTTTTCGTTTTCTACAATGAAAATAGACAATCGATCGATCGTGTCTTTTACAGCTTGTGGAAGTACTTGCATAGGTTCGTTGTCTCCTAATGTGGTAGGAATCATATACAAGGTTCCCGTGTGAGTAGCTTTATCCATAATTTGAGGAACTGTTATTTTTATTTGCAAAGGTAAGTCAATCCGCCTATAAAAAACAAAAGGAAGAAATGCAATTTCTTCCTTGTTTATAGATTATAAATAACTAAGATTTTAAATTTTTAGCGATCAGGTTACAAGCCTCATCAATCAGTTGAAAAACGTGTTCAAATCCATCGGGACCTCCGTAATACGGATCTGGAACCTCCGCTTTTTTCGTTTCATCAAGTACGTCTAAAAGTAGGCGGACCTTATTTTTTTCTTCTTGATTTTCTGTTAGTTGGATTACGTTGTTGTAATTCGATTGATCCATGACGAAAATGTAGTCAAAGGTACTGAAATCACTCTTTTTAAACTGTCTTGCACGCTGTGTGGTCAAATCAATTCCGTATTTTTTCGCCACTTCAATTGAGCGTGGATCAGGTAACTCACCTACATGCCAATTGCCCGTTCCGGCAGAATCAACTAAAAAGTGTTCTTGAGGAAGTTTAGCTTGTAAAATTCCTTCTGCTAAAGGAGACCTACAAATATTGCCTAAACATACCATCAGTACTTTTGCTTTCATTACATATTGAACTTTTGGTTAATTTCATCGTGAAACTTCTTGAATTCTTTGTCTGTTTCCAATAAGTTATCGACAGTTTTGCAAGCGTGTAATACAGTAGCGTGATCGCGTTTTCCAATTTGTGAACCAATGTTGGCCAAGGATGCTTTGGTGTATTTCTTAGCAAAGAACATAGCTAATTGTCTGGCTTGTACAATATTGCGCTTTCTCGTTTTGGATTTCAGTGTTTCTATATCCATTTCGAAGTAATCAGATACCACTTTTTGGATGTAGTCAATGGAAATTTCTTTCTGCGTATGCTTGATGAATTTCTCAATCACTTGACGAGCTAAATCAATCGTTACCTCTTGTTTGTTGAACGAAGACTGTGCGATTAACGAAATAATAGCCCCTTCTAATTCACGCACGTTGGTCGATACGTTTTTAGCCATATACTCGATGATGTTTTCAGGCATTGTTACCCCATCACGGTATAAAATATGTTTAACAATCTTCACGCGAGTTTCAAAATCTGGTGTTTGAATCTCTGCTGACAAGCCCCATTTGAAACGAGATAACAAGCGTTGCTCGATATCTTGCATGTCTACAGGAGCCTTATCTGAAGTTAGAATTACTTGTTTCCCATTTTGATGTAAGTGGTTGAAAATGTGGAAAAACACATCTTGTGTTCCAGACTTACCGGATAAGAATTGAATATCATCGACAATTAACACATCAATTAATTGATAAAAATAGATAAAGTCATTTCTCGTTTGTTTACGTACTGAGTCTACGTATTGTTGGGTGAATACTTCTGCTGAAATATATAAAACGGTTTTATCAGGGAAATATTCTTTAATTTCTACACCAATGGCATGAGCTAAGTGTGTTTTACCTAATCCAACGCCACCAAAAATCAACAAAGGGTTGAAGGAAGTACCTCCTGGTTTTTTAGATACAGCCATTCCCGCAGAACGCGCTAAGCGGTTTGCATCTCCTTCTAGGAAGTTATCAAATGAATAGTTTGAATTTAATTGGGATTCAATCTTTACATTTCGAATACCAGGAATGATGAATGGATTTTTTAGTTCAGGGTTTTTGTTCTGAACAGGAACATCCAATTCTTGTGGTTTCACAGGACCTCGTTGCGAACTAGGTAACTGTTCTGTATAGGGCTGCTTGTTGCCCGATACATTTTCCATCTGTATTTTATATAGTAACTTTGCATTGCCACCTAACACTTTTGTCAATGCAACTTTCAATATGCTTACATAGTGCTCTTCTAGCCATTCGTAGAAGAATTTACTAGGCACTTGTATATATAACTTGTCTTCAGTTAATTCAATGGCTTTAATAGGCATGAACCAAGTCTTGAATGCTTGTTCGCCTATGTTGTCCTTTATGAATTCAAGACAAGCATTCCAAGCAGATTGCGCTGTCATGTCTTTGTATTCGTGCATTTTTGGTTAGATTTTTAAAAAAACAGTTACTATTTTTGAATGTTTTTTGGATTGATGTCGGTGTCGAATCAGATGGCAAATATGTGAACAATTTTTGGGATAAAAAAACGATTAGGTCATTGTAATTTTCAAAAAAAAATGGTAAGTACATTTATAATTCAATTAGTCAAATATAATTAAAAGGAATATGAAAAAATTCGATTACACCGTACGGGTGCGTTATGCTGAAACAGATCAGATGGGCGTTGTATATCATGGGAACTATGCGCAATACTTTGAGATTGGGCGAGTTGAATGGTTGCGCAATTTGGGAATTTCCTACAAACGAATGGAGGAATTGGGGATTATGTTGCCCGTTGTGTCACTAACTATGAACTACAAAAAGCCAGCAAAATACGATGAAGACCTTTGTGTTCGCACTATTTTTAAACAGTGCACAGGCGTTAAAATAGAATTCGATTATGAAATCTTTAACCAACAAGGGGAGTTATTAACAACGGGATATTCCATGTTGGTGTTTGTCGATATGAAAACGGGACGCCCTACTGTACCTCCTGCCTATGTGTTGGAGAAAATAAATGAGATGGCAGAGGAATAATTTTTTTTATTCTTTGAAGTAATTATATCTTTATCCAAACAAACCAAAACACTATGAAAAAGCTATTGGCACTATTGAGTCTGTTGTGTATCGGCATGAGCGCTTATGCTCAACGAGCTACTTTACTAGATGGGCGCGTTCGATTGTATAATGGACAAATTGTTCCAGTTACCATCGAAAATAAAAATACGAAAGAAAAAACTCAATCCGATCAAACCGGATATTTCTTGATTCAAACCCATTTGGGAGATACCCTTCGTTTCTCCAGTGAATATAGTGCTACGATGTTGTATGTGATCGATGAGGGAGATTTGGAAACCAAACGCATTACACCTGTTTTGGTAAAACCTGGACAAAAATTGGAGGAGATTATCATCGTAAAGAAAGAATTTGGGGAAGGTGAGATGGATTTCGGAACTAAAAAATTGACTCCCGCAGAGAAGCGATACAATAGAAATAATCGCGTATTCATGGCAACAAGCGATTTAAAAATGGGAATTACCATCGATGCAATCATCAATCGACTCAACGGAACGCGAAAACGCGATCTACAAATGATCGAATACGAGCGTATTGAAATGAATATGGCCTCGTTTTACAAACAATATCCAAGAGAAGATCTAATGAAAGACTTAGGTATTCCTGAATATCACCTAGATGCTTTTGTCATCTATTTTGTTTCTCAACCGGATACTGATAAAATAAAGGTAGATCGAAGCGAGGGATATCAAATCTTATTGGCGCAGTATTATGACGAGTTTTTGACGTTTATCAAAGAAGAGTAAAATAAATTTAAACTATTCTATTACACTTAAAAAGGCTGTCTAAAAAGACTAACAAATATAACCCCATCTATTTTTTAGGTGGGGTTTTTTGTGCTGTGGACCAAAGGCTTTACAGCCTTACATTGGCATGCGCTAAGGAATCTTGGTCCTTGTTGTTGCTCAAGCATGGTCGCTTGCACGCATTCCGCTGCATCGGTACAACAATAGTGGCTAATCCTAGGTCATAGCGCAGGGGTTGTGTCTCGTTCGTGAATGATTATGGTCAATTGTAAAGTAGTCCTTGGTTTTCTAAAGGCGAATGAAGAGGGTAAACAGCCTCTTTTTTTTGCCTTTTTGGCAGAATATGGAAATATATTTTTTTATTGTGTTACCTTGCAGAGAGGAAGCATCACATTTGTTTGCCTCCAAATGAAAAAGAAAAAATAAGTGCTATGAGTAAGAACCAAGGAAAAGGAATTAATTTCTTCCTTATTGTTATTGTGCTGGTCTTCCTGTCGTATGGGAGTTCGTTATTGTCTTCTATAGGGCGTATTCCCTTGCAAATGGCAACTGCACTCCTCAATGGAGAACCATATACCGGGAAATTTGAACAGCTACGAGATCCTTATGGGCAAAACCATTGGGGTATTACTTTTGAAAAAGAGGACGGATCTCCGTGGGGTATTGTGGCTGATCGAGTGAGTGATCTAACCATGGACTATTTTAGTCAAGGTGATCAAGTGGTTTTGATGGATGAAACAGGGGCAACTTTTTGGATCACCTATGAAGATTTGGGAATTGCTTATGCGATCCTTTTGGTTGGCTTTTTTGTGCTTCGATTGCTAATTTCTCTTTTGTTGTCGTTTCTCGTACTTGTTTCTAATACTACTATAAAAGCAGTTCGAAACAGCAAAATAGCCTTGGGGCTTTTACTAAAACCCCTTCGTTTACTCACTTTTGGTTATGTACTTGCTGTGTTTTATCAATACCGAATTTTTGCATACGAAGAAGAGCAAACTTTTTTTATTGCTTTTTTAGCCGTTTATGGGCTTTACTCTTTAATTGTGGTGCTTTCGCGTATACAAAAGGCGCGAAAATATTGGGGCAATCAACCCGAAATGCCGAGAAATACAACCCAATATGAAAATACAACTACTGTTTTGGATAACAGTGTAACTATAGTCGATACTGCAAGTAAACACGATAACGATTTGATTCAACGAGAGAAGCGAACGTTTAAACATGAGACTTCCCGTTATAAATAAAAGAAAAATCAAGGAGTATGCTTTTATTTCATGGAGTTCCGCTTGCCTTAACTACCTATGGGTGGAGTGGAGTTGTAGCACTGCTTGTAGGCTTGTTACTTACCTATAAAATTGGACAAAGACGCGTGCAATCTGGCAAGGAATCGTTGGGATGTCTCGGGTTTGGTTATGTTTTTCTCGTGGTTACTATTCTGATGGTTTTTGCCATTGGAAGTGCTATAGGGGTGGGGTCGTCCCTCTATAAATCAACCCAACTGTTGCTGCATGGTCAACGCTATCCAGCCAAAGTCATATCGTATACCACCTATGAAAGTCACGATAGCGATGCGGGTACCACAACCACAATGTTTACGCCAACGCTTGAGTTTACAACTGCGTCTGGTCAGTTGGTGGAGCATACCGTATCCTATTCCTCCAGTAGTAAACCAACAATAGGGGAATTTGTTACCGTGTATTATGACGAGGTGACACAAAAGGGCATGAGTTTTGGATTTGGGGCATTGGCGCTGTTTGTAGGGGCGCTTATTTTTATGGTCACTTTAGTATTCGTCTTCTGGGGTGTTTTGCTATACGCAATGAATTACGACATGACCAATTACTTCCAGCGAGCTAAGTTTATCGGGGTTACTTTTTTTATTCCTCTGCTGATGATCCTCTTTGATGGATTGCTAATCTATGCCTTATTTTACGGAAATAAAGTGCCCTTTTTTGTGACAGCTCTTCTCGTTTTCTTTATCCTCGTACTTTCTTTATCCATTTGGGGCTATATCAAGATGATCTTTACTCATGATATCGCTTGGGAGCAAACAGGTCCTGCCAGTTGGGGCGGTCATCCAGTGCCAAAAAAGACAAAGAAGGAAATAGGAGGGTGGATGAAGAGGAATTAAACACAAAGAAAGGTTTAAATTTAGTTCGAAAACCAGCTGCTTATTTATTGTACTACTTTGTTTTATATGTGTTTCGCCCTAGTGTAATTAGTGGCGTTTTTTTATTTAAATTAAGTAAAAGCTTTTGTTTTTTTTAGTATGTTTATGAAGTAACGAATAAGAATATGCGATTTAAGATAAAATTAGAAGCTATTGGAGGTGAGCGGGTATTGCCTATTAATTATCAATATCCACTATCTGCTGCTATTTATAAGATTATCAGCAAAGGAAGTAGGGATTATGCTTCTTTTTTGCATGAAAAAGGGTATGGTAAAGGATTTAAATTTTTCTGTTTCAGCGATATAAAAACTCCTTTTCAAATTGAAGGCGATCGATTACTACTTCAACAAGCGGAAGTAGAAGTGCAGGTGTCTTTTCATTTGCCAGAGGCCATGCAACATTTTGTACAAGGATTATTTGCTTCTGAAAAAATTACAATTGCAGATAAGAAATCTCAACAAGATTTTAGGGTTAAAACCATTGAAAGTGTAGCTATGAGCTTGTCAAACTATAAGGAAAATGAAATTATAAACGTTGTCCTTAGACCCCAATCTCCTTTAGTCCTTGGATTGAAACACGAGATGTGGAAATACGATTATTTAGATCCCGAACACCCCAGATACATTGAAATGTTTTTGTACAGTTGGAGAGAAAAGATTAAGGCTGCTTATGGGGATGAATTGGCATCTAGTGCGTTGCTATTGGCATCAGTTGTTTTTTACAATCACCCCAGTCGCTCTCGACTAATTACAGTAAAAAGTGATACAAAAGAAGAAACAAAGATAAGAGGATATGTCAAGTTTAAATTGGATATAAAAGCAGAACGACGATTTGTAGAACTTCTACTCAATGCAGGTGGAGGGTTGTACAACGCCCTTGGTATGGGTTTTTTAGAAATTGTTGAAGAGAAAAAATAGATAATGAGATATTTAGTAAAAGGAGATTTTTCTGGAATACAGGAATTTATCTTCAATGTAAAATCAAAAGGGGCTGCTAAAGCTCTAAAAGCAAGGTCATATTATATACAATTAGTAGGGTTTATGGCTTGTCAATATACGGTGAAGAAATTACCTGATGCAAAGATTTATTATGAAGGAGGAGGCGTTTTTTATATTCGTTTTAAACTTGATAATGAGATTTCTATAGAAGATTTTTTCCGAACAGTGGAGCTAGAAGTAAAAACGATATTTTCATCTTATGGTTTGTATCTGAATATGGCATATGTACCCTTAGATATTACTGATTTTGGAAAAACGTGGTCAGATTTGCGAAAAGAAGTCAATATAAAGAAGTTAATGTATAGTAGTACTAATGAACATTTTTTTGAACCTTTTTTTCGAGTTAAGCAAAGAGAAAATAAAAATGATAGTAGGATAGAACAACTATTGGAACAACTGAAAATAAAAAAAACGATACCAATTTATGACAGCTTAAAAGAAATTTTTGAAATTGAGGCTAATACATCGTTATTTGATTATATCGATAAGTTTACTGTATATGCAAATTCATTAGAAAGTAATATACCTATATGGGATAATTATTCTGCATTAAAAGAGTATCAACAAGTAAGAATCGCGAATGCTTTAGACTATACAGGAGCTCTAAAATTAGAAGCAAAAGATGTAGTTGATTTTGATGGGTTTGGTGATTTTGCAAAACATAGAACAGGTACTAGTAAAATAGCAGTTCTCAAATTAGATGTTGATAATTTAGGGAAGTTATTTGGACAAACAGTAAACGAAAAAGAAGGCGAACAATATTCGCAACAACTATCTGATTTCTTTAATGAATACTTCTTCGAAACACTGTTTAATAAAAAAACATTCAAAATTAATGATATAGAAGAAGGATATAATGCTAATGTGTATCCGATATTTTCAGGAGGAGATGATTGCTTTGTTATTGGTTCATGGGATGCTGTACTTTGTTTTGCTCTTGATTTTCAGCAAGTATTTATCGATGAAATTGCCAAAAAAATAGAATTAAAAAACGGAGAAGGCCTAACTATTTCGGCAGGTATTGTATTGGTTGACCCTACTTATCCTGTGAGTTCCTTTTCAGAGTTAGCAGAGGAGGCTTTAGCAAAAGCTAAAAATAATGGAAAGAATAAGATTACAATTTTTGATTTGACTTTTACATGGGAAGAATTTAGCCATATTGTTACAGTGAGTAAGAATTTAGCTAAAGAAATGGAAGTTAATAAGATAAGTAGAGCTTATCTAGATAAAATACGCAAGAGTGCTAAGGGATTTAATGCATTGCAAAATACAAATGGAGCAGATTTTGATCGAATCTATAAGCTTAAATATTATTTAAGTAAAAATGCTGAAAGCCTGGGGACTATCGTTGATCAGCTATTTGATCCTTACTATGAAACATTGAAAGCTAATTTATTAAATGAAAAAACAAAATACAGTTATAATGTAGCTATTTATCCTGCTATTGCACGAGTAACTGAACTATTAACAAAAGCCAAATTAAACTATGACACGAGAGAATAATAAAAAAGAAAAGAAATATTACAGCAAGGAGAGAGTAAATCCGTTTGATGATAAAAATCTATTGATTTTGAATAGAAAAAATGATACTAGTGAATATCAAAAATTTCTACTAGATGGTTTAGATACACTTGTGCAAACTAAATTGAAAAGCATATCTAAAACTCAGATGCGCAATATTTTTGATTTGATTAAAAGTTGTGATACAGTTGAGCAAATGAACATGATAAAACCAAAGCTGATGTATACAGCGGGGCGTCTTACAGGTATAGGGAAAGAGTATCTTCTTCATTTGTCAAAAGTAGCTTTTGAGGTGAAAAATGATGCGGAATTGGATGCTGTAAAAAAGTATATTGAAACAGTATTAGCGTATCATAAGTATTATGCTGTAAAATAAAAAAAGAAAAAGTTATGGAACCATTAATAGGGAAAATTATAATAAAAGGAGAGTTGAAGGTGCTAACTGGTTTGGCTATAGGTGGAAATAAATCGGGTATTGATATTGGGGCATTAGATAACCCTGTAATCAAGATAAAAAAAGGGAATATTAATACGCCTTATATCCCAGGGAGTAGTTTAAAAGGGAAGCTGAGATCACTTTTGGCTAAAGCAGCTGGAAGTAAGAATGTAGAAGATGATAAAAACTTAATGTCTTCAAACGAATCTGAATTTAGGTATTTAGCAAGTGTTTTTGGATTTACACCAACCTCAAAAGATAAAACTGCACAAGAAGCTCTTTTAAAGGTAAGAGATAGTTTTATAAAAGCAGGCAGCAGCTTTGAAGAGGTAACAGAAGAGAAGACAGAGAACACCATTGACCGTGTGACAGGGAAGGCTACTCCACGACCAATAGAACGCGTATTGCCTGATACAGTATTCGAAATGGATCTTTGCTTAGATGTGTATGATTTGGAAATTGCCAAGGAGCATTTAGCATTATTAGATTTAGGATTAGAATTATTGCAAGAAGATTACCTTGGAGGAGGAGGTACACGAGGAAATGGTAGAGTACAGACACATGTAGTTATAACTAAGTTTTTAGTAATTGATAAAGCGAAAAAAAGTTTAGTAGATCATTCCTTTGATTTTAAATTTACTAATTCCTGTCACAATGAAGGCTAAGCTTTTAAAATTAAAACCTAGTAGTCGATTTCACTTTGGAAGACCGATGACGGATAGTGATACTTCCTTGACAGAAACAGATGAATTTGTTCATTCCGATGTGTTGTTTTCTGCCTTGATTCATAATTTATCCACGGTAAAGAGCAAGGAAGAAGTTGATCAGTTTATTTTGGGTTTTGAAAATGGAGATATTAAAATATCTTCCGGATTTTATTGTTTAGAAGATAAAAAAACTACAGATACAGAGAAGCAGTATGTATTCTTCTTGCCCCGCCCTGTACATAGTGTGAATACTGTTGATATCAATGAGTATGATAAGATTAAACAGGTAAAGCGTATTAAGTTTATCGATATTGCTTTGTTGGATAAAAAAAGTAGAGATTGGACGCTCAACTCTACTTTTGCAATAGATCCAAGTTCTCTTGCAACATTAGGGGGAAACGAAGAAGATCTATCGTTATATCACAAAGGCATTGCAACACATGTAGGTATTAGAAATAAGTCAGAGGAAATAACGATCAATACGGGTGGACCATTTAGAGTGAGTTATATCAGTATTTCAGATTTAAGTGAGCATGGATTACTAGTCCATTTTTATTTTTTATATGAGGTATTAGATTCAAAGTATGAAAGTGATTTTGAGTTAGCTGTGGAATTGTTGTCTTATAACGGGATAGGAGGAGAACGAAGCAGTGGGTATGGAAAAATTGATGCCATCGAAACGATACATAGTTTACCGAAACGCTTTTTTGATCAACAGCATGCTGGGGTGCAGATGACACTTTCTAAAGTCGTTCCAAAGAAAGAAGAAATGGAGTTATTAACTTATTATACGCATTCCATAAGAGGAGGAAGGGAAACAACCAAGGGAACTTTAAAATCCGTAGAAATGTTAAATGAAGGTGCAGTTGTGCAAAAAGGTATAACAGGTCATTTAGTCGATATTTCAATAGAGGAAAATAGGAGTTATTTACGCAATGGAAAGGCATTTTGTATAGGATTATCTAATAATTTGGTCGATGAAGAATAAAGTGACAATACAAACAAAATATAATTTAAACATAGAAGTATTATCTCCTGTTGCAATTAATGATGGTGAGACTTTGTCTCCTTTAGCAGATTACTTTGTATTGGATGAAGTGTTGCATTATGTAGATGAAAAAGAATTTCAAAAGCTTTTAGCAGAAGATGAGGTGGTTGCGAATCGATATGAGCACCAACTTCTCAAAGCTGGTAAAGATGGGGTTGATGATTTTTTAATTCAGGTTGTACAATCCAGAGAAAAATTAGCTCGTATTAGCAGTGAGAAAAAAGTTGAGTTTAGCGGAGAAAAAACACTGAGTTTTAAGACGATTATAAAGTCGAAGGGAAAAGCCTATATACCAGGATCTTCATTGAAAGGAGCTATAAAAAATGCCTTTTTATATTATTGGTTAGAAAAAGAGGAGACAGGGCAAAAGGAACTTGAAAAATTTGTAATTCGTTTCAGAAATTCATTTAATGAAAGAGATAAAAAAGCGCTAATAAAAAACTTTGTTGATGAAGTTCAAAAAAAAGCATTTGGTAGCAGTGAAGGCTATTTATATGAACCATCAAGCCATCTTTTAGTAAGTGATTCAACTTCGCTAACATTTGAAAATATTGCTGTTGCGAATGTTGTAAAACAAAGTTTGAATGATAAAGTAGAGGACTGGGATTTACATACACAAGAATACATTAAAGAAGGCGCACAGCTTTCTTTTACCTTGGGTATACATCAAACAGAATTGGATTGGAAACCATTTGATCAAGCTAATTTTTTCGTATCTAAAATGCAAAGTAACCAAGAAAATCTAACAGTTTTCTTTAGTGTGTTAAATTATTATCACAATAGTTTACAGCAATTTACAGGTGGATTTAATTTAGAAATACCTAAGGTTCATATAAACTCTAATGAGGCAATTTTGTATGTTGGTGGGAATAAGGGAATCTACAAGACAACAGTATTATTAGCCATTCGAAAGTATTTTGAAAAAAATGGTGGTGGATTTAAACAAGTGTTTGGAACGTTTTTACAGCGTGAAAAAGGAAAAAATTATCAGGACTATCCTAACTCTATTTCCTATATTAATAGACAGTGTTTGGGTATGATTAGAATAAGTGATTTAGCAAAGAGTAAATATGTACAAGTCAATGATAAGACCTATGATGAATCAATGTTGAAATCAGGTAATTCAATTGAAGGAATTATACAAAGTATAGGTAAGCCTAATTCAGAAGTACGCGTAAATGTGGAAGGAAAAGAACAAATATATGTAGTAAAAGGAGCAAAAGCACTATTGAAAGAACAACCCAATACCTTACAAGTTGGAAGTAAATGTGTGTTTTGTTGGAGAAATAACGATTTTTATTTTGAAAAGAAATGATAGATAATGTTATAGGAGATATTAAAGATAATTATAAGAACCTAGAAAAATCAATAGTAAGACAGTTGAATTTTGAGGTAAAAAATCATCACTTGACAGCAGGGCATCATCGAGAGGTGATTTGGATGGATTTTTTTAGACAAATTATTCCGATGAAGTTCGCAATTAGACAAGGCGTGTTTTTAATTGATTCAAAAGGAGAAGTTTCCAAAGAAGTTGATTTAGCGGTTTTTGATGAGCAATACACGCCTTATATATTCAATTATGGCAACATATATTTTATACCGATTGAAGCTGTGGCGATGGTGATTCAATGTAAAAGCAGAAGCCTAAATAAAACAAATGTTTTAGGGTGGTTACAATCTGTTACTAAGTTAAGTGCAGTCGAAGGTGGAATAGCTAGAATGGTAAATTTTATATCAAAAACTCCAACAACACAAAAAGCAACGAAACCGATAACAGTACTGTGTTGTTTGGAAAATGAATTCAAAGAACTAGACTCTTTAGATTTGTTTATTAAAGCATTAGGAAATAATGATGGTTTACAAGTAGAATGGAATAAAGAATTAAAAACATTAAAAGATTGTTTTTTAAAATTTAATGGATTAGATATAGAAAGTACTAAAACTTTGTTTAATGAGGATAATCGATTAGAGAAAAAATTAGAAGAATTAGGAGTAAAGGATAATACAATCTTGTCTTTAATTTTTCAATTAAATCAAGTGTTGATGTTGATTAATAACCCAATGCTATTTCCTCATGAAGCCTATGTGAAGATGTTTAATGGAGCATCGAGTAAGTAGTTATAAACAAATATAAAGCTCTTTGACATATTGAATGAATCTCGGGGTTTGAAAACCTACTTTAATCATACGATACAGGAATTGAAATTTTATTTTGAAAAAGATACTCCTTTAATTGGGATGGCTTTTAATCGTACCATACAGGAATTGAAATATAATTCTCCAGTATTCAGCCAAACCTTCTGATTCTACTTTTAATCGTACCATACAGGAATTGAAATTACACTAATCCGAGCCTTTCGTCTTTCTCTAGGTGGCTTTTAATCGTACCATACAGGAATTGAAATTTGTTAGGATTGAAGGACTTTAACTCTTCGAAATAACTTTTAATCGTACCATACAGGAATTGAAATTTGGTAACGGTAAAGCTCCCTCTATTCGCAGTAATCTTTTAATCGTACCATACAGGAATTGAAATTAGCCATAGTGTCGCCATGTTTTTAAAGTGATTCCCACTTTTAATCGTACCATACAGGAATTGAAATAAGAACGCTTTTAAATCGCCGTTCTTCTCGAAATTATCTTTTAATCGTACCATACAGGAATTGAAATACATCTACCCTATTGCTCATTGATACACTTTAAAATATTTTAATCGTACCATACAGGAATTGAAATATGCTTTCGACCTCAAATACAAGCCAACGTCTATTCTTTTAATCGTACCATACAGGAATTGAAATCCAACAAACTGAACAAGCTCCATTTGTTTACTATGACTTTTAATCGTACCATACAGGAATTGAAATTAAACGAAACAGATTAATTGTAGATGTGATCTTCTCCTTTTAATCGTACCATACAGGAATTGAAATTTATTAAAATATATTCTAACACCATTATTTGTTAATCTTTTAATCGTACCATACAGGAATTGAAATACTTTCTCCATCTCTGCATTAGATTCTTGTAGTTTCCTTTTAATCGTACCATACAGGAATTGAAATTATCCTAAATTGTTAGGGTGTAAATAATATGGTAACTTTTAATCGTACCATACAGGAATTGAAATTAGTTAAAAGTGAGCTGACAAAGTCATCAACTCCCCTTTTAATCGTACCATACAGGAATTGAAATAATCTTAAGTTGAATTGATTACTGTTACTAGGAAGCTTTTAATCGTACCATACAGGAATTGAAATTCGTGTACGTGAAAGATCGTGTTAACTCCTAAATAACTTTTAATCGTACCATACAGGAATTGAAATTCAAAATTTTCTATTTGAGAAATGTTGAATACATAGCTTTTAATCGTACCATACAGGAATTGAAATGCTTTGAACCGAATTGTATCAAATCCATTAAAGCTACTTTTAATCGTACCATACAGGAATTGAAATTACTCGAGGTATTTTCTTTTTAAAGTAACCAGCTGTCTTTTAATCGTACCATTCAGGAATTGAAATTTTGACACTAGAAGCTCTGTGAATACTTGTTCGAAACTTTTAATTGTACCATACAGGAATTGAAATTCAGAAGGGATGTTCAAAAACGATAAAATTTCTGCTCTTTTAATCGTACCATACAGGAATTGAAATCTGTTTAAACACTATTTAAAAGGTCTTAAAACCCCTCTTTTAATCGTACTATACAGGAATTGAAATGCAGATTGCAACTGACTTCCTTTTTCTCTTCTATACTTTTAATCGTACCATACAGGAATTGAAATTTATTTTCAACCTTTATAGTTAACGGAAATTGAATCTTTTAATCGTACCATACAGGAATTGAAATTTTGAACACGATGCAAGTACACTACCTAGCGCAGCCCTTTTAATCGTACCATACAAGTGTAAACAAAAAAAGACCTAATCTCTCGATTAAGTCTTTTTTGCTTGTAGCGAAGACGGGAGTTGAACCCGTGACCTCAGGGTTATGAATCCTGCGCTCTAACCGACTGAGCTACCTCGCCATTTTTCGGTTATTTATTCCTTTTTTGGGAATGCGAGTGCAAAGTTACTATAATTTTCAAACAAACCAAAGAGAAGCCTTCTTAAAAAATATTTTTTTATTAGCAAAATATGTTTATATTCGAGGAATTATAACTTTTTAAGTACAGCTATGAAAGAAAAATATGAGTTAGAATTTTCTATAAATTCATCCCCTCAATTGTTATATCAATACGTGTCAGATCCTTCAGGATTAAGCGAATGGTTTGCGGATAACGTGAATTCAAGAGGAGAGGTTTATTCTTTTATATGGGGGGATTCAGAAGAAAAAGCAAGAGTAGTTACGCGAAAAACGGACGAAAGAGTGCGTTACAGATGGTTAGATGAAGATGGAGAAGACACAGAGTACTACTTTGAAATAAAAATAATACGCGATGAGTTGACCAAAGATGTCACCATTATCGTAACTGATTTTGCGGTAGCAGATGAAATAGATGAATCAAAACAATTGTGGGAAAATCAAATTATGGATTTAAAACAAGTCCTAGGATCTGCTTAGATTCCATAAAATATAACTTATATTTGCCGTTAATAGTAATCACAAATTAGAACTATGATTAATGTTAACGGCAAACTTGTTTCTACTACAGACTTAGCCATAGAAAACAACCGCGGTTTTTTATATGGTGACGCTGTTTTTGAAACAGTTCGAGTTCTCGATAAAAAAGTATTATTCGCTGAAGATCACTACTTTAGATTGATGTCTTCCATGAGAATCATGCGCATGGAAATTCCCATGCACTTTACCTTAGAAAACTTCCAAGAAGAAATAATAAAAACAGTAGAGGCTACTGCAAGTCAAGCAAAAGCTTTTCGCGTACGCCTAACCGTTTATCGCGACGCAACAGGTAAGTACCTGCCTCAAGAAAATAAAACCATCGGATTTGTCGCTACAGCAGAAGCATTGGAGGAAGCCTTATACACTTTCCAAGACCAAGCCTATGAGGTAGAACTATACAAAGATTTTTACGTGGCAGCCAATCTGTTGTCTACCGTAAAAACAACCAATCGCGCCGTAAATGTATTGGCTAGTATTTTCGCCTCAGAAAACGACTACCAAAACTGTTTGTTGGTCAATGATAAAAAAAATATCATCGAAGCAGTCAACGGAAATTTATTTGTCGTAAGTCAAAACACAATTAAAACCCCGCCTTTAGACGAAGGTTGTGTCAAAGGTATAATGCGCAAGCAAATCATCGAACTGCTCGCAAAACACCCTAATTTGACCTTAGAGGAGAGTCCGATCTCGCCTTTTGAATTGCAAAAAGCAGATGAGATCTTCATCACCAACGTAATTGTGGGAATCCAACCTGTAACCAAATACAGAAAGAAAACTTTTACCACACAAGTGTCTAAAGAGTTATTGGATCGCTTAAATGCGAAAATTCGATTGATGTAGTTTTTTGGGTGATGAGGGATGAGAAAAGGGAGATGAGTACATTTATCTGAATATAACAAGAGATGGCTTGCAATTGCAAGCCATCTCTTGTTATATTGTTTACAGTTAACGGTTTACGTATCACGCATCACCAATAAAAAATCAATTCAAATTGGGGTTTTCTGGTGCATTCGACCAGATGCTAAAATCTTTCCCTAGTGTTTGTAGGGCTTGTTTCCAGTATGTTTTAGTAGGTTGTTCTAGGGGATTAAAGCGCAGGGATTGGGTTTTGATCCAGTGCTGATTGGAAAGTTCCATTTCCAACTGACCGTTGTCCCAACCGGCATATCCCATAAAAAAGCGCAGGTCTAAATGGGTGAGTAGTCCCGTTTCGATATGGGAGAAGATGCTGTTAAAATCACCACCCCAATACAGTTGATCCGTAATTGCGATGCTATCAGGAATAAGATCGGGGCATTTGTGAATGCAAAATAGGCGATCGGATTCTACAGGACCTCCGTGATACACTGTAAAGGCACCATTGCTTTCGGGCACAAGCTCACTGAGTATATAGGGAGTTGGTTTATTTAAAATAAAGCCCATACAACCATCGATATTGTGATCTGTTAACAGAATCACCGATTGATTAAATTCTACATCATTGGGATTGTAGGCAGAGGGTAGTGCAATTAAATAATCCCCTTTGTTGATCTCGTGTTGTGTCATAGAATAGGCATAAAAAAAGTCTCATTATACAATATAATAAGACTTTTTTAATTTTTTACTATTTTGATGTGTTTATCTACATAAACAAAGTCAGTAATTACTTGTTCACAGATCCTTCTAATTCAGACCCAGCTTTAAATTTAACTACTTTTTTAGCAGCAATTTTGATTGTTTTTCCAGTTTGTGGGTTTCTTCCTTCTCTAGCAGCTCTTTCAGATACTGACCATGAACCGAAACCTACTAATGAAATTTTGTCTCCTTTAGCTAAAGTAGATTCAACGTTAGATAAGAAAGATTCTAAAGCTTTTTTAGCTGCAACTTTACTGATCTCTGCATCTTTTGCGATAGCATCGATTAATTCTGTTTTGTTCATAATAATTTTTTTTAAAGGTTAACTTTATTAACGTTCTTCTTACAAATTTAGGGTTATAAAGTTATAAAACAAGCTTTTTCAAAAAAAAAAACGAATTAGAATATCTTTTTTTGTGTTAAGGTTCTATGTGAAGTATTCTATTAAGGGAAAAGCATTTATAATACGATAGTGTTTTCGCTAAAATTTTGTCCATTTAATACTTCGTTTGCTAACATCATTTTCTTGCCTGGTAATTGTAATTTTACGAGGTTTAAGAAGCCGTTTTTTACTGCTGCTTTTATTGTTTTTTTGGTTGTAATTATTTGTCCTATAGGTAGTTGATGTTCTTCTTCTTCGAAGTGAGCCTCATAGATTTTGATGTTCCATTCTTGTTGAGAATCGCGGTCTTCAAGCATGCACCAAGCAGCTGGATACGGGCTTAGCCCTCGGATTAGTTGCTCTATTTCAACTCCCGTTTTACTGAAATCGATTTTGCAGTTGTCTCGGTTTAATTTATACGCAGTTTTTGTGTCTTCAGCGGGTTGATGTACTACTTTTACCTCTCCCTTTTGAATTAAGTGCAAGGTTTCCACTACAGTTTCGGCGCCTAAAACCATCAGGCGATCGTGTAACTCACCTGCATTTTCTTTCGGTCCAATGGGGGTTTCTTTTTTTAGGATAATCGCTCCTGTATCTATTTTTTCATCGATAAAGAAGGTTGTTACGCCTGTTTTGGTCTCTCCGTTGATGATGGCCCAGTTGATTGGAGCCGCCCCTCTGTAATCCGGTAGGAGTGAGGCATGGAGGTTAAAGGTACCTAAGGCAGGCATCTGCCATACCGCCGCAGGTAACATGCGAAAAGCTACTACTACTTGTAAATTGGCTTTGTAGGAGGCTAATTCTTCTAAAAAAGCCTCGTCTTTTAAATTAGTTGGCTGTAAAATAGGGAGCTCTTTAGTTAAAGCATATTCTTTTACTGCCGAATACTTCAGTTTTTGTCCTCTTCCTGCAGGTCGATCTGGTGCTGTAATCACCGCTACAATGTTGAAGTTATGTTGATACATCGCATCGAGAATCCCAACGGCAAAGTCTGGGGTTCCCATAAAAATGATACGTAAGTCTTTCATTATACTAAGCTATATTGATTTTTATTATTCAGTTTAATTTTCTGTTGTTCCAACAATATCTGCAATACCAGAAGAAGATCTGGCAGGGCAAGATTCAGTGCTGTTTCCAACTCAAGGGCAGAGGCTGCTTGCTCGTGTTGTAAATGCTGTACTACGCGTTCTTTTACTTGAGAGATGTTGACTTGGGGCTTTTTTTGTTGGGCCTGTAAACAAGTGGAACAGCTACCGCAATCTTGCTCCAAGGTTTCATCAAAGTATCGCAAGATGATTTTGTTTTTACAAATATCGTCATTTTGTGCGTAAAAGTAAATGGCCTGATATTGGTCTAGTTTTAATTTATTTTGCTGTTCCAAAAAGGGAAACGTCCTATAGATGGTTTTGTCCTCCTCCCACGCTTCAAGAAAGGTGAGCTCTAGGTCGTGTTCCTCTGGGGTAAAGAGACACAATGCTTCCTGATGCCAATGTTGCAAACATTCTTGAATAAACAACAGGGGTTCACCCGTCTGTTCGCTCAGATAGGCTAGGTTAATTGGCGTATTGTATTCGTGAATACCCGGATAATGGCGGATAATCTGCAACAATACTTGTTCTTGTCGCTCATTGTCATAGACGTAATCCAGCAATTCACTACTGCTAACAATGAATTGTAGTTGCGTTTTATTATTTGAATTTGGGGTTAACTTACAAATTCCTTGGCGATCTAAAAACTGCAAGACATTATAGGTGAGCGTATAGGGGAAGTTGTACTGCAGACAAAACTGATTAAAACTAAAAGAATAAGCGGTGTTGAATCCCTCGCCGAGTCCGATACTCAAGTAGTTGTTTAGTTTGCGGTAGACTAACTTTAGAAAATCCTTGTCAAAGAGATTTTCTTTGGCCCAATCAGCTACAGATTTTGGTTCGTTGGGCGAGACAAGGAGAGAAGCAAAAGCTTTGGATTCATCTCTACCTGCTCTACCTGCTTCTTGGTAGTAATTTTCTAGATTTTCAGGCAGCTGGAGGTGAATGACGTTGCGGACGTTTTTTTTGTCAATTCCCATTCCAAATGCATTAGTTGCCACCATAATTGGCGTTTTCTCAGCAACCCAGTCTTCTAAGCGCTTTTTCTTCTCAAAGGCATGTAGTCCACCGTGAAAAAAGTTAGCGTTAAAATTCTTTTGGTTAAGACGTTGGGCCAATAGTTGAGTTTCTTTTCTACTGCGTACGTAAATGATCGCTGGAAAAGGGTGTTTTTGTAAAATGCGCTCAACGATAGCTTCTTTATTTTCAACCTTATATACGCCATAGATGAGGTTGTTGCGGTAAAAACTCTTGGTAAATAGCGCTACGTCTTTGAGTTCGAGATGGGTGCAAATGTCAGAAATGACGCGTTTATTCGCCGATCCCGTAAGGGCGATAACAGGTGCGGAAGGAAATAGCTTTCGCAATTGGTTGATCTTGAGATAAGCAGGACGAAAATCATTTCCCCATTGTGAAATACAATGTGCTTCGTCTACGGCGATTACACTCACTTTTAAGTTTTCTATGCGCTCCAATAACCACGTTTGCTCCAATCGTTCTGGGGAGAGGTACAACAATTTATAATCCCCATAAAGGCAATTGTCTAAAATCGCATCAATATCCGTTATGGAAGTTCCCCCAACAATAGCGGCAG
Organism: Myroides sp. DF42-4-2; assembly: GCF_030326445.1. Classification (NCBI taxonomy): domain Bacteria; kingdom Pseudomonadati; phylum Bacteroidota; class Flavobacteriia; order Flavobacteriales; family Flavobacteriaceae; genus Myroides; species Myroides sp. DF42-4-2. The sequence goes on from NZ_JACAKI010000002.1 coordinate 75,022, forward strand.
CCTTAATGCCGAGTGCATTGAGGTTGTTGACCTGATCCTGCATCAAAGCAACGAGTGGTGAAATCACCAAACAGGTACCTGGAAGAAGCAAGGCGGGAATCTGAAAGCAAATACTTTTTCCACCTCCCGTGGGAAGTAAAGCAAAAGTGTCTTTTTTTTGTAAAACAGATGTGATAATCTCTTCTTGTGGCTCCCTAAAAGAAGTGTGTTTCCAGTATTTTTGAAGGATATCAATCGGCTTTTTTGTCATAGAAGGGCAGGTTTAGCTTTTGACTAAGGTAGTCAAAAATGTAAAAAGGATTGCAACAACAATCCTTTTTTATATTATACTCGATCTAAGATAAATTCTACTCTTTTCGCAATAGTTTCTCGGGGCACTTCAATCAAATCATATCCGTAGCTCTTGTAGGTGTCCACGAGATAGCGGTGAATGAGATTCGCCTGCTCAAACGATTCATAACGCTGATCATCACTCACGTATATATTCTCCCAAGGAGGTAGTAAGAAAATTTGATGATACAAGTGATTTTTACACGCCTGGTCAAAACTTTCGGGATAGGCGTCTCCTTTGTAATGCATATAAGCCAATACATCGGGAATCCCCCTGTCGATAAAAACGAGATTAGCGTCTTCTGCAACCGCACTTTTATGTTGATCTATTCTACCTTCTAGTAATAGTTGACTAAATAATAACGGTTCCGTTAAAAAAAGTTGATCAATTCCTTTTTCTTGTGCCTTCTTTGTAACTTCCCTTGATATTTCAGGATAACACGTATACCCTTTCTCAATTAATTCATTGATTATGGTTGTCTTACCAGATCCTGGGCCTCCGATTATTAAAACGAGTTTTGTATTCATTTCTACTTAAAAATAAGAAAGGGGCAAAAATAGAACAAAAAGTCGGGATAGCACGACTTTTCTCAGATTCTTTACTATTAAGATAAGGTTAAAGTGGGAAAGAGCAAACGACTTACGGACAAGCAACAAACAAATCACCCCAACAACAAAGCCTGAAAAAAGGTAGAAAATACGTATATTTGCATTAAAATATTTTATGGATACTAAGACAAAAGAATTTTATGAGAGCTTAAAAGAGAAGCTAGAGTTTGAAAGAACGTGGCCAAATGAATACTTATTTAAGTTTATTGTCCCAGCTGACGAGCGTAAAATTGCACAAATTGAACGCGCTTTTGACGGTATGAATCCCGCAATAAACTTCAGAAACTCAAGCAAGGGAACTTTTACCAGTGTATCGATAAAAGTGCATATGACAAGTGCACAAGCTATCGTTGATAAGTATATTGAGCTATCAACTATTGAAGGGTTATTGTCGCTGTAAAAATTGCTTTATCCTAGAAAGTTTCCTACTTTTATAGCTAGTACAATGAACCAAACTTTGTAAACACAGATTAGATGAAATTTAATTCCGCAGAAGCAGTAACACACTTAGGCTATAATACAGCCACCAATAAACTAGTTATTCCCGATTATGGACGCCATCTCCAGATAATGATTGAACAAATCGTTTTGATAGAAGATGCAGAAGAACGAAATAAAGCCGCAAATTACGCCATTCGCGTGATGGGGGATATGAATCCACACTTGCGTGATGTTCCTGATTTTCAGCATAAATTATGGGATCAGCTTTTTATGATTTCCGATTTTAAACTAGATGTCCCTTGTCCTTTTCCAATTGCGACGAGAGAAACTGTGTATGCAAAACCAGAAGTACTGCCTTATCCTAAAAAACAGCTGAACTATCGTTACTATGGCAATAACATCAAAAGTATGATTGCTGAAGCATTGAAGTTTGAAGAAGGAGAAATGAGAGATGCGTTAATCATTGTAATCGCAAATCACATGAAAAAAAGTTACCTCAGCTGGAATAAGGACAATGTAAAAGACGAAGTGATCTTTGAACATTTAGCCGAACTTTCTGGAGGAAAAATCAATCTGTCAAAACAAGAAGAGGAGTTGTCGACTACGGCTAACCTGATTCAGGTGAATCGCAAGCAGTCTAATAAAAGTAATTATTCCAATACCAACAACAATGCGAATAATAACAATCAAAAAGGCGGTAGCAACAGCAACAACAATAACAGTAAAAAATACAACAAGCACAATTATCAAGCAAAAGGTAAAAAGTAATGAGTACATTTAGAATTGAAGGAGGGCATCAACTAAAAGGAGAGGTGTATGCACAAGGCGCTAAGAATGAGGCTTTACAAATACTTTGTGCGGTTTTGTTGACAGAGGAGCGCGTGGTAATTTCCAATATTCCCGATATTATTGATGTCAATAAATTAATCGAATTGTTGGAGTCCCTAGGAGTGAAAATCGAGCGATTGGCACCAAATAAAATGGCTTTTCAGGCGGATGATCTCAATTTGGAGTACCTAACTTCAGATGATTTTAAAGCAGGTGGAAAGGCATTGAGAGGGTCAATCATGATGGTGGGACCACTTTTAGGTCGCTTTGGTAAAGGGTATATCCCAAAACCAGGAGGAGATAAAATTGGAAGACGTAGATTGGATACTCACTTTGAAGGGTTTATTAAATTAGGCGCAACATTTAGATACAATAGAGAAGAACATTTTTACGGGGTTGAGGCACAACAATTAGTGGGTGCTGATATGCTGTTAGAAGAAGCTTCTGTTACAGGTACAGCTAACATTATTATGGCAGCTGTATTGGCAAAAGGAACCACAACCATATACAATGCGGCTTGTGAACCGTATTTGCAGCAGCTGTGTAAGATGCTAAACTGCATGGGAGCAAAGATCACAGGAGTAGGGTCTAATTTCCTTACGATTGAAGGGGTTGAACGCCTAAAAGGATGCGAACACAGTATTTTGCCTGATATGATCGAAATCGGTTCGTGGATCGGATTAGCCGCTATGACCAAAAGTGAATTGACAATCAAAAATGTAGGGTGGGAGCACTTAGGTGTAATTCCCAATACGTTTAGACGATTGGGGATTCAGTTGGAAAAAAGAGGGGATGATATTTATATCCCTGCCCATACAGCGGGTTATGAAATCCAAAGCTTCATCGATGGATCGATTCTTACCATTGCCGATTCACCATGGCCAGGACTTACACCTGATTTGTTGAGTGTATTGCTCGTCGTAGCTACACAAGCAAGAGGTGAGGTACTTATTCACCAAAAAATGTTTGAAAGTCGTTTGTTCTTTGTCGATAAACTAATTGATATGGGAGCGAAGATCATCCTATGTGATCCACATCGCGCCGTTGTAATAGGACATGATTTTAAATCTCAATTGAAAGCCACGCGTATGTCATCACCAGATATTCGCGCAGGAATTTCCTTATTAATCGCTGCATTGTCTGCTCAAGGAACAAGTGTGATTCAGAATATCGATCAGATTGACCGCGGATATGAACGCATTGACGAACGTTTACGTGCATTAGGTGCCAAAATTGAACGCGTTGATGAATAACAATACAAACAATAGAATAAAAAAAGCTCAGCATTTTTGCTGAGCTTTTTTTATTCTATTGTTTGTTCTTTAAATATTTTTCTAAAAACTGATCTTGTTCCCATAGCAAGTGCAAGATGTTTTCTTTGGCTACATACCCATGGCTTTCTTTTGGTAGGATGACCATGCGAACAGGTGCTCCTAATCCTTTTAACGCTTGAAAGTAACGCTCTGTTTGTAAAGTGAAGGTTCCTGGGTTGTTATCGGCTTCTCCGTGCACTAATAACATAGGGGTTTTCATTTTGTCTGCATTCATGAAAGGTGACATCGTGTTATACACATGTGGCACTTCCCAATAGTTGCGTTGCTCTGTTTGAAATCCAAAAGGAGTCAACGTTCGGTTATACGCTCCACTACGCGCAATACCCACAGCAAATAAATCCGAATGCGTCAATAAGTTTGCCGTCATAAAAGCACCATAAGAATGTCCACCAACACCCACTTTTGAACGATCAATATAACCTAAAGCATCTACAGCATCAATAGCAGCTTTACCATTAGCTACCAATTGCTCAATATAGGTGTCATTAGGTTCTTCTGTTCCCTCTCCTACAATAGGAAAAGCTGCATCATCCAATACCGCATAGCCTTTCGTTACCCAGTACACAAATGATCCATAGTAAGGGAAGGTAAATTCACTTGAGTTTGATGTAACTTGTCCTGCACTGTTTTTATCCTTGTATTCTGTCGGATAAGCCCAAATGAGTAAAGGTAATTTTTCTGTTTTATTCTTTCTGTCGTAGTTGGCTGGTAAGTAGAGTGTACCCGATAATTCCAGTCCGTCTTCGCGTTTGTAGGTGATTACTTCTTTGTACACCCCATTCAAGCTCTCAAATGGATTTTTGAAGTCCGTAATCGGAGTCAAATCGTTTTTCTTCTTGATGTTTCTAAAGTAGTAGTTCGGATATTCTGTTGGCGACTGAATCGAAACTAATACCAATCCTTTTTTGATGTCTTGAATCGATTGAATGTTCTCTTTTTTCGTTGTATAAGTCGATTGGTAAAGGCGCTTTGTTTTAAGCGTGGTTAAATCGAACTCATCGATAAAAGGGAATTGTCCTTTGGGTGTATAACCATCGCCAAGTAAAAACATTTTGTTGTTTTCAATAGCTAAGGTATAACGGCCGTATTCATTTCGCTTAGTTTCAAATGTTCCAGGGTCGCTGTACACATCTTGTTCATTGCGATCTTCAATTTTAATAGGATTGGGGTTAGAAGTTGATGGATTAAGCAAGAATTGTCTGATATTTCGCGTGTCATACCATTGATCTGCAACCACAGCAACTTGGTCATTCCCCCATATAATACCCGCATAGCGCTGTCCTAATTTCACCAGTGATTTTGGCGCTGATGTAAAAGGTGCTTCCCACGTAAATACTTCGTCTCTAAATTCCGCTTCCTTAGCAGGATCTCCACCGTCTAAAGCTTCAACAAATGAAAGTGTTGCCGGTTGATCTGCACGCCATTGCATATTTCTCTTTCCTTCGCGAACAGCCATAAAACCTTTGGGCATAATCTCGCTTAAAGGAACGTCATTTACTTGTTTTACCAAAGTACCATCTGCTTTGTAAACCGTTGTTTTCATAGGAAATCGGTTTAGGGGTACTAGGTATGAAAACGGTTTTTCTAAGGTTGTTACTAGGAGATAGTTCCCGTCAGGAGAAAACGATTCACTAGCATACATCGCAGCCTCTTTGAAAAGTTTTTTATTTCCTTTTAAGTCAATTAAATACAGTTCAGATGTTACCAAGGTTTCAAAATTAGCTTCATCTGTTTTGTTTTTCAACAAATCTTGGTAGGTTCTGTTTTGAGAAACAACGCCCTCTTCACTGATCGATACAATCGGTCCTGTAGGTAAGTTCTTTTTTGTATCGATTAAAGCGGGTCTATTCGCAGGAATTACGCTAACTAGCATTTGCTCATTGTCTTTCATCCACGTGATAGGATTCCCTAAATTGGCATTCAAATTGGCTTGGCTTAGCTTTTTTGCCTCAGCGGTTTTGAAGTCCAATACCCATAATTCAACGCCTGTAGCTACTGTATTGGTAAACGCTATTTTCGTTTGATCAGGAGAAATCGTCACGTTGGAAATTCTCGGATTAGCGGGTAATCCCTTCACTTGAATCTCCTTTTTGTCTTTTACCTTTCTGACTTTTAAGTTTTCAATATAGGTTAAAGTGCTGGAAATATTGGTGTTTACATCGATTCGTAAACCGCCTAATCGCATTTCTTCTACGTTTAAGTCATCGAGCGTTTTGTAGGTGCTGCGGTAACTCAAAAGCATGTATTCCATTTTGCTATCCATAAAGATGGATGGGGCACGTTCGAATTCTGCTAGTTGCAAAATTTCTTGTGAAGGCTTTTGATAGGTTACATTTTCTTGTGCAAACATAGATGTAATTAAAAAAAGAGAGAATAAAGAAGTTTTTAAAATCTTCATTTTTTTGTTTGTTTTAGTTTATATGAGCAATATACGTGGAATATTTAAAAAAGAAACCGTTTTTTGTGAGGATGTTTTTTACAATACACAAAAAACTTACCTTTGCTTTAACAAATTAAATCAGATAAGTATGTTTAGATCAAAGATTTCGGGTCTAGGTTACTATGTACCCGATAACGTAGTGACCAATGACGATTTGTCAAAAATAATGGACACCAATAACGAGTGGATTGTTGAACGAACAGGAATCCATGAGCGTAGACATAAGCTTTTAGCAGAGGACACTACTTCGGGTATGGGTGTAAAAGCTGCTAAAAAGGCGATGGAGCGTGCAGGAGTAGAAGCTAAAGATATCGACTTTGTTGTGTTTGCTACGTTGAGTCCTGATTATTACTTTCCTGGTCCAGGTGTGCTCTTGCAAAAGGAATTAGGTTTAGATACTGTGGCTGCTTTGGACATCCGTGCGCAGTGTTCGGGGTTTATTTATGCCCTGTCTATTGCGGATCAATACATTAAAACGGGCATGTATAAAACGGTTTTAGTGGTAGGATCTGAAGTACATTCAGCCGGATTAGATATGACGACTAGAGGTCGCTCGGTATCTGTGATTTTTGGTGATGGAGCAGGAGCGGCGATTTTAACGCGATCTGACGATGAATCCGGTATTCTATCTACGCATATTCACTCCCAAGGAGAACATGCGGAAGAATTAGCTCTACTCGCACCAGGTATGGGTGGACGATGGGTGTCTGATATTTTGAAAGACAACGATCCAGATGATTTGAGCTATATGCCTCATATGAATGGCCAATTTGTATTCAAAAATGCAGTGGTTCGATTCAGCGAAGTAATCCTCGAAGGATTAGAAGCGAATAAGTTAGCAGTATCCGATATTGATATGTTGATTCCACATCAAGCGAATTTGAGAATTTCTCAATTTATCCAACAAAAATTTGGACTTTCAGACGATCAAGTATACAATAATATCCAAAAATACGGTAATACAACAGCCGCATCAGTGCCCATTGCCTTAACTGAAGCTTGGGAAAAAGGCAAAATTAATAAAGGTGATTTAGTCGTTTTAGCCGCTTTCGGAAGTGGTTTTACTTGGGGAAGTGTTGTGTTAAAATGGTAATTTTTTTTATCTTAGCTAGAAAAGTAGTTAAGAAATATGAAATTTGACAAAATAAACAACAAAGGACAAGCGAGACTATTTGAAAACCCCTATTTAGAAATGTTGACAAAAGGACACCCCGCTGTAATCTGGGGGATGTATATTCCACTTTTGTCGTATGTGGTTTATTTAGGTTATACCGATTATCAATTATCCGTTCAGAACCTCATTTTACTTTTTTTAGGTGGAATGTTGTTCTGGACGTTTTTTGAATATTTAGCCCATCGCTACTTGTTTCACCTGATTAGCGAAAAACGAAATCTACAGCGTATTGCTTATATCATGCACGGCAATCACCACCATTATCCACGTGATAGACAGCGTCTGTTTATGCCTCCCGTACCGAGCATTATCCTTGCCTCTCTCTTGTTTGGCTTGCAATACTTACTCCTAGGACCCTATACGTTTGGTTTCTATCCTGGTTTTATCATAGGGTATCTGTTGTACGCTTCCATGCATTATGCCATTCACGCTTTTGCACCCCCGTTTAAATTTATGAAACCCTTATGGAGAAACCACCATTTACATCATTATAAAAATGAAGAATTGGGCTTCGGCGTGAGCAATACGTTTTGGGATCGTGTCTTTGGAACGATGTTCGACCTGACAAAGGAAAAAGAAGACAAAGAAAAAGTGAAAGAACTGATGTTTGTTCGAAAAGAAAAGAATGAGGTAAATCATCGTTCCTAAGCTTTCTCCTTTAGAATAGGAAACAAAAAAAACCACTTGAAAACAAGTGGTTTTTTATATTTAAAGGCGTTTCATTTGCTCCTTCATCATTTTGATTTGATCTTTTAGCATGCCTTGTTTATCTAATTTTTGTGCTTCGCTTAATAACTTCGTCGCTTCTATTTTTCTGCGTTTGGTCATTGAGATTCCCGCTAATTGCAATTTAGCCATAGCTAAGTCTTGATCCATATTCAATCCCAATTCAATGGCTTTCTTCATGTATTTTTCAGAAGCATTTAGATTGGTTTGAGAGGTCATAATACCCATTAAGTAATTATAGTATCCGTTTTGCTTTCTCACTAAAGCTGTTTCAGGATTTTTAATTCGCTTCAACCATTTTTCTGCTCCTTCAAAATCTTGTTTTCTCAATTTTAAGAAAGACAATAGGATGAACTCATTTTTAAAATACAAGAGTATAACAAGCCCCATCAAGAACAAGAGAAAAATTCCATTTCCAATATTTGATTCTGAAAATTGCCAAACAGCCGTTGCTAGTAATAGTGCTGCGATACCTAATTTAATATACCTATGAAACATATGCTAGAATTAACTTCATTAAGAATGCAAAATTAAAAAAATAAGCGTAGTATAAAAATTATTCCACATAAACCTACAGCCTATTTCTATTCGTTGAGATTCTAAAGGGATTGAAACAAATGAATTAATTGATCGGGTTGGAGGTCTAAAAAGGATTCCACAACAAAATCAGCGGTACTATAATCCTGTTGTTTGGAGTTCTGACTCTTATATCCCAATACTTTAATACCTGCTGCATTGGCTGCTTTGATGCCATTTGTGCTATCCTCAATCACCAAGCAATGTGCTTTGTCGTTTACTTTTGCCAACGAAGCCGCTTGGATAAAGATAGCAGGATCGGGTTTAGATTTCGGAAAATCCTCTCCACTTACGATATGTGTGAAATAGGGAAATAATTCAAAGCGATTAAATACGCGGTGAATCGTGCTTTTTGATGCCGAAGACCCTAAAATCAATTCAATATCGCATTGGTGTAGGCTAACAATAAGATTTCTTACCCCTTCGATGAGTTCCAAATCCGGTTTTGTATCAAAAGAAGCGTTAAACAAAGCGCGTTTGCGCAAGACTAAGTCTGAAACCTCTTGTTCTACCGGAAAGAGTTCCTTTATTTTTTGATAGGTATTTTTGGTAGATAATCCCGTAAAAGAGGTGTATATATCTTCAGTTACCTCAATACCCAATTCGTCAAAATGTGAATAATAAGCGTAACGATGTACGGGTTCAGTATCTACAATTACCCCGTCCATATCAAAAATAACCGTGCGTAACATATCTTCTATTTTTTTGCGTAAAGGTAAGAGGTTTTTCCCCATTGACGTAGTCTTGTGACTCCATTCTGTCTTGCTGAAACGAAATATTCCGAAATTTATAACGTTGCCTACGTGCTTTTTACTATTTTTACGTTCACACCTTACCTATAAAAAATAAACATTACACCTTGTCTGCATCTGAAGAAGAACAATTCGTACAACAACTGCAACATGCCAATACGAAAGAGGCAGCATTTCGCGATCTTGTTACGCAAAACAAGGCAAGGCTTTACTATCACATTCGTTCCTTGGTGTTAGATCACGACGATACGGATGATATTTTACAGGAAACCTTTATCAAAGCATTCCAAAACATCGAAAGTTTTAAAGGCAATAGCAAGCTTTCCTCCTGGTTGTACCGAATTGCCACCAATCAGGCGTTGGATTTCTTAAAACAAAAGAGCAGGTTAAACAAAATTACATCAGAAGAATACAACCAACAAAAAGTAGATGAGCTGGAAGCTGACCCCTATTTTAACGGGGATCAAGCAACAGCCTTACTGCATCAAGCCATCGCTTCCTTACCCGAAAAACAACAGTTGGTATTTAAAATGCGCTATTTTCAAGAACTCGACTACAACCAAATGTCCGAAATTCTCGATACCTCTGTGGGCGCATTAAAAGCTTCCTATCACCACGCAGTAAAAAAAATAGAATTATTTTTACAAACGCATTAAACCTTTGTGCAAAAAATCAGTCTAAATAGTATAAGCATATAAAAATGATAACGAACCACAATGCACCTAACGATAGAAAAGACGGTTTCAACCTACCTGATGGGTACTTGGAATCCTTTGATCAGCGTCTTTTTGAGCGAATTATCGCAGAGAAAAAACCTAAGTCAAAGGGTATTATTCCATTCACACCGACCTATTTTATTGCTATCGCTGCTACCATAGCGCTTTTACTAGGGGTGGGTTTATTTATCAAAATACAACTGAATGCCGCTATTAGCCATGAAGATTTAGAAACGTATTTAGAGTACAACCCTTCCTATACGTTGTCCAACGAATTTATTCAGGCTTTTGACGAAGCAGACATTAAAGAACTTGAACAAAGCATTCAAATTAATCAAAATGAGATTAATGAGTATGTTCAAACCAATATCGATCTTGACTATTACTTAAATGACTAATTATACTATGAAAAGATTTTTATTATTACTTATCCTATTAAGCTTTTCGTCTATCAGTTTTGCGCAGCAGCACTCCTCGGATCAAATAAAATCATTAAAAATAGCTCATATCACCTCTGTTTTGAATCTAACAACTGAGGAAGCTGAGAAATTTTGGCCACTTTATAATACCTATGACAGTAAGATATCCAAGTTAAGACATTCAGCGGTTATTCATTATCTTAAATCTAATGAGACTCAGGATATTGAAAACCTAACAGAAAAACAAGCGACAGAAAAAGTACAAGCGATAGAGACCTTTGAAGAGGACTATTGTTCCGTTCGAAAACAGTTTATTGTTGATTGTAAGAAGATATTATCGAACAAAAAAATTCTCTTACTCAAAAAAGCAGAAGACGATTTTAATCGAAAATTACTCAAAAAGTATAAAGACAAATAATAAGCTATAAATAAAAAATAGCAAAATCTACCAAACCTAGCCTACAAAAGACCTATATTTGTAGGCTATTTTATTTAATTATATAATGAGATTACACAGAAACTTAGTTTTTACCGTTATTGACTCTATCTTATTAATTTTCAACGAAGGGGAATACGCGGACAAAGTCGTTGCGCGTGCCTTGAAAAAAGACAAGCGTTGGGGAAGTGCAGACCGCAAATTCGTTGCAGAAACGATATACGAAATCGTGCGTTGGAAGAGATTATACACCGAAATTGCAGAAGTAAAGGAACCTTATACTCGCGATGATGCATGGCGTATTTTTACGGTTTGGGCTGTATTAAGAGGATATAACTTGCCGGATTGGAAGTATTTTGAAAATGCACCACTTCGCAGAATCAAAGGTAGATTTGACGAACTAAGTAAAATCAGAAAATTCAAAGAGGCGATTCCCGATTGGATGGATGAATTGGGGGTAAAAGAACTGGGTGAAGAACTATGGGCTAAAGAAATTGCAGCTCAAAATCAACAAGCACAAGTTATTTTACGCGTGAATACTTTAAAAACAACACGTAAAAAATTACATGCTATTTTAATGGATCTGGACATTGAGACGCTTCAGCCTGAAGAATATCCAGATGCGTTGATCCTAAAAGAAAGAGCGAATGTATTTTTAACAGATGCGTTTAAAGAGGGATTATTTGAAGTACAAGATGCTTCCTCTCAATTGGTGGCTCCTTTTTTAGGTGTTCAACCAGGAATGCGCGTGGTAGATACCTGTGCAGGTGCAGGAGGAAAAACCCTACATATGGCTTCGTTAATGGAAAACAAAGGGCAAATCATTGCCATGGATATTTACGAGAGCAAGCAAAAACAACTCAAAATAAGAGCCAAACGAAATGGGGCTTTTAACATTGAATACCGCATTATTGAAGGAACTAAAACCATTAAAAAATTACACGAAAAAGCTGATCGCGTATTGATTGATGCACCGTGTAGTGGTTTAGGCGTAATCAAGCGTAATCCTGATACAAAATGGAAATTACAACCAGCGTTTGTAGAGGAAATTAAACAAGTGCAACAGCAGATTTTACAAGACTATACAAAAATTGTAAAAGTAGGCGGACAAGTTGTGTATGCTACTTGTTCTATTTTGCCGTCTGAAAATGAGAAACAGATTGAAAAATTCTTAGCTTCTGAACAAGGACAAGGATTCAAATTCATTAAGGATCATAAAGTATTGGCTCACCAAACAGGATTTGACGGTTTTTACATGGCCTTATTAGAACGCGTTAAATAATAGAGATTTCCTTGATGATGAGAAAGTATTTGGCGGTTGTTTTGTTTACTTCTGTGCTTTTGAGCTGTGGATGTACTAAAAAAGGTACCCATTCCACTGAAGCGAAAAATGAGATGCAATCCATTGTTTCAACGAAACAAAGCGCAGCAATTTATGCTATTCCCGATGCTATTGCGTCTTACTATAGTGAGGTCAATTTTAATCAAGATCAGGCTAGTTTACAGGCTGATCTAACTCATCTCACTCGCGCAAAGCACACCCATCGTCTTTCGTATGGCGGATTGTGGGAGGTGTTAAAGGTTACCGATCTCACTCCGGCTGCCAATGAAGTTTACCTGCTTTATGGTCAAAAAGGAGTATTGAAGGGGAAAAATGCCTATGCTAGAGGTAAGAATCAACATGGAGGACGACAGCATCAATGGAATAGAGAGCACACCTATGCGCGTTCGTTGGGGACGCCTAAGCTAGAACAATCAAGCACAGGCGCAAATGAAGATGCCCATCACATCCGACCTGCCGATGTGCAGTGGAATGCCCAACGAGGCAATAAAAAATTTGCCCAAGGGTCGGGAGCTGCTGGAGATGTTCCAGGAGGATGGTATCCTGGAGACGAGTGGAAAGGAGATGTAGCGCGTATGATGCTCTATATGTACATCCGCTATCCAGATCAGTGTTTGCCCAAAAATGTGGCCCTCGGTCAACCCAATAAAAACGATGCAAATATGATTGATTTGCTCTTGGAATGGAATGCAACAGATCCCGTTTCAACCATTGAAATACAGCGCAATGAGTATTTAAGCAAACCAGACATTCAAGGAAATAGAAACCCTTTTATAGACAACCCTCATCTTGCTACCCTACTATGGGGTGGTCCTGAGGCAGAGAATAAATGGAACATAGCTAACTAGTCAAGATCATCTGATACACAATGACTTGTCAGAATACAATAAAAAAAGACAACATAGAGGTCGTTCTACACCTTCTTATGTTGTTTTTTTTTACCTGAGAAGGAAGAGTTTACGTTGGACAGCTTACCGCAACAATTCACTATTTGAGAAATTAAATGTTGAATCGCATGGAATATTTGAAAAGTTTTATATTTTTGATTTCTTAATGAAATATTAATATCATGAAATTATATCTATCGGTCTTTTTACTTTTCTTAAGTATTTTTCAAATACAGGCCCAATGTTTAGCTGAAAGTAAAGTAAAAATAGGGGGAAGTTATCAAAGTGATTTATTTATTGATCCTTGTCCTTATTACAATTACTTTGTTGATGCGGAAGAATCTTCGACGGGCTATCATTATAGCAATAGACCGATGACTATGGTGCCTAATGAATTTGCAGAGATAAAGAAAAACTTAGAAGCGCTTTTGGTAACTAAAGTAGGGGAAGAGCTGGTGAGCAAGCTAAAGTTTAAAGGTGTTAGTATAAGTGCGTACGATAGTATTCGTAAATTTGAATCCCGTTATCCTGTTGTGGATATGGCGAAATGCATGACGAAGTATTTTTTTTACTACGATTTTCAACCGACAGCGGGTGTAAATTTTTGTGTAGGCATTGCATTAAACGACTACCAACAGATTATTTCACCTTTGCCTTTCCCAGAGACAGAGGAGAAATTGGCTATCGACTACAGTTTGAATGTGTGTAAAGTTTTACAAATAGCCAAAGAAACCGAAACGAAGTTTGAACCAGTTGATTTTGTGTCATTTGAATTTGATCCAGACAAGAAAGAGTTTTTCTGGGTGGTTCGTCAACAGATTATCAATCCGAAGAAGGGGGTAAACGAATACAATCAGATATTAATAGAAGCAAGAGACGCGTCCCAAGTAGTCTCTTATAGAAGAACGGTGTATATAGAATAATGAGTTTTAGCATACAAAATAAAAGTTGGAATTCGGTTTTACAGGATGAATTCGACAAACCATATTTTAAAAAATTAGCGGCATTTGTTGCCCAAGAACGAGAGGAAAAGACGATATATCCACCGCAAGAACAGGTGTTTCACGCGTTGGAGTGCCTTGATTTTTCAGCGGTTAAAGTAGTGATTTTGGGTCAAGATCCCTATCACGGTGAGTTTCAGGCCAATGGATTGGCATTCTCTGTTCATCAAGGGGTGAAGTTTCCTCCGAGTTTAAAGAATATTTTCAAGGAGTTAGAAGACGATTTAGGCATTCGAAATCTCCACCATGGCGATTTATCCAGCTGGGCGAAACAAGGTGTTTTATTGCTCAATGCAACATTAACCGTAGAAGCATCTAAAGCGGGATCTCATCAAAAAAAAGGGTGGGAAACATTTACGGATGAGGTAATTTCGCGTGTAGCCAGTGCTCATGAGCACGTTGTTTTTGTGCTATGGGGAAGTTACGCTCAAAAAAAGGGAAAGATGATTGATCGCAACAAGCATTTTGTGATTGAAACGGCTCATCCCTCTCCCTTGTCGGTTTATAGAGGGTTTTACGGGAGTAAGCCTTTTTCCAAGATCAATACCTACTTAGTTGAGGTAGGAAAATCACCGATCAATTGGCAGATTTAAAATGAGATATAATATAAAAACCGCCCTTTTGAGGCGGTTTTTTTTATCTTAAATAGCGTTTGTTTTTTCTCTTAACCAGGCAGCTTCCTCTGGTGATAAAAGATCTTTTAAGCTGTTGTACACCCATTCGTTGTATTGGTTCAACCAATCAATATGGGGTTGTTCCAACCACTTTTTATCCACTAAGTCCGTAGCGATATAACAAATAGTCAACGTTTCAAAGTCCATGAAATCACCAAATTGATTTTCTTCAAGGTCTCTGGCTAAAACTAGGTTTTCAATTCGGATACCGTGTTTACCTTCGCGGTATAGTCCGGGTTCGATAGAGGTGATCATGCCTTTTTCGATTGCGATATCCGTTGGAGTAGGGTTAAATACGTGTGGTCCTTCGTGTACGTTTAAGAAAAATCCAACACCGTGTCCCGTACCATGTCCATAGTTTCTCAAGGTAGCCCAAATGGGTCTACGCGTAATGGCGTCGATTTGATATCCTCTCGTTCCTTTTGGATAGATGGCCATTGAACCTTCAATCGTACCGCGCAATACAATGCTGTAATCGTCTTTTTCCTGCTGTGTTGGTGTTCCTAAGGCAACAACTCGCGTAATATCTGTAGTTCCTGTTTCGTATTGTCCTCCCGAATCTACTAAGAGTAAACCTTCTGTTTTTAGGTCGTAGCTACTCTTTTCATCTGCTGAATAATGGGGTAGTGCCCCATGGTCTTTGTATCCTGCAATTGTATTAAAGCTGATGTCTTTAAAACCAGGTTGAGCTGCGCGTAATTGGAGTAAATGATCGGCAATATTCAGTTCGGTTAAGGTAGCTGAAGCAACATTTTCTTCAATCCACTTGAAGAATTTAGTCATGGCTACCCCGTCATTGATCATGGCTTTTCTCTCATGGGCAATTTCAACCTCATTTTTAATTGCTTTTAACAAGGTAGAAGGGTTTAGGTCTTCTTTTATTGTAATGGTAGACGGCACGCTGTCATAGGTTGCAAAGCAGGTGCGTTTAGGATCCAATAAGATAGTGCTTCCTGCAGGAATTGTAGCGATTGCTTGTGGTAGCGCTGTATACGCGCCAAGGCTAATTCCATAACGGTTTAGTTCTTGTTTGGTGGCCTCGTCTAATTTTGTCTCATCGATAAACAAGGTAGCTTTTTCTGCATCGATATAAAAAAAGCTTAAGGTTACCGGATTACAAGGAACATCCGTTCCGCGTATATTGAGGAGCCAAGCGATATCATCTAGGGAAGATACAATATGGCAAGTAGCTCTTTTTTGCTTGAGGATAGCTCTTACTTTCGCCAATTTATCCACTGTGCTTTCTCCCGTTGTAGAAACAGGTAAAGTATAGGCTTTTTCTGTTGGTAATGCAGGTCTATTTTTCCAAATAGGCGCTAGTAAATCTACATGTCCGTCAATGGTAAAACCGAGGGGAATCAAGGTTGATTGAATGGCATTAGCCACGGCTAAAGAAGCGAGGTTTCCATCAAAAGCAACAGTTCCACCCGTTGTAAATTGAGTGGCAATCCACTCCACATATTCCGGCATATGTTGTACGCGTAGCTTTACTAGTTCAAAGCCCGTATTAGCCAACTGATCATGGGCTTGTACGAAGTAGCGAGAATCGGTCCATAAACCAGCAAATTGCTGGGTGATTACCAGCGTTCCTGCTGATCCTGTAAAACCAGAAGTCCAAGCAATACACTTGTAGTATTCCGGTAGATACTCGCTAATATGTGGATCCGAAGACGGAATGATATAAGCGTCTATCTTTTGCTCTTTCATTAAAGAGCGTATTGCGTTTAGCTTTTCTATATGTGTCATAATATGCGTAATTTCAGTTAAAGGTACAAAATGCAAATTTTAAACAGCGTATAACTCAGGTGTTTTTTAGTGAAAGGATTTAATATTGGCGGGTTTTTTACCGCGGTGTTTCCATCGCTTGTGTGTCCAGAAATAGTAAGCAGGTGCTTGGTTAATCTGTTTTTCCACTTCTTGTAGAAAGCGGTTAGTCAGCTCGTAATTCGGTACCTCTTTAACTTGTTCACCAGGTTGTAAAAGAGGAACGAATGTCGCTTGATAATGCCCGCGTTTCACATAGTCTACTTTGAGGTACATAGGCACCATGTCAAATTTTTTACACAGTGCTTCACCACCCGTAAAAACGGGAACTTCAATCCCCATGAAGTCTTGCCAATAATTGGCATCGCCAATCATCGGAGATTGATCGCTGATGAAGGCGTATATTCCGTGATTTTTATTGACTTCATTTTGGCGGATTACGCGTATGGTTTCTTTCATTTCCACCAAGCGCGTATTGAATCGGGTGCGTATTTTTAGGAATAGGTTGTCAAAGTGAGGGTTTGCCAGTTTTTTATATACCGCATATCCTTGGAAACTGATGAATTTATCCAAAATAATGAGCCATTCCCAATTGGCGTAATGTGCACAGAAGAGCAGCGCACTTTTCCCTTGTTTTTCCACCTCGAGTATGGTGTCAAGGTTGGTAAATTGAAAGCGTTTTTTCAGCTCTTCTTCTGAGATCGTAAAGGTCTTAATCATTTCTAAGAAAATGTCACACAGATGCTTATAGAACTGTTTGACTGTTTGTTGAACTTGGTGATCCGATAAGTGTGGCATCGTCAATTTTATATTTTCGGTTACCGCTTTGCGGCGGTAGCGCACGATGTGATAGAGCAGTACAAAAAAGCAATCAGATACAAAGTAAAAGATAGGAAATGGTAATTTCGATATAAGCCAGAGAATAGGATAAGCGATATAGTAGATTACTAACTTCATTTTTTTGGTATAATTTACTAGCAAAGATACTGGATTTAGACTATTTTTAGCCCGTTAATCCACACATAAATTAAGGAGGTGGATGGATTTTAAACGGTAGAAGATGGATATAGCCCCAATTATTTTAGTTATTTTGGTTGCAACGGGACTCGTTACGTATAAAGGATTGCAAGACTACTCTTTTTTTAGCAAGTACAATTTCGACTTAGATCGCATACGAAAGGGTGAGCTGTATCGGTTGATTACTTCTGGTTTTTTGCATGTAGATTGGATGCACTTCGCTTTCAATATGTTTACCCTATATATGTTTGCAGGTATTGTCGTAGCTATTAGTGGGAGTTTTTACTTTATTTTGATCTATATGCTGAGTATCGCCATTGGCAATATCTTGACCTATCAATTGTATCAAAAACGCACCCAATACTACGCAGTAGGGGCCTCAGGTGGTGTTACGGGTGTGGTATATGCTTCTATATTGCTGTATCCCGACTTAAAATTGTATTTATTCTTTATTCCCATTGGAATTAAAGGCTATATTTTTGCGATTGCCTACTTGTTGTACAGCCTGTATGGAATGAAAAAGAACAGTGACAATATAGGGCATGCAGCTCATTTTGGAGGGGCAATTGGTGGTTTAGTCCTTACCCTAGTTCGCTATCCTATGCTCTTGCAACAACAAGCGTTTTTGATCTTTTTACTCTTGATACCCATCGCGCTACTCTTACTTATGGTGCGCACAAACAAACTCTAGTTTTTAGTATGCCTAAGCCCTTTAAGAACGGTCTTTTTGTTTGGTAGAAGATTTTTTGTTTATTTTTTCTCACAAGGGGAATCCAACTACTACAGCCCTTAGCAACCGCAGTTGCTCTACAACTTGGTTTTTGTCGGCTAATCGCACTGTGGGCCATGGTTTGCGGTAAATACTAACTTTTTCTGTGTTAATTTTTATAAATTTTCATTTTTTTAGTTTTTTTTAGGTTAAAAGCTAGAAGTCTAACTTTTAAACGAGAGGGATTTTCAAAATATGCAGCATAATTCGTATGGAATTTTAGCTGTTTTTACGCTCAATTATGTTAAATAAAACATAAATTTTATAAAAAAATAGGTGAAATAGGGTGGTTTTTATCCGTCTTAACCGTTTTTTTTAGGTTGCGTTTTTTAGTAAGTACTAGGGTATTCATATCGCAAAAAGCAAGTATAAATAAGGCGATTGTTTTAAAATCCACGAGGTGCGAATATTGTTTTTTGCCTTTTGTGTAGAATGTTGTAACTGTAATTGCCTTAATTTCTTAGTGTTGGCTTTTTCGGTGTCATTAAAAGGTAAAAAAAAGTAGTAATTTCGTTGTTCATTAGCTGATAGGTATTTAGCGTAAAAAATCAACATCAATCACCACTTGCTGTGGACGTGAAAAATAAGTGTTATCCTATCAACTATCATAATAAAATTACTATGAAAAAAAGTCTATTATTCTTCCTTATGGGAGGAATTTTTATTTGTCTTCCTGGACAAAGTGCCTGCTATGCACAAGAAAAGGACGTAACTGTTGTTATTCGGCAGCAGTCATCGACAAGGCTGACTCCTGAGTTAATTCAGGCGCAAAAAGAGTTAGAAATCGCCGAATTAAACCGCTTAAATGCGGAAGATCGGATGGAGTATTACGAAGCTTTGCCGGACCGCCAGGCTGGGCGTGCTCAAAATCGCATTATGACGCAAGAAGTCCAAAAAGCCTGTAGAGATGTAGAACGCGATTATACCTTAGATATTCGCTTTAAATCCCTTGAAGCAGATATAACGTATTGGGATTTTGGAGACGGAAAACCGCCAAAATTTGTACGAATACCGACAAGGGCAGGTACTTTAACAACGAGTTACACTTATGATATTCCGGGGGTATACCAAGTTAAAGTAGAATTTTTCACAAGTGGCTATGTGCCAACAGCGGATGAAGATAAAAAGATCGATGTTGTTGTAGAGGCATGTACGGCTCCTGTGTCACCTGAGATACCTGTGAATCCTAATATTCACAAGGTTATCGTTGAATAGTCTGTTAATCGTAAAAAATGAAAATGAAAAAAATACACCTATATACTGTTGTTGTATTTCTGTTGATCAGCTTATCAACACAAGCACAACGAGAAGCTTTTAACTGGTTTTATGGATCTGGTCAAGGAATTACTTGGAATCGCACCCAAACCTTTGAAGCGTATGTAATGAATGCACCACATCGCAAAGTGCAGCTAACGGGTATTCCAACCCGCTATGAGCCAGTGAGCGAACGACCAGAAATGTTTCCAATGAGCACAAGGGAAGGTTGTTTTACGTTGTCTGACCCAAGTGGGAATTTAATGTTTTATTCTAGTGGAAGCACGATTTACAATCGCAATCACGAGGTTGTTCCTGGAGCCACTGACTTAGAAGGTAATTATAGTGCCGCTCAAGCAGGGGTTGTTATTCCTTATCCTCGTCACAGAAGCCAATATATTGTCATTACGATTGGAACGGCGACTGATACTACTAGTGGATTTGCTTATAGTATACTAGACAGTGAAGCAAATGGAGGAGCAGGCGGAATTGTGTTGCCAAAGAATCGCCAATTCACTTTTCCTCCTGGAACAGTAAAAGAAAATTTCTCTGAATCGCTTATGGCTACAAGACACGCCAATGGTCTAGATTACTGGATTGTCGCTGTTGATCGAGCAGGAAGGTTGAAACCGAGTAATTTGGTCGCTTGGTTAGTGACAGAGGACGGTGTTTCCAATACACCTGTTGTATCGGAAATTCCAAATCTTAAAATGTCTGCAACGGAAAGAGCCTACGGCTATCTCAAAATATCTCCTCAAGGCGATCATTTTGCCTTAATGCTCCATGAAAAGGACGATTTTCTTTGGGGAGAGTTTGACAATGAAACAGGGGTTTTTAGCAATATGAACCATTATCGTGCTTTTATTCCTTATCCTCGCCCTGTTTTTCAAACCTACGGAGGGGAGTTTTCGCCTGATGGGAAATACTTATACATCAGTACAGCTGCAACAGGAGGAACGAATATTGATTCAGAAATCATCGCTTATGTTTTTGAATTTGAAAAATTGTTACAAGGAGATACACGTATTTTAAAAACCTATAGAACCTCCACCCGTATAGGTTGGCCTGGAGCCATGCAATTAGGCCCGGATATGCGAATGTATATGACCATGATGCGCTCTAGTAATATTAACGAGCCTGTGACTTCGTTGATGTATATGTTTGAAACACCTAATGAGCCTTTGACTACGCAAATATATGCCTTAGAAAATCTATCACCAGGGACTGGAAATAGTGGAACTCCCGAACAGGGAGGTGATGGAATTTCTGGAACCAGATTGGGACTGCCTACTTTTGCTTCCTCATTCTTTTTGGGATTTGATGGTCCTTCAACCCTTTGTGTAGGTGAAGAAGCCGTATTTGTACTGAATACAAACTCCTCTTATATAGAGGTTGATTTCGGAGAAGGAAGAGGGGCAGAAATTATTCCGAGTGCTCGTGAATTGAGACACTACTTCAAAAAACCAGGAAACTATCTGATTCGCGTACGTCCATTAGACACTTCAGGACAACCAATTCCAGAGGAAGAAAAATCGGTGTATACGGTTGTGTACAGTTGTTATTTACCTGTCAATCACAATTTAAAAAATGTGGAATACTAGTTTGGAACAACCCTAAAAAAAATGATAATGAAATATAAAATAGGAATACTTTGTTTGTTGTTTTGTGTTACCACAGCAGTGAAGGCACAAATAACCATTGGTATGGAACATACAAACGAACGCGCTGCGCTTTTGGATCTCAAAAGTCAAAAGGCATCAAGCGATAATACAACGACCACCGTTGGCGGATTGTTGTTGCCACGCGTTAATTTAGTGGATTTGCATACGTTGGAGCCTTTTATAAATACAAATGATGCCCAATGGACGGATGCAGGGAAGAAAAGTGAATTAATGCAAGAACATATCGGGTTAGAAGTGTATAACCTCAGTAGTACGACGGCCTTTCAACCAGGAGCTTATGTATGGAATGGCACCCAATGGGAAAAGGTAATGAAAGAATTGATCATACGTGAACCTAATCGCATTGTCTTTCCTTTGCCAGCTTTCAATTTACCATTAATTGATCCTTATAATGCTTCTACTAGACGATTGAGCGTTGACCTGTATCAAGTATATGTGAAGAATATGCATGCCAATTACTTTATTACGACTATACCAAATAAAGGGGCATTCTTGTCTAGCAATACGTATCTAAGGAATGAATTAGATTACGTCGTTACCCATTATGATCCGAATATTATAACCATACACGGCATTAGTGATGAAGGAGTTATGGAGTATACTGTTCACAATATAAACCCAGATTCATCGTCCTTCTTAAACATTTATCTTGTTGTACATAAAGGAAAAGAAAAACAATAACAATTCGAATAAAAACATCAATTATAATGAAACAAATAACCACTTATATCATCGTTTTATTTACCGCTTTAGTTGGTTTGTCCACTACAGCATGGGCGCAAGTTACTATTGGTTCAGAAGGTATTGCCAATCGCGCTGCCCTGTTGGATATCAAGGATCGAATTACGCCAGGCATCAATAACGAAACAGCTACAACTGGGGGACTCTTATTGCCTCGTGTACTGTTGGTAAATAGCACAACATTAGAGCCTTTTATTGCAACAACAGATGCGGAGTGGGTAAACAATGCAAGCTCTAAGATTAAAGAAAAACATATCGGACTACAAGTATATAACCTCAGTACAACCAATGGTTTTACAAAGGGAATGTATATTTGGAATGGAGTGGAGTGGGAAAAACAAGATTTACCTACAGAAGACATCGTTCAAAATATTAACTACTTCTTCTACCTGCCTTCGTTTAATATTTCTATTCAAGCCAACCAAAGAAAAGAAGTCGATTTATATGCAGAATATGAAAGACAGTTTACCCGTAGTTTAAATGCTAATTTTATATCAAACCCAGGTTATACCCTCGACGTATTGCCAATTGCAGGAACTGATCGCCTATATCAACGCAATGAATTGGATTACGTAATTACGGATTTTGACGAAAGCATTATCAATCCCAATACAATTTCTATTAGCAATGACGGTAAATTGACTTTTGACGTGAGTAGTACGCATACTAGCAGTAAATCCTATTTTAATATTTTATTCATAGTAAAAAGGTAAACGGGTCGATTCGGAACGGCTTACCGTCGGCGAGGTAGTACTGCCTTGTTTGTCTTAAACTTGCGTTAATCCAAAAAAAGTACGATTTATGCCCGTTGGAATTTTTATATTTGTTATAAACGAAGTATAAAAAAGAGAGCATGAAAAACAAAGTATGGATAGGAAGCGTAGCCCTATTAGTAGGAGCTTCGGGCCAAGCGCAAAGCGCAGCGGTTAGCAGTGTGCCACAAATACAAGTACAAGGAGTAGGAAAAGTACAGGCGGTACCGGATCAGGTGGTTGTTCGCTTAGGCATAGAACACAAAGGAAAATCGGCGGATGAAGTTAAAAAAGCAAATGACACGAGTGTAGCTAGCGTTTTAAAGTATTTGAAAGCCAATAAAATTCCAGAAAAAAACATTCAAACACAACGTTTAAGTTTTTATTCCTATACGGATTATACCGATAAAAAAGACTATTATCAAGCGACTCAGACGATTACAGTTACTGTAGAAGATTTGTCAAAATACGAAGCCTTAATCGCTGGAGTGATGACAAATGGAGTCAATCGCATTGATGGAGTAGAGTACAAATCCTCTCAATTGGCGTCGTATCAAACAGAAGCGCGCAAATTAGCCGTAAAAGAGGCGAAGAAAAAAGCGGAGGACTATGCAGAGGCGTTAGGACAGCAAGTAGGTAGCGTACTAAGCGTTACTGATGGTGGAGGCTCCATGCCACCCCCTGTTTTCAGACCGATGTATGCGTTAAAATCAGCCACAGCAGATGGCGAAATGGATCAAACATTAGCTGTTGGTGAGATTGAGATAAATTCTTCCGTTTCGATTAGTTTCGAATTAAAATAAAATAGAACTAGATAAAGAGAGTGTCCCCAATGGACACTCTTTTTTTTTGGGGTGTGTTTGGCTTTTGTTGTTCGAGCTTCGTCTGATGGCGCGGATTTACAAATACCTAACGCATGGATTATCATATCCGCGCGATCGGGAATACACTATCAACCTACATCAGTCGAAATCAACCAGCAATACCCCTTTCGCGTTTTTCCACTATTTGGTAAACAATAGCACAAATGGTGTTGTTTTTCCTTCAAAAAACAGCACAAACAGCTGTTATTCAGTTGTTTGTTTGCTTTGGTTTCACTTTTCTTCGGGTCTTCTTCGGTAAACCTATGTATTTACGGGGGTTTATCCTCGATTTACCGAAGCTGACTCGAACATGACCCGAACAAGACTCAAACAAAACCCGATCCCACGGATTGAAAATCCGCGCAATCGGGTTTTGTTTTTTAGGCTTTTTAGACAGCCTCTTTTTTGGATGCGTATAGTTTTCACCTGCTTTCGTTCGAGTTTTGTTCGAGCTGAGTCTATTCATACGGTTGTTTGTAATAAAGGGGGCATGAACTCACGATGGAGGTGTACTGTATACCTCCGGCCTTCAACCCTAAGGAAATAGCTTGTAACTTCAAAGCGGGCGATAGGGGAGTTCTAGAACAACAAATAGGAACAATAAGACGTTCTTGTTGCTGATGCAGTATGTGTCGCACAATATAGAGTAAAACGAGCGCTTAGAGGAGAGGAATTTCTTTGGTGTATTGTAAACCGCTCTTCCTCTTGGTTTTACTTTGAATGGAGTACTTTTTTTAGCACTGTTTTCGCTTTCACACTTTTGGAAAACTACAAACTTCAGCTGCTCATCATCTTTTCTGGCTATAAATAGGAGCAGATTTTTACAAACTCGCTTCTTGTTGGGGAGTTTTATCTAAAAATGAGGCTCTTTTTTTATAGGGCTACTACTTATTTTTCAAATTCGAGGGTTGTGATTATTTTCTCACATTACGAGATTTAAGTGAAGGTGTATATGGAGTTTACTGTTAAAAATGGCATTTAGCGAATTTATACCGTCTAAATCTTTAGTTTTTAGGGTTTTTAGAATAAATATAAATTGATACTTTGTTTATTATTTATTAAACTATGTTTAATTATTATGATATTTCTTATAAAATAAAGTGTTAGTGGTAAAAATAAGATGTATGCTACGATTTATTTGTTAATTGTTTAAATTTGTTTGTTTTGTTTATAATAATAAACTAGAGGCCAATAAGGGGTATGTACTGGCATTTCGGTTTAGGTGTATGAGGCGCATACTGCACTTCCCAAAAAGTATACTGTTACATACGCAATTCTGAATACAACAGGATAAGTTTTAGTGATATTTTGCGATTTACTTCAATTTGAAGCCTTTTTTTAGGTTTGGAATATATTTTTTGGCCTTATTTATTTGCGTAATGAAAAAAAATAATCTTAAAAAAAAGTTAAATAAAATAAATAAATAAAATTATAAATAATTGAAAATCAGTTGTTTGTAATTTAATTTGATTTTTTTTACCTATTTTTTTGCCATAAATGCAAGGTGTGCGATTTTTTTGGCAAGATAATTGGAATTTAGAGAATAGAACAATATTCTCCATATACAAAAAGAGAAAAAGAGAAAAGAAAAAAACTATGTTACAAGCAAACGAAGTAATTAAAAGATTAAAACAACTACTCGGTTACAAGAACGATTTAGAACTAGCGAACTTGTTAGGTATAAAACCGAATACGTTATCATCTTGGAAAGTAAGAGAAACTTTGCGTTATGATAAAATAATAGAGGTGTGTAAAAAACACAAAATCGACTTAAACGATTTGTTTTTGGCTCATCCCAATTCTGTACTCAATGTTGATTTGGAAAACAGAAGAGTAAAGATGATTTCGGTCGATCACCATATCGAATATTTTCTCAATCCGGAAAAATGTTGTGGAACCTCACCGAGTTGTGTTTTTCCAACGGAAGAAGAAATTGATATGGCCTTTCAAATTGGGGTTGAAAATATGTACCCTACGATTAAGGTAAGTTCTTATGTGTTGACAAAACAAATTGAGTTAACTGAAATGAAACCCTGGCATATTTATTTATTAGTTGTAGAGGGCAAAGGAATTTTGTGTTATCGATTTAAACGTCACACAGAAACAGGCGAACTTTTATTTGTAAGTGATAACCCTGCTTTTGAAAATTTCTCGGTTGAGCCTAAAGATGTAAGAGAAGTTTTTTGTATTCGCGGAGCTTTCTTACCTAATATTAAGAATCTGACGGATTACTAAGTTAGATTAGCATGAAACGTATCGCCGTTTTTGCCATTTCTTGTGTAATCCGGCCGATATAAAGGGGTAAGGATTTTTAAACTTACCTGACTTATACAGAATCATCACCTTGTTTTAGCGTTGCTGTTCTTTAGTTAAAGAAAAAGCATTCTATCTTGATAAAAACGTACTGTTTTAACAGTAGTTTGTTGTCAGGTGGCTAGTTCATGCAGTTACATTCCAATCCAATCATTTTTTTAAGAGACAATTTTGATTGGTTTTACGTAAAATTATCACTTACCTAACGTTTTTTTTTGAAAAAGCTGTTTTTTTTAAGGGGTTTGCTTCTAAAAAGCGATGAGAAAAATTAATTTTTGTTTTCGTTTTTACTCCCCTACATTTTGTGATTGTGTTACTTAAACTGTACCTAAAAAATACCTACTATTCTTTATGCTAGATTTTTTTAGCTAGCTGTAGTGAATTTTTGCGATTAAAACTGTGGTTTTTGACTTTGTGTTAAAATTAATAAAAATCAATAAAATCAAAATGTAAACTTTTAATTTAACTAAATAATTAAATTATTCGTAATATTTACAAGGTGTTGTTGAATATAATGTTATGGAGGTATCTTTGTGAAGGAAAATTAAAAGTTAAATAAATCAATAAATAGAATATGATAAAAAGAATTATTCCATTCGTCGCACTTATGTTAAGTGGAGCAGCATTTGCTCAAATTGGTATCGGTACTAAAAAAGCAGCAGCCGCTGCGCAACTAGATGTTGTAGCATCAAATAAAGGGGTTTTACTTCCTCGCTTAACGTTAAATGGACTTACTGACCGTACTTCTATTGAGGGTGAAATGGTAGAGAGTTTATTAGTATATCACCTTGGTATTCCTACAATGGAAGCTGGTTTCTACTATTGGAAAGACAATAGCTGGACGCCTTTGCTTTCAGGAACAACCTTTGTTGATAGAAAAAACAACACTTTCGTTCTTGGAATGGATACCGTTACTAATGAGGAATCATTAATTATTACGGATACGCAAGGACATAGTGTTTCTCTAGCAGTTAAAGATATTGCAAATAATACGACGTTTGTAACTAACTTAACTGAAAATCAGGAGTTTATTACAAAATTAGGTGATAATGTTGAATTTATTGAGCATATTACCAACAACAGTGAATTTATAAATAAGATTACAGAGAACAACGAATTCATTGAAAACATCATCAATGAGTTAACTGGAAAATACGGAAACGTGGGCTATGATGTAGCAAGTGCTTCCTTCTTCTACTATGACGACGAATACAATGAAGTTGCAATTAGCTGGGATGTTTTAGGAAATACAAAAATCAAATCGTTTGTAGCAACAACGGAGTTTTTGACTATCACGGATACAGATGATGTTGCATTCCAAGTGTCTATGGATACTTTAGGAGAGATCATGGCGAAGAATGATGTCTTTGTAACGAACTTAACTAAGAATGAGAAGTTTATTACTGAGTTAACTGAAAACGCTGAATTTGTAACTAATATTACCAATAATAACGAATTCATTGATAACATTATCAAGGAGTTAACAGGGAAATACGGAAACGTGGGCTATGATGTAGCAAGTGCATCCTTCTTCTACTATGACGACGAATACAATGAAATTGCAATTAGCTGGGATGATTTAGGTAATACAAAAATCAAAACGTTTGTTGCAACAGAGGAGTTTTTAACTATCACGGATACAGATGATGTTGAATTCCAAGTGTCTATGGATACTTTAGGAGAGATCATGGCGAAGAATGATGTCTTTGTAACGAACTTAACTAAGAATGAGAAGTTTATTACTGAATTAACTGAAAACGCTGAATTTGTAACTAAAATTACCAACAATAACGAATTCATTGAAAACATCATCAAGGAGTTAACAGGAAAATACGGAAACGTTGGTTATGACGTAACAAGTGCTTCCTTCTTCTACTATGACGAGGAATACAATGAAGTTGCAATTAGCTGGGATGTTTTAGGAAATACAAAAATCAAATCGTTTGTAGCAACAACGGAGTTCTTGACTATCACTGATACAGATGATGTTGAATTCCAAGTGTCTATGGATGTCTTAGGAGAGATCATGGCGAAGAATGAGGTTTTTGTTACCAATTTAGCAGAGAACAGTGAGTTTGTTACTCATTTAGCACAGAACAATGAGTTTGTTACCAAATTAGGAGACAACCAAGTATTTAAAACAATTGTTAATGAGGCAACATCAGCAGCAATCGTTGACTATACTTATGATGAGACTATCAAAGAAGAAAAATGGTTGGGCACAAATAAGAAAATTGCACAACGCGTATGGGATATTACATTGGCTGAAAAAACAAATGAAGTGCTAATTAATGAAGTGCTTAACGAGGTTATTTTGCAAGTTCGTCTAATCAATAAAGCGACTAATGCAATTAACGAAGGAATTGTAAGTAAAGAAATCATTGGTAGTCAGACTTTGATAACTATTGGTGTAGCTAACTCTTTAACTACAGTGTATCCTGAAGGATCTTACTATTTGATCTTAGAATATATCAAATAAGAGAAACAACGTATACGAACAAATTGACTGAAATAAAGAGACCTATTTATTGTTTTGTACAAGGGATGCTAGTTTGTGTTAAAAAAGAGACTTCTCTTTTATTTTACAAGGCAGTAAATAGGTTTTCTTCTATACCGAATAGGATTATGAGCAAAAAATTAAACACGACCATTTTTTCCTTTTTTCTACTGATAGGCATGTGTTCACATGCACAAGTTGGAATTGGAATTAGTAAGCCAACGCAAGAATTCGAAGTAAAAGGAACAGTTCGCTTTCAAAATCTAGACAATAATAGAGCGTTATCGCGACAACTTTCAAGTGATGATGCGGGTAATTTAACCGCTTCAGAAGTAGTTAAAGAACGCTTTTACTATGATGGTTTGAAAAAGCAATTCGTACCTCCAGTGTTGGTGGAACCGAATCAAAGTGTTGATTTAGGGGTAGGTTTAACTGTTGATGTTCCCCCTTTTAGTGAGATCATCGTGGTGCTCACCTATAATATTCCGGTATATAAACTACCCAATACAATAGCTACGTTGCCCGACTATGCGGGAATCAAAT
Source organism: Myroides sp. DF42-4-2 (assembly GCF_030326445.1). NCBI lineage: Bacteria > Pseudomonadati > Bacteroidota > Flavobacteriia > Flavobacteriales > Flavobacteriaceae > Myroides > Myroides sp. DF42-4-2. Next base: position 103,902 of record NZ_JACAKI010000002.1, read on the forward strand.
TGATCTCTAGTAAAGAAGGACATCTGCCGTTGGGGGCGAGAAAATTTACTTTTCCTTCCACCTATAGTGTTCCAAATGCTACTTCTCATGGCGGTTCTTACATCGATGGGAAATACGTAGATGTTGTTAAAAATACTACTTCTGCTACCGAAAGTGTGACCTATTCACTCCAAGGTTTTATCGAAAGTAAGAATGCAAATGTGGCTTCCTTTTATTTTAGTGATACCGCTACAGCCCAAAATTTTGGTGTAGGTGTATTCTCAAGCATGGTATTTTTTAAAGCACTGTAGAACGAATCAAGATGAAATATAAATATAGTTTAGCAATCCTATTGCTTATGTCTACCTTAACTTTTGCTCAGGTGGGAATTGGGGTGGCCCAGCCAGAAGCGGCCCTCGACATCAACGTACAAACTAAGTTTAGTGGATTGCCTGATGTAAGTGATCGCCAAGAAGAATACAATCATTTTCTTTTTTTGGATCAAGAAGGATATGTAGGAGCAAAAGTAAAAGAAGAGGGAAATTTTATTTATCGCACGAGTTACTTCTCAAAAATGCCTGCGCGAATAGTTGCTCGAGCACCCAATCGGATAAATTTAAATGCAGATATTACGATTGAGGTTCCTCCTTATGCAAAATTTCTGATTGAACTTCACTATAGTGTTCCGGTTATGACTGGTACTAATGGTAATTTGATGGTACATGTAAGCCGTCAAATCAATACCGCTACGGAAGCCTTTATAAATGAAGCAAGTCGCGGTTATAGTCCACCTAGCGCCTATATCGGAACAGGTACCGCCAATGGTAGAGCTGTTGCCAACACCTATTATGACGCGATTGAGAATCCCTCTAATACTCCGATAAAGATAACCTACCGCATGTATGGGGAAACCAAAGGTACACCAACCCAATTTGGAATGTTTGCTGGCGGAACAGGAAATAATTACAATTGGGGAAGAGGATCAATGAATATTAATGTTTTTGATTATTAAGATGGTAAAAGAACTCTTACAAGTAGTATGCTTTTTATTGTGTACAGGAATGACCTATGCGCAAGTGGGAATTAGCGTAAAGCAACCTAAAGCGGATTTGGATGTAGACGGAGAAGTTCGCCTTCGTGCCATTAACACTACACTACCTTCAACCAAAGTAGTAGTAGCCAATGAAAATGGCGATTTAGGGTATATCCCTAAAGGGGCGGATAACTATGAAGCAAAAGATATCTTTTACAAGATGATAGACCCTGAGGTGGTAAATGCCGGGGGAAGCAATGCGGGCTATTCCCGTTTAGGTTTAGATATTACAGTTGAGGTAGAACCTTTTACTGAAGTGGCCATAGCTATTGAATACAATATTCCGGTAACCATGTGGAGGTCGGCTCCAAGTTATGCGGGCATTACGTTGATGAAAACAAACAATGCTAACAACAGAAGGGAGGAGCTTGATGAAGGATCTAGAAAATATACCAGTTTTGACACAAGAACTACTTTTGATGGATACTACATTGCTTCTATGCCAGTTACGGGTAAGGCTACTGATATCGTAGTCAATAAAACGGCCAATACCATGTCGTTTACTTATTCCACTTTACCCTATATCGAAGGAGGTGCTGGAATAGTTTACTTTGGAGACTTTACAGATGGAAGAGAAAATTTCGGAACAGGTATTTTACTTGTTCAAGTATACGAAAAAAAAATAAAGTAAACTGAAAAGGAGCAGGAATAGGACAAGTCATGTACCTGCGCTATAACCATCGATGACTCCTACTACAGATTACTTTATATGATAGGTAAGTATTGGTTACGGTGTAACTAAACTAACGAACCAAAAAAGAAAAGCATGAAAAAAAGAAAAATTTTATATACAGTATTAACCGCATTTTGTAGTGGTTTAATAATGTATGGGCAAGAAGACCCGTTGTTGATTAGCAACCAAGGGATTCTGTCTGTGTCTTCAGGAGATCTGATTTCTTTTGAGGGGACATTTGAAAATCAAGAATCAGGGGACGTCACCAACGACGGAACTGTGGTTTATTTTCAACATTTCATCAACGATGGTTGGTATGGAATTACTGAAAACAATAAAACGTCAAGAACTATTTTTACCGTAAATAGCACAACTAATGTGGTAAAACAACTGACAGGTAACGGAATAGCATCTTTTTACGATGTGGAGTTTAACAATCCTGTTCAAGGTGTTGCTTTTGATTTAAAGCAGAATATAGATATATATGGGGCTGCAGATTTTCAAGAGGGCATTGTTAAAGTTGATCCTGCAGTAAATCCACTAACAGGGGTATCTTATGGTATGATGACCTTTCAAAATGGATCTACCACATTGAATGTCCGCAATGAGGCACATGTTGATGGAGTTATTGAAAAAATAGGGCAAGACATATTTACCTATCCAATTGGAGATCAGGGTAAATATCGCTATGCGCGTATCTCGGCTCCTAAGAGCAGTAAAGATGCGTTTATTGGCGAATATATCTATAATGATCAGGCATTTTTCGAGTCCCGTACGACTAAAGTAGGGGTGATAAAAGCACTGAATACAAAGGAATATTGGTTGATTGACCAAGGAAAAGACAATACAAGTGATGTGTTGTTAACTTTAAGTTGGGATGAATCAACTACAGATGCTGATGTTTTGAAAACACCAGAAGAAGATTTGCACATTGTGCGTTGGGACGACAAGCAACAGATTTGGGTAGATGAAGGAGGAGTTGTAGATATGTCATCGCGCGAAGTAACCACTGTAGCGACTGTGAAAGGGTATGGATTTTTCACTTTAGCAACAGTGAAGAAAGATTGGGTATTAGATGGAGGTATTGTGATTTACAATATGGTTAGTCCAAATGGAGATGGTAAAAACGATTATTTTATTATCGACAATATCCAGCATTACCCGAATAGTAAAGTTGAAATTTTCAATCGTTGGGGAGCACGCGTTTATGAAACTAAGGGGTATGATCCTAATGGAGATGGAAGTAGTAACGTATTTAGAGGCTATTCTGAAGGAAATGTTACGATAGACAAAGGGAGTAAACTACCTAGTGGGACGTACTATTATGTACTTACCTATGAGTACACTGATGCTAATGGCAGTCGCATGATAAAGAAAGCCGCTAACCTCCATTTGGAAAATAATTAAACGGGCAAGAGATGAAAATAGAAAATAAAATATACAGTGTAATTTTTGCAATTTTAGGTTTGATTTCTGTTCCTTCCGCTTTTGCACAACAAGACCCTCAATATACACAGTACATGTATAACCCTGGGGCGATCAACCCTGCTTATTCGGGTAGTGTGAGTAATTTACAGCTTTTTGGTTTGTATCGCACCCAATGGGTAGGACTTGATGGTGCACCAAAAACAGCGTATTTATCAGGAACGACTCCATTGAATGATTCGGGCCTAGGGATGGGCTTTCACTTTAAGAATGACCGCTTAGGGATTGTTGATCAAAATAGTTTTGCAGTTGATTTAGCGTATACCGTAGAATTGAACTACCACTATAAGTTGGCTTTTGGATTGAAAGGAACTGGATCATTACTAGATGTGGACTACAACAAATTACAAATTTACGATGGTACAGATCCGGTTGCTGCAGACAATATCAGTGGTAAATTTTCCGGAAACGTAGGGGCTGGGGTTTATCTATATTCAGATAAAGCCTATGTAGGACTCTCAGCACCAACGATCTTGTCTAGTAATATATACAACCATAGTGATTACAAACTAATGAAAGAGAAAGCACATTTCTACCTTATGGGGGGCTATGTGTTTGAGATTAACCCAGAGATACAATTTAAACCTGCTGCCTTAGTCAAGGTGATGACAGGATCTCCTCTACAAGTAGATCTAACAGCCAATTTCCTGCTTTATGAGAAATTTACCGTTGGAGCTGCCTATCGTTGGGATGCTTCTGTAAGTGGATTAGCTGGATTTCAGGTAACAGATGGCTTGTTTATTGGTTATACTTATGATGCCGATACTAGTAAATTGGCGAAATACCACTCTGGTTCTCATGAAATCTTCATGAAGTTCGAATTATTTAGTAATAATAAGAGAAAAATCGCTCCACGATTCTTCTAAACGAAAGCAGTTATGGTTAGAAAATATATATTCAATAGCTTTGTGCTGTTTTTTATTTTGTTCAGCTTACCTAGTATAGGACAAACTAGAAAGGAGCGAAAAGCAGATCACAAATTTGATACGTTTGCTTATGTAGATGCGATCAAAGTGTATGAAGAGATGATCGCAAGAGGACAAGTGAATGCCTCTATACTTAGTAAATTAGGAGATTCTTATTACTTCAATGCCAAGTTTGAAGAAGCATTCAGATGGTATGACGAATTGTTTAATGGTACCTATGAGGACAAGGACCTCGCAGGCCTAGACAAAGAATACTACTATCGATACGGACAAACGCTTAAATCGATGAATTTCATTCAAAAAGCGGATGAAATTTTGCAGCAATTTGCCCAATTAAAGGCTTCAGATTCTCGTTCTCAATTGTTTATTACCAATGAAGAACTCGTGAATCAAACTTTGCCAGCTTCTCGTTTTACAATAGCTAACTTGACAGTTAATAGCGCCTTTACAGATTATGGAGCTACCTTGCTTGAGAATCGTTTGATTTTTACTTCCTCTCGTGCAAATGACCAAATGAAGAATAAAGTGCACTCCTGGACGGATCAACATTTTACTAAATTGTATGCAACTACAATCGGTGAAGATGGAAGTTTTGAAGCGCCTGTGTTATTTGCCAAAGAAATAGCGTCTAAGGAACTCAATATGGGGACCGCTGTTTTTACTAAAGACGGTAAAACCATGTACTTTACGAGTAATTATGGATCGACAAAAGGAGGAAAACGCGCCCAATACAATGAAGATGAAGCTTCTTTGCTAAAAATTTATAAAGCGAGAAAGCAAGCCGATGGAAGCTGGGGAGCAGTAGAAGAGTTACCCTTCAATTTAGACGAGTACAATACGGCACATCCCGCATTAACTCCAGATGAGAAGTGGTTGTATTTTGTCTCAGATCGAAAAGGAGGTCTAGGACAGTCAGATTTGTTTCGCGTAAGTGTTTTTGAGACAGGTCGCTTTGGTTTAATAGAACATTTGGGAACACAAATCAATACCAGTGGAAGAGAAACTTTACCGTTTATCTCTAAAGATTATGTGCTCTATTTTGCCAGTGATGGACATCCTGGATTTGGTGGATTAGATTTGTATAAAGCTAAGATCAATGCAGATGGAAAGATAGGAACTCCTGTTAATTTAGGACCAGACATCAACAGCCCTTATGACGATTTTGGAATTTATATTGATGCAAATACGAAAAAAGGGTTCATCAGTTCGAACAGACCTGGAGGATACGGCGCAGATGATATCTATCTCTTCGTTGAAAAACCCTGCTATCAAATCATGGAGGGGCTTGTGTCAGATGTCGATTCTAAAGGAGGAATTGTAGAGGTAGAAATTCAAGTTTTCGATATGTACAACAAGCTAATTGACAAAGTTTACACGAATGAACAGGGGTATTATAGTACAGATAAATTAGTGTGTGGAGGGGAATACCGCGTTCTTGTGAACAAAGAAGGTTATTTTTCAAAAGAGTTTACGGTAGATACGAATCGCGATGTTAAACAACGCGTAAATATTGAAATTGAATTGATTGAAAAAGGAGATGACTTATTTAAGAAATTGAAATTATCTCCAATCCACTTTGATTTTGATTCTGCAACTATTCGCCCGGATGCGCAAGTTGAATTGAGAAAAGTAGTCGATGTATTACTACAACATCCAAAAATTCAGTTAGACGTTCGTTCCCACACCGATAGCCGTGGAAATGATGAGTACAACATGAGTTTATCAGAGAGACGTGCACAAGCAACAATGAAATGGATGATTAGTCAAGGAGTTGAGGAGAGCCGATTAACAGGTAGAGGATATGGTGAAAGTCAACTAATTAACCGTTGTAGCAATGGGGTAGATTGTTCGGATGAAGAACATGAAGCCAATAGACGAAGTGAATTCATTATTATGAATCTGTAAGTAGTTTTACCTCATAGAATTTAATTTTTATACACGAAATATAAGTTTATAAAGTAGTAAATAGTTTTGTTTAGATCAAAGGGAGTCCCAAAAAGGCTCCCTTTTTTTTGATCTATTCATTTTTTGCGACTTTGTTCCTGCTGAAAAGCACAGCGTAATAGGTATATTTTTATATGCATGCATAACAGCAAATTCGTTGTTTTTTAGCTAAAGATCGAATATGGTGAACTTCTTCTAAAAACATCAACGTCTGACGTTTTTAAATGCATAATGTGTAACTTCTCTCTATAAAGAGAAAAAATGGCGATGCGAAAAATTTATTTTTTTTTTATTTTTTGACCTACTCGTTTTGAGATTGTTTTTGTTCAAAAATTCCTTGTTTTTCAATTTATTCTGCTAAGAAGATTTAATTCATTAAAAAAGTGATTATATGCGAATAATTAACTTTTTTGGCGCTATGCGTTTTCTTTGTTTTCTAATCAATTACATGAAGATAATTTAATTATTTTGTGTTATTGCTTGTTTTATTTGTAAATATTAAGATTTATTATAAGAATATATTTAATAGCTGTAAATTTGTATAACAAGATTTTATGAGTTGTATAACAAAAAAATTGGATATGATAAGAAGATTAATCCCACTAGTAGTACTAATGTTAAGTAGTTCAGCAATGGCTCAAGTTGGTATCGGTACCAGAAAAGCAGCTAGTTCTGCACAATTGGAGATTGTGGCGCTGAAAAAAGGAGTTTTACTTCCTCGAGTAGAGTTGAGAAACAAAAGTGATTTTTCGCCTATCGAAGGGGAAAAAGTAGAAAGTTTACTCGTATATCACACAGGTAGTGCGAATTTAACTGCAGGGTTTTATTATTGGAAATCTAATGAATGGACACCTTTACTTTCTGGCGATACATACAAAGATCGCAAAAACAACACATTTACAATTGAAGGAAATCCCTCAAAAAATGGAGAGGAATCCTTAGTGATTACGGATAGTGAAAGTCACAGTGTATATTTAGCAGTTTCAGATATTGCCAACAACAGTACGTTCGTTACCAATCTTGTAGATAACCAAGAGTTTATTACCAAGTTAGGTGACAATATTGAGTTTATTGAGCACATTACAAATAATAACGAGTTTATTGAGAACATTATCAAGGAACTAAAAGGAGCCTATGGAAATGTAAACTACAATTCGACTACAAATACATTTGTGTATTACGATGAGCATGGCGTAGAACACGAAATTGATTGGTCTACATTAAATACGACCAACGTTCGTTTTGAATTGCTCAACGATCAGTTGATTATTACAGACTCAGACAACAATGCTGTTCGTTTAGACGTAGCAGAAATTGCCAACAACAGTACGTTCGTTACGAATTTGGTGGACAACCAAGAGTTTATTACCAAGTTAGGTGACAATATTGAGTTTATTGAGCACATTACAAATAATAACGAGTTTATTGA